>NZ_DASWTE010000198.1:0-47629 GCF_036402295.1 Phenylobacterium sp.
GTCGGGCAAGGCCACGATGGCGTTCTCCGGCACGACGGCGAAGCGGGCGTGCATGCGCGGGCCGTCCAGCACGGGGGAATAGCCGACCACTCGTTGGCCCGCGCGAATGCGCCGTCCGTCGTTGGCCGCCCGGCCGGCGAAGTCGAAGCCGGTCAGCACGGGCCCCGCGCGGCGGAACTGCGCCACCTGCTTCGCCCAGCCGCCCGCCCGCACCTGGACGTCCATCTCGTTGACGCCGGCGACACTCACCTCGATGAGGATCTGGCCCCGCCCGGGCTTGGGGATCGGCGCCTCGACAACCCGCGAGGTCCGGGTCGCAGGATCGACAGCCAGGGCTCGCATGCTGCTCACGCGCCCGCCTCCACGGTCACGCCCAAGCTCTGCAGCCGAGCCATGGCCCGGAGCGGGTCCAGCACGCCTTCCGGAAACCAGAGGCCTGCAGCCGGCGGCGGCGCGCCGTCCAGGCCCAGCACCCGCTCGACGCCGAGGAGCACTCCCAGCGCCGTCAGATGCGCCTGGCCGTGCGGGTCGCTGACGACGATACGGCGGGACATGGATGCGCCCGCGGCGTCGCGGCCGGTGAGCTCGATGTAGAGGTCGTGCGAGGCCGCGCCGCCGGCCGCCGTCCCGCGGGATACGCCCGTCCCCAGGTCGAAGCGCGCATCGCGCGCGCCGGTCATGGCCGCCAGGGCCGGCGTGTCCAGCACGCCCATCGGCAAGGCGTCGAACGCCGGCTGGCCGGCTCGCGACACGGACCGACCGTTCTCCGAGGCCGGCACGCTCTCCCAGGCGCCGCTGCGCCGGATCAGCGCCGCGCCGACGAAGCCGCCTGCGTCGTTCGCGGTCATGGGGCCGATGGGGTCGGCGTAGTCGTAAAGCGCGGCCATGGCGACGCCGTCCACGCACGCGAAGTCTCGGGCTGTCGCCAGCGCCGCCAGGGTCAGCACGCCGGCCTGCCAGTGGCCCAGCATCAGCGCCGGCCGCTGGGCCAGCGCCGCCGCGGCGATGGCTGACGACGCCATGCTCTCGGCCGTCCGAACGATGCCGATGTGGCCTGCGCCGCTCCGGAGCGCCGCCATCAGCAGGTTGTCGCCGGGGTCCTGCAACGCGGCGACCACCAGGTCGACGGGCCCGAGGGCTGCGAGGTCCGGGGCGGGATCGGCGACGTCCAGCTTCGCCGTCGTGGCGCCGAGCTCTGCAGCCAGCGCCGCGCCCGCGTCGGGGTTGCGGCCAGCCAGCACCAGTTCGAGATCGTGGCCGGCCTCGCGCAGCCGCCGCGCGATCTGGCCGCCCACCAGGCCGTAGCCCCCCGCGATCAGCACCCTCACAGCGTCACCGCCATGCGGTACTCGGACGGGAAGCCGTGGTCGCGCGAGAGCTCGGGCGAGCGGATCTCGGCCAGGACCTGCAGGCCCATCGCCTGGTAGAACTGAACCGCCGGGTTGCCGGCCAGCACGTCGAGCTGCAGCTCGCGGTAGCCGGCGGCCCGGGCCCGCCCGATCGCCCTTTGCAGGAGGGCCTTGCCGATGCCCTTGCCGCGATGCTGCGGGAACGCCGACAGGGCATGGAGGTAGTAGACGTCGTCGGGTACGTGGGCGTTGAGGTAGCTGGCCTTGCCGGCCCGCACCGTCAGCCCCACCAGTTCGTCGTAGGTCACCTCGCCCCGCGCGATGAGGCCGGGCGCCAGGGCGGCGAGGTTCTTCTTGAAGGCGTCGAAGTTCGGGCCCGCGAAGCCGATCTCGATCCCCAGCAACTCGTCGCCGGCCGTCGCCGCGGTCGTGCAGGCCGCGCAGAACAGGGTGTCGGGCACGGTCCACGACGCGGCCACCAGCCGCTCCAGCAGGCCGCCGGTCCCGAACTGGTAGTCGTAGCTGACCGGCCCGGTGGCGCGGACCAGCCCCGCGACCAAGGGCGCGAAGCGGGCGGCCTGGCTTTCGTCCACCGGCGCCAGTTGAACGGCCTCGACGGTCATGCTTCCTTCCTTCCTGATGTTACGTTCTGTAAGTTACGATTAGTAAGTTACGGATCGTAGGTTTGGAGTCAAGCGTGTGACCGGACGGCGCATGCCGCGCGACCAGCGGCGTATCCAGCTCCTGGAGACCGCGGCAGCCATCGTGCGCGCCGAGGGGACCGACGCGCTGACCCTCGCCCGCGTCGCCGAACAGGCGGGCGTCACCAAGCCCATCGCCTACGAGCACTTCGAGACCCGCGCTGGCCTGCTGGTGGCCCTCTACCGCCACTTCGACGCCCGCCAGGCCGAGGCGGCGCGCGAAGCGCTGCGAAACGAGGCACGCACCCTGGACGACGCCGTGGCGATCCTTTCGGCGGCCTACGTCGACTGCACGCTGCAGGCCGGCAAGGAATTCGGCGCCATCGCCGCAGCGCTCTCGGCGACCGAGGAGATGGACGACTTCCGCCACGCCATGCGCGAGGAGTACGTCGAGCTCTACCGCGGGGCGCTGGCGCGCTTCGCGACCCTGCCGGCCAAGGGCGCCAAGACCCTGCTGCTGGGCGTCATCGGCGCCGCCGACACCCTCTCCCAGGCCGCCGCCGCCGGCCGCCTGACCCGCAAGGACGCCGTTGAGGCGCTGCGCCGGATCATGCTGGGCGCGCTGAGGTCCTAGGCCGCGGCGGTCGCTTCTGTCAGGCCGCCGGCGCGGCGCTCGGCGGCGGCGGCGATTTCGGCGACCAGGGCGGCGGGCGAGATGGGCTTGCCGACCACGCCGTCCATGCCGGCGTCGAGGTACGAAGCGCGCTGGTGGGCCAGCACGTTGGCGGTCAGCGCCACGATCAGGGTCTGCGCGGCGGCGCCGCCCAGGGCGCGGACGCGGCGGGTCGCTTCGACCCCGTCGATGCCCGGCATCTGGATGTCCATCAGGATCAGGTCGAATCCGCCGCGCTCGGCCGCCTCGACGCCCGCATAGCCGTCGGCCGCGGTCTCGACGTCGGCGCCCAGGTTCTCGAGCAGCTTGGTGGCGATCAGCCGGTTGGTTGCGTTGTCCTCGACGACGAGGACCCGCACGCCCTCCAGCACGGCGGACGTACTCTCGATCGTTTCGACCGGCGCCTGCGCTACGTCGGCGCGCACCTCGATCCAGAACGTCGAGCCCTGGCCCTCGCGCGACGTGAAGCCCACGTCGCCATGCATCAGCTCGGCGAGGCGGCGCGTGATCGCGAGGCCCAGGCCCGAGCCGCCGAACCGCCGGGTGGTCGAGACGTCGGCTTGGTTGAACCGCTCGAAGAGCCGCGCCTGGGCGGGCTTGGGGATGCCGACGCCGGTGTCCTCTATCTCGAACCGCAGCCGGCCGGGCGCGGGTTGCATCGTGCGCACCAGCACGTGGCCCGTCTCAGTGAACTTCACGGCGTTGCCGACCAGGTTGAACAGCGCCTGGCGCAGGCGGACAGGATCGGAGCGCACCCAGCCGACGCTCGGATCGCACTGGAAGATGATCCGCAGGTCCTTGGCGCGCGCCTGCGGCTCCAGCAGCCGCACGACACCCGACACCAGTGCGGCCGGATCGACCGGCTCGTCGACCAGTTCCAGGCGGCCGGCCTCGATCTTCGAGAAATCGATGACGTCGTTCAGCAACTCGGCCAGCATGGCGCCGCACGACAGCGCCTCGCCGAGCAGCGCGCGGCCGTCGTCCGTCAGGTTCTCGTTCTTGAGCAGGTGCAGCACGCCCATCACGCCGTTCATGGGCGTGCGGATCTCGTGGCTCATGTTGGCCAGGAACGCGGCCTTGGCCTCGGCGCCGGCCTCGGCCGCCCGCTGGGCCTCCTTCAGCGCCAGCTCCTGGCGCTTCAGCACGTCGCAGTCCTGGACCAGGCCCACGGCCTTCAGCCAGCGCCCGTTCCTGGTGACCAGCAGGTGGTGGAAGACGCGCACCCAGCGCTCGGTCCCGTCCGGGCGGACGATGCGCGCCTCGAAGCTCTCGCCCGACTGCTTGTCGCCCCGGTGCAGCGCGCGGAACGAGGCGCGGACGTGCGGCAGGTCGTCGACGTGGAAGCCCGGATAGCGGAGGTCGATCGCCTCGTTGTAGTCCGAGTTCTTCTGGCCGGTGATCCGCTCGAACTCGGGCGAGCACCAGAAGCTCTTCTTGATGTGGTCGATCTCGTAGACACCGGCCTCGGCCGCCTCGAGAGCCACGTTCAGGCGCGCGGCGTTCGACGCCACCTGGCGTTGCGCCTTCTTCATCTGCCGCTCACCCCGGCGGGCGGCGTCGCGGGCGGCTGCCAACTCGGTGATGTCCTCCGAGATGCCCGTGAGCGCATGCACGCCCTCGGCGACCTTCTCGGTGCGCACCGTCACCCGCATCGTCAGCCAGCCGTCGCGGCCGCGGATGCGGTGCTCGGTCCTCAGGGACTCGCCGCTCTGGACGCAACGCGCGAGCTCGGCGCGCAGGCGGTCGCGGTCGGTCGGGTGGACGAAGTCGTGGAAGCGGTCAGGGGTCCAGGCGTCGTCGTCGTCGAAGCCGATCAAGTCGCGGATCTCGTCCGACCACCAGATGGCGTTGGCAAGCGGGTCGAAGGTCCACATGCCGAGGCCGGCCTGGGCGCCCAGCAGCTTGCGGGTGCGCCGCGCCTCCTCGATCTCGTCGCGACGGGCGCGGTCGGCGGTGGCGTCGCGCAGCGACACGATGAAGGCCCCGTTCGCCATCCTGTGGCTGCGGGCGATGAACCATTGCCAGTCGCCGTCCGCGCGGCGGACGCGGATCTCGCTCTCGGACGATTCGCCCGACTGCATCGCGGTCACGCGCTGGCGGATGCTGGCGTGGTCGTCCGGATGATAGAAGTCCAGCAGGGGGCGGCCGACGAACTCGTCCTCGGTCAGGCCGGTCAGCTCGCACCAGGCGGGATTGACCAACTGGAAGACGCCGTCTCTTGCGACATGCATGAGGTCGCGGCTGTTCTGGAACAGCCACTGGATCATCTCGGCCTTGTCGGCGGCGCGTGTCGCGCTCTTCCGGGCCATTGAACCTCCCCCGAGGCTTGGTCCGGCATAACCGGACTCAAGGCGGCGAAGGCTTTACCGTCACAAACGTAAATTTTGAGTTGTATGTGAAAAACGCGCGACCTCAGGCCGCGCGCCTTCAGAACGCGCTCTCGCCCGTGATCGCCCGGCCCAGGATCAGCGCGTGCACGTCGTGGGCGCCCTCGTAGGTGTTCACCGTCTCGAGGTTCGCCGCGTGGCGCATCACGTGGTACTCGCCGGAAATCCCGTTGCCGCCGTGCATGTCGCGGGCGACGCGGGCGATATCCAGCGCCTTGCCGCAGTTGTTGCGCTTCAGCATCGAGATGGCTTCCGGCACCCACGCGCCCTCGTCGATCAGCCGGCCCAGGGCCAGCGCGCCCTCGAAGCCCAGCGCGATCTCGGTGGACATGTCGGCCAGTTTCTTCTGCACCAGCTGGCGCGAGGCCAGGGTGCGGCCGAACAGGCTGCGGCTCGACACGTAGTCCCGGCTAGCGTGCAGGCAGAACTCGGCCGCGCCCATGGCGCCCCAGGCGATGCCGTAGCGCGCCTTGTTCAGGCACGAGAACGGCCCCCGCAAGCCCTCCACGCCGGGCAGCATGGCGTCTGCTGGCACGTGCACGTCGCTCAGCGCGATCTCGCCGGTCACCGAGGCCCGCAGGCTGAGCTTGTTCAGGATCTTCGGCGTCTCGAAACCCTTGGTCCCGCGCTCGACCAGGAAGCCGCGGATCTTGCCGTCCAGCTTGGCCCACACCAGCGCCACGTCGCTGATCGGCGAGTTCGTGATCCACATCTTCGCGCCGTTCAGGACGTAGCCGTCCGAGACCTTCTTCGCGGTCGTGCGCATCGAGGCCGGGTCCGAGCCGCCGTCGGGCTCGGTCAGGCCGAAGCAGCCGATGATGCGGCCGGCGGCCATGCCGGGCAGGTACTTGCGCTTCTGCTCCTCCGAGCCGAACGCATAGATCGGGTACATGACGAGCGAGCTCTGCACGCTCATCGCCGAGCGGTAGCCCGAGTCGATCGCCTCGATCTCGCGGGCGATCAACCCGTACGCCACGTGGTTCACGCCGGCGCAACCGTACTCCTCGGGCAGCGTCGGGCCGAGGAAGCCCAACTCGCCCATCTCGGTCATGATCTCGCGGTCGAACCGCTCGTCGGCGAACGCCGAGACCACCCGCGGCAGCAGTTTCTCGCGGGCGTACTGGCGCGCCGCGTCCCAGACCATCCGCTCCTCTTCCGAGAGGCGCGAGGAAAGGTCGAGGGGATCGTCCCAGCGGTAGGTCTTCTGGGGCGCGCCGGCGTCGAGGGGCATGGTGGTCTCCTTCGTTGGCGGCGGGATATCGGGTTTTCAATCGCCCGTGTAGACGCCTTTACGCTTCTCGCGGAACGCGGCCTGGGATTCCTTCACGTCGTTGCGCGCGCGGCGCGCGAACTCCAGCCCGAGGCTCTCGTAGCGCAGGGCGTCCTCCAGGCCGGCGTCCTGGTTGTGCTGCAGCACCCGCTTGGACATCCGCAGAGCCAGGGGCGGCCAGCCGGCCATCTCGCCCGCGTAGGCGACGGCGGCGTCCAGCAGCTCGTCGGCGGCGACGACGCGGTTCAGGAGCCCGATCCGCAGCGCCTCCTCGGCGCCCACGGCGCGGCTGGTGAAGATCATGTCGGCGGCGGCCGCATAGCCCACCACGCGCGGCAGGTAGAAGCTCAAGCCCGAGTCCGGCGACAGGTTGCGCTCGATGAACACGCTCTTGAACCGGGCGTGCTCGGAGCCGATGCGCACGTCGCAGGCCATGGCGGTGGAGAGCCCTGCGCCGGCCGCCACGCCGTTGATGGCCCCGATCACCGGCTTGTCGAAGCGGGCCCACATCGAGGCCCAGCGGCCCACCCAGCCCATCTCGTCGATGCGCTCGTTCTGGTCCTTCCGCACGAGGCCGCCCTCGGCCATCACCGCCGCGCCGGCCTGCAGGTCGGCGCCCGAGCAGAAGCCGCGGCCCGCGCCCGTCAGCACCAGGCAGCGCAGCTCGTCGTCGGCGCGAGCGGCGTCCAGCACGGCGGCCACCTCGTCGCGCATGGCCACGGACAGCGCGTTCAGCCGGTCGGGCTTGTTGAGCGTCAGCACGCCCACCTGGCCGCGGCGTTCCCAGAGGATGTGCTCGAACACCTGCGTCCCGTCGGCCATGGCGTCCTCCCGCTTGCCTGCCCGCGACAGTCGCGCCGAACGGCGGGCAAGTCGAATCGGAGAAACAACCAACAAGCGTGACCGTGACAACCCCAAGATGAACCTAACCTGAAACCTGGCTTCAGGCAGATGGCAGCGGCGACATGCGAGCCCTTCGCCAACGCCGCACGTCGAGGGGACGCGCGGCCCGGACCCGGAGGGACGAGATGACGACCTGGCGCAAGATGCTGATGGTGGCCGCCGGCTTGGCGACGGCGGCGACCGTGATCCCGACGGCGGCCTTGGCCGACGGATATGGGCGGGGCCACCGCAAGCACCACCATCACCACCACCGCTACCATGAGCGGGTCTACGTGGAAGAGCGGCCCGTCTACTACCGCGAGCGCGTCTACGTGGAGGAGCGGCCGGTCTACCGCGAGCGCTACTACGAGCCTGCGCCGCGCTACTACCGTGAAGCCCCGCGCCGTCACTATCGCTCGAGCTGCCGTTCGGGCGGCACGACCGGTCTCATCGTCGGCGGCGCGGCGGGCGCCCTGCTGGGTCGCGAGATCGACGGCGGCCGCGACCGGACCGCCGGCACGATCATCGGCGCGGGCGCCGGCGCGCTGCTCGGCCGCGAGATCGACCGCACGGACCGCTGCTGACGGCGACACGGCCGGGCTCCGGAAGCCCGGCCGCAGTCAGCCTCAGAAATCGGCGCGCAGCGACACCCGGACTGCGCGCGGGGCGCCCGGCAGGATGTTGTTGTCGCCGTGGCTGGTCGGGAAGTAGCGCTTGTCGAACAGGTTCTCGATGTTCACCTGCGCTCGAACCTGGTCGGTCAGCCGCACGAACACGGCCGCGTCCACGCGCGTGAAGCCCGGCAGCGTCACGGCGTTCGAGATCGAGGCGAACATCTTGGTCTGATGGACGACGCCCAGGCCGAGGCCGAACCGATCGCTCAGATCATACTTGTTCCAGAGCGAGAACGTGTGCTCGGGCACGAGCGGGACCTCTCGCCCGGCGGGCGCAGCCGACGTGGTGCTGGTGATCTCGGCGTCTTGCCAGGCGTAGCCCGCGACCACCTCCCAGACGGCGGTGATGCGGCCGGCGAGGCCCGCTTCGAAGCCTTCGGTCCGCTGGGCGCCGGTCAGAACGACCTGTCCAGGCCGCGTCGGATCGGGTGCGGTCGTATTCTCCCGGTCGAGGCGGTAGAGCGCGGCGGTCAGGAACAGGTCGGGCGTGATCTCCCACTTCAGCCCCAGCTCCAGGTTCTCGAACTCCTCGGGCTCGAGCGTCTCACTGGTGGCGTTGAGGGATGAGAACTGGTCGCCCGAGCTCGGCAGGTAGGAGACGCTGTAGCTGGCGTAGAGCGAGACCGGCTCGATCGGCTTGAAGACGAGGCCAAGGCGCGGCGACCAGAGATCGTCCCGGCGCGAGAAGTCACGGCGGCCCGTCACCGAGGCGCGGCGATCGAAGAATTCCACGTCGAAGCTGTCGTAGCGTAGGCCGGCGATCAGTTGCAGCTGCGGTGTGATCTCGACCTGATCCTGGACGTAGGCGGCGGCGACCGTGGCCTTGACCCGATTGTTGGCATCGCCGCCGGTAGTGGTGAAGAAGATGGGCAGGCCGCGGCGCGTCGGGTCGCTGAACGGCTGGCCGGCCAAGGTGGTCGGGCCCGTCACCGTATTGAAGTGGCCGGTGCGGCGCAGGTTGGAGGTCTTCTGGCGGCCGAACTCCGCGCCGGCCAGGACGGTGTGTCCCATGCCGCCGAACTCGGTCTTCCAGACGATGTCGGTCTGGTTGAACAGGTTCTCGCGCGGGCCGTCGTTCTGGTAGGCCTGCAGCGGATAGGTGGCGGGCTGGCCGTCCGCTCCGGCCATGGCCGCGTTGCCCGGGAAGATGTTGGCGTAGAACTTGTCGTAGTCGCCGTAGACGGTGCGGTTGCGGATTTCCAGCGTGTCCGAGACCTCGTACTCGACGCTCAGGTTCACGAGGTCGACGTTGGTGCGGGCGTAGCTGCGCTCAGGATCGCCGAAGAAGGCGCCGCGCGGCGCGGGCGACGGCCTGCCCAGGAAGGACGGGACGCCGCGGTCGGTGGTGCGGTCGTCCTCGAAGTGCTCGTAGGCGAGAGACACCGTCAGCCCCTGGCCGTTGCGCCAGCCGACCGACGGGTTCACGCCCCAGCGCTCCAGGTTGACGAAGTCGCGGAAGCTCTCCGAGCGCTCGTACATGGCCACGACGCGGCCGGCGAAGCTGTCGCTGAGCGGCTGGCCGACGTCGACAGACGCACGGCGATGGTCCCAGGAGCCCAGTTCGAGATTGAGCGACCGCGCGTCGGACCAATCGGCCTTCTTGGTCACGCGATTGATCACGCCGCCCCCGCCGCCGCGGCCGAAGATCATGGCGTTGGGGCCTTTCAGCACCTCCACCCGCTCCACGTTGTAGAGGTCGCGGAAGTATTGGACGTCGTCGCGCACACCATCGACGAAGAAGTCCGCCGTGGTGGCGTTGCCGCGGATTGTGGGAGCGTCGCGGTGCCCCTCTCCCTGGCCCATGGTGATGCCCGGCACGTAGCGGAGCACGTCGGCCATGGTCTGCATCGCCTGATCGCGGATCAGCTCGTCGGTGACGACCGTGATCGCTTGCGGCGTATCGCGCAGCGCGGTGTCGGTCTTGGTCGCGGTGACCGTACGCTGGGCCCGGTAGGTATCGTCGCGCGGTGCGATCACCGTGACGCCGCTGACCTCGGCAGCGTCGCCGGCCTCGGCGGCATGCGCGGATGCTGAGCCCGAGGCAAACACCAGCGGCGCGAGTGCGATGACGACGGCGTGGCGACGGACTCTCACGGAAGACCTCGGAACGGATGAGATTGAAAGTAAGAAGCGTTCTTAAGAGCCGCGCTCTGCCTTGGCAATGAGAATTGGTTGCAACTAGACGAGGGGTGCGGCCAGGCCGTGCCGGATGGCCCTGCGACGCGCGCGTCGGCGCAGCCACATGACGACGCCGGTGATCCCCAGCACAGCAGGGGCCAGACCGCCCAGGAAGATCACCGTCTGCCAGACGATACCCATGCCGGCGCCGTCGTGGATCTTGCGCATCAGCGGGGAGATTTTGTCCTCGCCGCCGCTTCCCGGGCCCCCCGGGCCGCCAGGCCCGCCAGGCCCGCCGCGGCCGGCCTTCACCTCGCCCGTGGCGTCGACGACCTGCACGGTCTTCGCCCGCTCGGCGCCGGGCGCTTTCAGGCCCACGCGCCAGGCCGGGTCCTTGCCGCGGGTGGGGACGTTGACCTCGGTGACAGCCGCGCCGGGCGCCTCGGCCTGGGCGGCGGCGACCGCCTGGGCGAGCGTCAGCTTCGTCTGCGGCAGCGGCGGGGCGAAGCGGTTCGGCCCAGCGTTGCGCGGCGGCTGTTGCGGCAGCCCGAACAGTGCGCGGCTGGTCTGCGGGAAAGAGATGTAGACGCCGGTCAGCGACAGCACCGCCAGCGGCAGGCAGATCCAGAAGCCGATCGTGTGGTGCAGGTTGAAGAGGGTCGAAGCGCCCCGATGCCAGCGCAGGCCCTTCGCGAACCCGGCGTGCCGCGGCCACCACAGCCACAGGCCCGTGGCGCAGGACACGAACATCGCCCAGCCCAGCCAGCCCACCACCTTGCGCCCGATCTCGGGGATCAGCAGCGAGCCGTGCAGGCGGTGCGTCACCATGGTGAAGCCCTTGGCCACTTCGGCGGTGTCGAGGACCTTCGCCGTCGGCGGGTCGATCCAGGCGTTCAGTGTGCGGGGCCGCCCGCCGGGCCCGGGCGGCCCCGCCAGACGGCCTACGGCCACCACGGGATCGCCAGCTTCCTGCGGCAAACGGACCTGAGTCAGCGTGGCGCGGTCGCCGAACGCGGCCTGCGCGGCTTGCGCATAGTCAATGATGTGACGTGAAGCCGATGGTCCTGTTGTTGCGTACCTGTCGGCATACAGGGCCCGGTCGAGGGCATCATGCCAAACGAGGATGGAACCGGTGACGCTCAACGGAACAAGCGCGATCAAGAGTCCCGCGCCGATCCAGAGGTGCACGTCGAGCCAGAGCCGGCGCAGCCTCGCAAGCACGGTCATGGGAAGGCAACTCTCCAAGCGCGACCGCACGGCCGCCCTTCCTGCTAATGCGACGAATTCTCAAAAACAAGGGGAAGCGGGACAGCAACCCCTTCCGGAGGCGTCCGTTGACTATCCGGTAACCGGCGCAAACCAAGCTTCACCGCAGAACATGGATATCCTGAAGCCCTACCTGCTCCTGGCCTGTGTGGCCTTCACCATCGGGTTCGTGGGCTACTGGGCGCTGGGCCGCGCACTGACCCCGGCCTACGCGGCGGCTCCGGATGAATACCATGGCCCGATCACCACCTCCGCCCCCGACGCGCCCCTGGCCGACGCCAGGCGGATCTGATCCTCAAAATGAGCGTCATCCCGCGCCTTGTTCGCGGGATGACGAGCTTGAAGGGGTTCAGCCACCCCGCGCCACGAACCAGCCGTTCCTGAACCCCTCGTCGGCCTTGCCGTAGGCGAAGGGCCGGCCTTCCGGGGTCAGCACCGTGCCGCCCGCCGCTTCCAGGACCGCGTGGCCGGCGGCGATGTCCCATTCCATGGTGGGTCCGTGCCGCGGATAGATATCGCAGGATCCCTCGGCGATGCGGCAGAACTTGATCGACGAGTCCATCGGCTCGCGCAGGTCGAAGCCGTACTCCTGGGCCAGCTTGACGGCGGTCTCTTCCTTCATGGTGTGGCTGACCAGCGCGATGGCCTTGCCCGCCGGCCAGGCGCGGACGCGCACCGGTACGGCCGGACCGCCGTTGATCCGCTTCATTGCCTGGCCGTTGCTCGTGAACCACGTCTCGCCGGTGGGCGGGGCGCTGACGGCGCCGGCGACCGGGCGGCCGTCCTCGATCAGGGCGATGTTGACCGTGAAGTTCGGGTCGCCGCGGACGAAGGCCTTGGTGCCGTCCAGCGGGTCGACCAGGAAGAAGCGCGGGCCGATGGCGTCCGGCGTGCCGAACTCGCTGGCGTCCTCTTCCGAGATCACCGGCACGCCGGGGAACCTCTCAGCCAGGTGCTCCAGGATCAGCTTCTCGCCACGCTGGTCGGCCTCGGTGACCGGGCTCTCGTCGGCCTTGGTCAGCACCTCCACGCCCGACTTCCAGAGCGGCAGGATCAGGGCCGCGGCGGCCTCGCAGATCTCGGCCAGGACCAGGCCGACGTCGTTCTCGTTGCTCAATTCACCCTCGGGGATCGTCGCCCACGAACACCAGGGTCACGACGGCCACGTCGATCGTCTGCTTGCCCGCATTCTCGAAGTTCACGGTCACCTTGCGCCCGGCGACGGACTGGACCTGGCCCAGCCCCCAGTCGGCCTCCGTGGGGTGACGCACCAGGACGCCCGGCTCCAGGAACGGATCCCACGTCTCCATGCGCGGTGTCTTAGAGAGAGTGTCCCTACGGCGCAAAGCCGATTCCACTTTGACGGGTCTTGCTCTAGTCATTCCCGCCATGACCGAGACCGCCACGGCTGCGCCCGTTCGCCCCGCTGAGATCGCCGCCTATCTGGCCGCCCGGATGTGCCACGACTTCATCAGCCCCGCGAGCGCGATATCGTCGGGCCTGGACCTGCTGGACGACCCCTCGGCGCACGACATGCGCGACGAGGCGATGGGCCTGATCACGTCCTCGGCGCGCAAGCTGGCCGACCTGCTGTCATTTTGCCGCGTGGCGTTCGGGGCCTCGGCCTCGGCTGAGACCTTCGACGTGCGCGACCTCGACAAGCTGGCCAGCGGCGTCTTCGAGCACATGCGCGCCACCCTCGAGTGGGCGGTCGATACGCCTGCGGTGAACAAGCCCGCCGCCCGGGCCCTGCTCAATCTGGCCCAGATGGCCGGCGCGGCCCTGCCGACCGGCGGCGTGGCCAAGGTGCGCGCGGTGCAGGAGGGGAGTTCGCTGGCGATCGCCGTCGAGGCCACCGGTCCGCGTGCGCGGCTGCGCCCTGAGGTGCTGGCGGGCTTGCAAGGCCAGCCGCTTGGCGAGGGCCTGCACGGCCACTGGGTCCAGGCCTACTACACCCACCTCTTCGTCACCGACGCCGGCGGCCGCGTCTTCGCCGACGTCCAGGAAGAGCGGGTCATCTTCGCCGCGACCATCCCGGCGTAACGCGCCGCAGGCGCAATCATTGAAACGCGGAAAAGCGCGGAAGAGGCCTTGCCTGCTGACCTTCTGCGTTTTCCGCGGTTGATTCTATTCGGCGCTGGCGCGCCGGGGCGGCCGAAAAGCTTGCGCCGCCGTATCTCCGGGTGTTGCGATTGCAAGATGGGGCCTCGGGCCTAAGCTCAAGCTGATGTTCAAGTTCGCGAGGTGTGCGGCCGCCCTGGCCGCTGGGATCGTCCTGATGGCGGGCGGCGCCGAAGCGCGGCCCTTCACGGCCAAGGACCTCGCCCTGCTGGACAGGGTGGGCGACCCGCAGCTGTCGCCCGACGGCCGTTTCCTCGCCTACACGCTGCGCGCCACCGACTGGGCCAACAACCGCGGCGTCGGCACGGTCTGGGTGCTGGACCGCAGGAGCCCGCGGCTCCCGCGCGTGCTGGCGATCTCGGACAAGGCGGCCACGGCGCCGCGCTGGTCCTCCGACGGCCGCACCCTTTACTTCCTCTCGGCCCGCACCGGCCTGCAGCAGGTGTGGCGGACCGATTCCGACGGCGCAGCGGCGGTCCAGGTGACCAACCTGCCCGTGAACGTGGCCAGCTACCGCGTCTCGCCCGACGGCGGGACCCTGGTGGTGGCCGCCCACGTCTTCGCCGACTGCGACACGCTCGCCTGCAGCAGGCAGCAGGCCGAGACGCGGCGCAGCAATCCGGTGACGGCCCAGGTCTACGACCGGCTGCCGATGTTCATCTGGGACGACTGGCAGGACGGCGAGCGCTCGCAGTTGTTCGCCCTGAAGCTGGACGCCAACGGCGCCGCCTCGGCAGAGCCCGTGCGCCTGATGAAGGGCTTCGACGCCGAGGCTCCCGACAAGCCGTTCGGCGACGACCGCGACTATGCGGTCTCGAACCGCGAGGTGGTCTTCTCGGCGCTGGAGCCGGGCGCCCCGTGGGGGGTGGCCGCGCACTACAAGCTGTTCACCGCCCCGCTGGACGGTTCGGCCGCGCCCCGCGCCCTCGACGCCGGCGACACCGCCTCGTCCACCAAGCCCACGCTCTCGGCCGACGGGACCCGGCTGGCCTTCCTGCGCCGCAAGGAGGCGCGCGAGGACCTGCGTCCGGCGATCATGGTCCGTGACCTCCGCACCGGCGCTAGCTTCGAGGCCGCGCCGGGTTTCGATCGCTCGGCCGACGCCATCCGCTGGAGCCCCGACGGCAAGACGATCTACGCCACCATGGCCGACCGCGGCCGCACCCGCCTGTTCGGCATAGACGTGGCGCAGCGCCGGGTCACCGGCCTCACGGGCAGCGGCAGTGTGACCGCCTTCACCGCCGCCGGCGAGCGGCTGGTGGCGGTGCGCGACAGCCTGACCGGCCCGGGCCAGCTGTACGAGATCGGCCGCAATGGCTCGGAAGCGCTGCTCGCCCGCCACAACGCCGCGTCGATGAAGGAGTTCGAGCTGCCCCCCGCCGAGCAGTTCACCTTCAAGGGCTGGAACGACGAGACGGTCCACGGTTACGTCCTGCCGCCCCAGGGCTTCCAGCCCGGGAAGAAATACCCCGTCGCCTTCCTGATCCACGGCGGCCCGCACGGCAGCTTCGGCGATGCCTGGAGCTACCGCTGGAACCCACAGGTGTGGACCGGCATGGGCTTCGCGGTGGTGATGATCGATTTCCACGGCTCCAACGGCTACGGCGAGGCCTTCGCCAACTCGATCGTCAACCACTGGGGCGACCGGCCGCTGGAGGACCTGCAGAAGGGGTGGGCCGCGGCGCTCGCCAAGCATTCCTACCTCGACGGAGCCCGCGCCTGCGCGCTGGGCGGCTCGTACGGCGGCTACATGGTGGCCTGGATCGCTGGCGTCTGGAACGAGCCCTGGAAGTGCCTGGTGAACCACGCCGGCGTCATGGAGACCCGCACCATGGCGCTCACCACCGACATCCCGAGCTTCTCCGAGTACGAGAACGGCGGCCTCGTCTGGGACCGCAACGAGGACTTCGAGCGCTTCAACCCGCTGAACAAGGTCGCGAACTGGAAGGTCCCGATGCTGGTCGTGCATGGCGGGCGCGACTACCGTGTGCCGGCGTCCCAGGGCCTCGCCGCCTTCACCGCCGCCCAGCGCAAGGGCGTGCCCTCGCGGCTGCTCTACTACCCGGACGAGAACCACTGGGTGCTCAAGCCGCAGAACTCCGTGGAGTGGTATCGCAACGTCGAGGTCTGGATGCGTCGGTGGCTCGAGGAACCTCCGCCGAAGTAGGCCTGCGTTGGCCGGGCGTTAACCAACTGGGCGCGACATAGACGGGCGTAGTCCTGGAGCGCCCGTGAAGACCTGCCTCGTCGTCGACGACAGCCGCGTGATCCGCAAGGTGTCGCGCCGCATCCTCGAGGACCTCGGCTTCGAGGTGGCCGAGGCGGGCGACGGCGTGGAGGCGATGGCCTGGTGCACGGCCGTCATGCCGGACGTGATCCTGCTCGACTGGCAGATGCCGGTGATGGACGGCCTGCAGTTCCTGAAGCGCCTGCGCAGCGAGCCGGGCGGCGACGGGCCGAAGGTCGTGTTCTGCTCCGTCGAGAACGATCTCGACAAGATCCGCGAGGCGCTGGACGCGGGGGCCGACGAATACATCATGAAGCCTTTCGACGGCTCGATCGTGGCCGGCAAGCTCGAGTACCTGGGGCTGGCCGCGTGATCTCGGCCGCCGACCGCGCCTTCATCTCCGACCTCTGCCGGACCCGCGCCGGCCTGCAGGTCGACCCGGAGAAGGGCTACCTTATCGACAGCCGCCTGGGGCCGGTGGCCCGGCGCGAGGGCTACGCCACGCCCGAGGTGTTCATCGAATTCCTGCGCGCCGGGGCCGACGAGCGTATGGCTTGGGCGGCCGTCGAGGCCATGGCGCTGCCCGAAACCGAATTCTTCCGCGACCGCGCCGTGTTCAGCCACCTCGTGGAGGACGTCATTCCCGAGCTGGCGCGCGCCCGTGAAGGCCAGCCGGTGCGGGTCTGGAGCACGGCCTGCGGCACGGGGCAGGAGGTCTATTCGCTGGCCATGCTGCTGGCCGACAAGCCGGGGTTCGCGGGCAAGGTCGAGATCTACGCCTCCGACCTGTCGGAACGCAGCCTGGAGAAGGCGCAGTCGGGGCTCTACTCGCAGTTCGAGGTGCAGCGCGGCCTGCCGGCGCGCATGCTGGTGCGCCACTTCGAAAAGCGCGGAGAGTCCTTCGCCCTCTCGCCGAGGATCCGCCAGATGGTGCGCTGGCGCCGTGTGAACCTCGTCGACGACCTCGCCCGCTACGGCCAGTTCGAACTGGTGCTGTGTCGCAACATCCTGGGGCAGCTCGCCGACGCGGCGCGCCTCAAGGTTCACGATCAGCTGAAGTCGGCGCTCGCGCCCGGCGGCCGGCTGGTGCTGGGCCTCAAGGACGAGGCGGTCGACCTCGCGCCGGTGACGCCCGCGACCGGCGTCTTCGCGGCCGCGGCCTGAGGCGGCAAAGAGAAGGGCCCCGCCGAGACGAGGCCCCGTTCAAGCAACGCTCTGGATTTACTTCTTGGCGTCTTCCGCCGTGTCGGTGACCGCCTGGCCGGCGGACTCGACGTCCTTGCCGGCGCCGGAGACGGTGTTGCAGGCGGCCGTGGCCATGCTGGCGGCGAGGACCGCCATCAGAAAGATCTTACGCATCGGAGAGTCTCCCGGGGTTCAGCTTGGGTCCCGTGGCAACGGTTCAGGCGGCGGCGCGGTTCCCCCGGGCGGGCGGGGCGGCGCGCTCGGCTGACGGGGTGGGGAAGATGAGGCGGGCGGTGATCCCGCCCTCGGCGTTGCGGGCGAGCTCGGCCCGGCCGCGAAGCTGACGGGCGAAGGCTGTCATCAGCGTCCGGCCCACGCCGGTGGACACCAGCGCGTCCTCGCCGGCGTCGCCGTCGTCCGAGATCTCCAGCTCGGCCTCCTGGCCACGGACGGTGAAGTTCAGCTTCAGCACCCCGCCGCGCGCGGCGAAGGCGTGCTTCTGGGCGTTGGTGATGGCCTCGACGGCGAACAGGGCCAGCGGCGCCAGCCTGTCGGGGTCGATGACCAGCGGGTCGACCTTCAGTTCGGTGCGGACCGCCAGGCCGTGCGACAGCTCGCCGTTCACCAACTGGGCGGTGAGCTCCTCGAGGAACGGCCGCAGGTCGACGCGCTTGAGGTCCGGGCCCTGGTATAGCGCGCGGTAGATGAGCGCCAGGGCGGTGATCCGCTGGCGGGTGTCGCTCATGGCCGAGCGGGCCGCCGGGTCGGCCAGCGAGCGCTGCTGCATGTTCAGCAGGCTGGAGATGACCTGCAGGTTGTTCTTCACCCGGTGGTGGATCTCGCGCATCAGCGCGTCCTTCTGGGCGAGGCTGTCGCGTAGGCTCGCGTCGCGGCCCACGATGGCGTCGGCCATGTCCTCCAGCGTCTCGGCCAGCTCGCGGATCTCGGGCGGCATCTGCTCGGCCTGCACCGGCCGCACGCTGAGCCGGCCGCGCGCATAGAGCGCCGCGATCCGCTGCAGGTAGGCGATCCAGCGGATCACCACCCGTTCGGCCACCACCGACACCGCGATCAGCGCCAGGAGGAAGGTCAGCAGCGGGAAGACGATGCCGGTCAGCGGGTTCAGGCGCGCCCACGAGAGGATGCCGGGCGACTGGGCCGAGAGCACCACATAGACCTCGTCGCCGACCACCGGGGCTGCGGAATAGACCCGACGGCGGTCCTTGCCGTCGCGGCCGTACCAGACGAGCGTGCCGCGCGCCTCGACCTTGGCGCGCCAGTCGGTCGGCAGGCGCGGAAAGGCGCCGGGATCGGTGGTGGTGATGTAGCGGCCCGTCTTCTCGACCAGGCCCACCTCGGCGCCCTTGGGCAGGGTCGGGTCGGTCACCGGCGGCTGGAGGCTGGAGAGCGCGATCACCGCGGTGAAGGCGCCGTCGAACGCCCCGTCTGCGGCGGTGGCGCGCGCGGCGGTCAGCACAGTCGGCTCGTTGGCGTAGGCGAGGTTCGTCTCGCGAGTGACCGCGAAGTTGCGACCGCCCGCCAGTTCCTGGAACCACGGCCGCTGCGCGCGCTGGGGGTCCGCGGGCACCGAGCCCGCCGCGCAGATGACGCGCCCCAGCCGGTCGAAGCGGACGAGGTTCAGGTAGCCGGGGATGCGCGCCACCACGTCGCCCAGCCGCTCGGTGCACTGGTAGCCGACCGCGCCGGGGGCCAGTGTCTGCAGGAGGATGTCGGCGCTCTCCATGCGCGCCCGGGCGGTCGCGGCGCTGCGCTCGGCCGCGAACCCCAGGTTCTGCCGCAGAACCTGGCCCTCGCGCTGGAAGCCGATCGCCGACTGCAGCGCGCCCAGGAGCAGCACGGGAAGCAGCGCGGCCGCGAGGGCCGCGATCAGGCGCACCCGGATCGTGCTCAGAGAACTTCCGGGCAACCGGTCCTCCTGGCTAGCGGACGCTGCTTAGGCGCTCCGCGTCGGCCAGGATAGACCGCATGGCGTCGCCTGCGGAGGCGCCATCGCGCGCATAGGCGCCGTCCTCCAGGATGGCGTGCAGTGCGCGCCGCGCCCGGCTGACCCGACTCTTGACCGTGCCGACCGCACAACCGCAGATCTCGGCGGCCTCCTCGTAGGCGAAACCGCCCGCGCCCACGAGGATCAAGGCCTCGCGCTGCTCGGCCGGCAGCATGGCCAGGCCCTGGCGCAGCTCGTCCAGCGCCACGGGCGCCTCCGGATCGTCCACGGCCACCAGCGTGCGCTCGGCCGCTTCCTGGTCCAGCTGGCTCTGCCGCCAGGACCGGCGCTTCTCGGAATAGAACTGATTGCGCAGGATCATGAAGGTCCAGGCCTTCATGTTCGTGCCCATCTGGAAGCTGGCGCGCGCGTCCCAGGCCTTCATCATGGCGTCCTGCGCCAGGTCGTCGGCCGCGGTGGGATCGCCGCAGAGGGTGCGGGCGAAGGCGCGCAGGTGCGGGATCAGCTGCACCAGCTCGCGTTTGAACGTCGCGTCCTCCTCGGGTGTGCGGGGCGCGCGGGATGTAGCGGGGGCAGCTTCCATCAAGCCTTCTCCGAGCCGCGCTCGTCGGCCCGCCGCAATATCTCCAGGAACTCGTCCGGGACGTCCTCGTTGACGACCTCATCGAACATCTGGCGCAGGCGCACACCGATGGCCTGCTGGCGCAGGCGGGCTTCATCCAGGGCTGCGGATGCCTTGCGGCGCTCCGGTGACGGACGCTGTTCGATCATGTCCTCGGCGCTCCGCTCACGCGGAGTCCGCCCCCTCTCGTGGTCCTCGTCGCCGCTCAACGCCTTCGCCCTGCTCCGGGTTCCATCAACCTTGACCATCAGGATGCTGAAATCCGGGCATAATTGGAACCGGTTCCCTGAGGCGGCGTTTTCGGAGCATCATAGGGAAGCTGCCAGGGAGCGTCTTGCCCTGTGGGCTGCCCGGCATGTTGCAACACGGGAGGGGTCACCCTTGAGTCTTCTAGCCCGACTGGCGCCGCATCTTCCCTACGTGCGCCGCTATGCGCGCGCGCTCACCGGCGATCAGTCCACGGGCGACCACTACGTCCGGGTCGCGCTCGAAGCGCTGGCCGCCGGCGAGCGGACGCTCGCGGACAACATGACGCCACGTGTCGCGCTCTACCACGTCTTCCACGCCATCTGGTGCACCTCGGGCGCCCAGCTGGAGGGGCCGGCCGAGGACGACCTCACGGTCGACGACGCCACCCGCCGGCTGATGCGGATCGCGCCGCGTTCGCGCCAGGCGTTCCTGCTCACCGCCCTCGAAGGCTTCACGCCCACCGAGGCGGCCCAGATCCTGGGCGCCGACTTCCCCGAGGTCGAGCGGCTGATCGCCGAGGCCCAGGCCGAGATCGACGCCGAACTCGCCACCGACGTGCTGATCATCGAGGACGAACCTGTGATCGCCGCCGACATCGAGGCCCTGGTCACCGAACTCGGCCACAGCGTCGTCGACATCGCCGCGACCCGCACCGAGGCGGTGGACGCGGTGGCCCGCAAGACGCCGGGCCTGGTGCTCGCCGACATCCAGCTGGCCGACGGCAGCTCGGGTATCGATGCGGTGAAGGACATCCTGCAGCGCTACGACGTGCCGGTGATCTTCATCACCGCCTTCCCCGAGCGGCTGCTGACCGGCGAGCGGCCCGAGCCCACCTTCCTGATCACCAAGCCCTTCCAGCCGGAGACGGTGAAGGCGGCGATCGGCCAGGCGCTGTTCTTCCATCCGCGCAAGGCGAGCCGCCAGGCGGCCTAGTCCGGCGTACGGATTCAAGAAGGGCGCCGCTCTCCGGAGCGGCGCCCTTTCTGTTGGATGGCCGGATCCTAGGGCTTCTTCTGCGGGGTCGCCGGCGGAGGTTCGGGCGTGTCGAACGTCTGGGCTTGTTGCTGCGCCTCGAGCTTGGTGGGCTCGGTGGCCGCGAGCTCCGGCCCGCGCCAGGTCCAGGCTGCGAACAGGCCCAGCGCCGCGAGCAGGGTGCCGAACACAAGCACCCAGAAGACATGGCGGCCCCAGCGCCCCTGCCGCGCGCGCGTGGCGTTCAGGGTCGGCCGTTGGCTGTCGCGCGAAAACGTCATGGGACTCTCCTACTGGGACGGGAAGTAACTGAACGGACCGGTCCGGGGTTCGTTCACGCCGGCCGGCGTGGTGAGGTAGCCGATCAGCCCGCTGGCCAGCGCCAGGCTTGCGATCGCGCCCACCACGGTCCAGCGGCGCCGCGCGGCGTCGCGACGGACGCTGGGTCCGCGCACCAGCCGGAGGCCCTTGGTGGCGACGAGGGAACTGCGCATGGCAGACGCCCTTTCCTTCCGCTCGCGCCGCCCGGAGGCGGTGCGGCCCACGTCGCTAACGCGCATGGCGAAGCCGGCGTTCCGGCGCCGAGGCGGGGCGAAAAAACATGCCGAAAAAAGTGAACGGCGGTCGGAACGCTTACGGGGCGTGTGTGTTCTATGTCTGCGGAGGCGGCGACGCCCCCCCCGACTTGAGGCTGGCGAGCATGCCAGTCTGCCGTCTCCGCAACCCTTTTCTCGATGATGCACACCTGGGCGGGTCCTGAGGGACCCGCCCATTTTCTATGGGCCAATGCCTCGGGCGAGTCGCGGCGAAGCCGCACCTGTCAACCGCAGAGATCGCGGAGATACGCAGAGAGTTCCGGAGCGAACCGGTCCTCTGCGATCTATGCGGTTAGGATCGACGCGCCTGCGGCGCTACTTCGGCTTCGACAGCTTCAGCGTGACGTCGGCGCGGCGGCGGACGGGGGCCTGCTCGCCGTCCTTGTTCACTGCGCCCGCCTGGCCGGCGGCGGCGACCTCGAACTCTGCGGCCGGGAGCCCGGCCTTCTCGACGGCGTCTGCCACCGAGGCCGCCCGCTTCTTCGACAGCTCGAGGTTGCTCAGCGGGTCGCCGGCGGCGTCGGCCAGCCCCAGCACCCGCACGGCGTCCACCTTGCAGCCCTTGGCCTGGGCGGCGCTGGCGGAGATGACCCGGCGGCCCTCGCGGGTGATCTCGGCGTCGTTCGGTTCGAAATAGACCGGCACGGTCAGGTCCTGGCAGACCTTGGGTGCGCGGACGATCCGGTCGCGGGCGCTCTTCATGCTGGCGCAGCCGCTCAAGCCCATCGCCAGCACCCCCATCGCCAGCATGGGTCCGGCCACGATCGCGCTCTTGGTCATGAATCCCTCCAGCGAAAAGGGCGGCCGGATACCTCCGACCGCCCTTGTCTTACGCCTTAAGTCCGCCCGGCGTCAGCGGGGCGTGCCGTTCTCCCAGTAGTACCGGCCGGTGCCCGGGTCGTAGTAGTAATAGCGACCCGCGCGCTCGTCGTAGTACTGCCTGCGATTGGGCGAGGAGGCGCCGCAGCCGCCGTCTTCACGGCAGCCCTTCACGGCGCCCGCGACCGCGCCGACGCCGGCGCCGACTGCGGCGCCCGTGCCGACGCCCACGTCGCCCGAAACCGCGCCGATGGCTGCGCCGGTCAGCGCGCCAAGGGCGGCCCCGCCGACCGCGTTGCGTTCGGTGTTGCCGGTTGTGGTGCAGGCCGCGGCCAGAAGGCCGGCGCCCGCAATGGCGATAATAGGCTTCAACATGCCGAAGGCTCTCCTTTGGGGTGTCCCCTGAGCCGCACAACGCGCCGCCCTACGGCGCAGTTCCTATCTGGAACCAAGCCCCTCGGGCGCCGTTGCACCGGCGGCACATCATCCGGAGACCCGAGCCGTGACTTCCTACAGCGAACACGACCATGAGCGCAGGGACCTGCGCCAGGCTTACGAGCTGGGCCGCCGGGACGCCCGGCGGGCACGAAAGCGCCACCCCGTTCTGATGACTTTCACCATCGTCGCGGCCCTCATCGGCCTGCTCGTTCTGGCGCTGGCCGCCGTGAACGGCTCGTTCGGCAGCGCCGGCGTGGTGGTCGACCAGAACCTCGCAACCGCCGCCGACCGGGCCGAACCGGTGGTCCGCGGCGCCGCCGCCGGCGCCGGCGAGGCCGTTCGCGACGTGACCGCCACCGATCGGACCGAAGCGCCTGCCACCCGGTAAGCCGACCACGGGGGCCGCCCTCACCGAAGAACGTCCCCGCCTCGGCAAGGTCGAGGTGGTGATCAACGTCGCGTCCGGCGGCGTCGGCCCCGACGCGCCGGCCGAGATGGCGCGCCTGCTGGCCGAGTTGGGGATCCGGGCCGACATCCACGCCTGTGCCCCGAGCGAGCTGCGGAGCCAGCTGCGGGCCAGCCTGGACGCCGGTCCGGACCTCCTCGTCACGCTCGCCGGGGACGGCACGGTGCGCGCGGCGGCCGAGCTCGTCGGGCCCGACGGACCACTGATCGCGCCGCTGCCGGGCGGGACCATGAACATGCTGCCAAACGCCGTCTACGGCGGCCGGCCCTGGCCCGAGGCCCTGCGGCTGGCTCTGGAGGCCGGGCGCGAGCGCGACCTGGGCGGCGGTTGCATCGAGGGCCACCGCTTCCTCTGCGCCGCCATCCTGGGCTCCCCGGCGCGCCTCGCCCCTGCCCGCGAGGCGGC
This sequence comes from Phenylobacterium sp., assembly GCF_036402295.1. Classification (GTDB taxonomy): domain Bacteria; phylum Pseudomonadota; class Alphaproteobacteria; order Caulobacterales; family Caulobacteraceae; genus Phenylobacterium. The sequence continues at coordinate 23,327 of NZ_DASWTE010000198.1, forward strand.
GCGCGAGGGCGAGTTCGGCGCGGCCTTCCGCCAGGTCCGCAGCGCCGTTGAGCGGGCGTTCACCGGCCGGCTGCGCTACCAGCTCGACGGCAGGCCGCGCGCCAAGGCCGAGGCCCTGGTGCTGATCTGCCCGATCGCCTCGAAGGTGATGCGCGCCGAGGAGCCGGTGCTGGAAGCCGCCGCCCTCAACGTCCGCGGCGCCGGCGAGCTCATTCGCCTGGGTCTGAACGCCCTGGTCCGCGACTGGCGCATCGATCCGGCGGTCGACGACCAGTTCTGCCGCGAGGCCCGGGTCTGGTCGGCCCATCGCATCCCTGCGATTCTCGACGGCGAGACGGTGACCCTGCCCAGCCTCTCCGAGATCCGCTTCGACCCCAAGGTCTGCCGGGTCCTGACCCCGCCGAAGGAGGACCGATGAAGGTCCGCCTCGCGCACCTGTCGGATATCCACTTCGGCGGCGAGAACGTCGGCGCGGTGGCGGGGGCGGCAGAGCGGATCCGGGCCGGGGGCTTCGACCTCACCATCGTCTCGGGCGACCTCACCCGCTTCGCCGAGAAGCCGGAGTTCGAACTGGCGGCCGCCTGGCTGGCCGACCTGCCCGGGCCGCGGCTGGTCACGCCGGGCAACCACGATGCGCCCTACCTGGCCTGGGCCGAGCGCATCGTCGCCCCCTTCCGCCGCTACGAGCGCTATATCGGCCCGGCGCCGGCCCAGGCCTGGCGGGCGCCGGGGGTAGCGGTGCGCGGCGTCAACACCGCCCGCGGCGCGCAGCCCCGACTGAACTGGTCCAAGGGGCAGATCTCGGTCCGTCAGGCCCGCGCCGCGGCCGCCTGGTTCGAGCCCGGCGACGGCCTGCGCATCGTCGTCGTCCACCATCCCCTGATCGAGATGATCGGCGGGCCGATGACGTCCAGGGTCTGGGGCGGGGAGGCGGCGGCGGCGGTGTTCGCGGAAGCGAAGGTGGACCTGGTGCTTTCGGGGCATATCCACGCCCCCTTCACCTGGCCCTATCCGCACGGCGACCGGCGGACCTATGCCGTGGGCGCCGGCACCCTGTCGGTGCGCGAGCGCGGTGTGCCGCCCGGTTTCAATGAGGTCGAGGTCGAGGACGGCTGCATTCGCGTCACCGCCCTCGCCTGGACGGGCTCGCACTACGAGCCCTATCGGAGCTGGGCGCTCGACAAGCGCCCAGCCTAGTTAAAGGGGTCCGGGCCCCACGCCGCGGCCGCGCACCAGGTGCAGGACCAGCGAGACGACGAACAGGACCAGGAAGACGAAGAACAGGATCTTGGCGATCCCCATCGCGGCGCCGGCCACCGAGGTGAAGCCAAGCACGCCGGCGATCAGGGCGACCACCAGGAAGGTCAAAGCCCAACCGAGCATGTCACAATCTCCGTTCACAGCCTTAAGCAGCTGCGGCTAAGGCAACGCTCGGAGGGGGCCGCCGTTCCGCGGCTATTTCGGAGGCTTGCTCGCGTTGCCGGCCACGAAGGCGCTGACCACGGCGGTGACGATGGCCGGATTGCGGATCAGTACGAAGGCGGCGGCCGCGCCCACGCCCAGCGCCGCGAGCGGATGCGATCTGGCGAGGTCGATCACCTGCTCGACAGGCGTCGGCGGCGGCGCGGTCGTCGACGCCTTCGGGACCACCTTGCGGGTCGCGAGCCACGCGGCGACCAGGGCCACCACGGCGAACGCCACCGCCACCGCCGCCGCGGCGCCGGCGGGCGACAGCCACTGCTCCGCCACCGCGTAGACGGCGTAGGACGCCGCCACGACGCAGACGGCCACAGCCGCCGCCACCGCGGCGACCGCGGCGGTCAGGTTCAGGACGCGGTTGATCAACGCCGCGAGGCGATCAGCATGCCGATCAGCACGCCGATGCCCAGCGCCGCCCCGGTGGCGGCGAGCGGGCGGGCGCGGATCTGTTCGCTGGCGATGCGGGCGGCTTCGTCGACCTGTTCGCCGGCCACGTCGGCATAGACGCGGCTTTGGGCGCGCAGCTGCTCCAGGCCCTGCTGGACGGTGGCTTCAATGCGCTTGGCGGCGTCGGCGATGGCCTTCTGCGCTTCGGCGGCGATCTTGGCGGCGCTGTCGGCGGCCGCGTCTTCGGTCGTCACTTGGCCGGCCTTGGCGGGCATGGGTCGTCTCCGGACTGGGAATGCTCCCGGATTGAGGAGCTGGACTAGAGGCTGCGCAACATAGGGCCTTGAACGTCCCGCCGCAAAGAGGCCCGCTAGAAGCCACGGAAGATTGCCTTTCTTGCCGGTCGCGTCACCGAAAGCATTTTTCTATGTTGGCTGCATGACTCGCGAATTGGGCGACCGTACCCGCCTTGGACTCGCCCTGCAGGCCGCAGGCCTCGGCGAGTTCGAGTGGGACTTCGCGCGCAACGTCTTCATCGTCAGCGAGCGCATGGCCGCGATCACGGGGATCCCGGCCGGCGAGCGCCCCGCGCTGGACGGCGCGGCGCTGGACGAATACGTCCATCCCGACGACCTCGAGGCGTTCCGCGAGCGCCGCGTGGCCGATTCGATGTCGGCCGACAGCTTCACCAACACCTTCCGCAACATCCGGCCCGACGACGGGCGCACCATCTGGGTGCGCGTCAGCGGCGTCATCGAGCGGGGGGCGAACGGCCATCCCATCACGCTGATGGGCATCGTCCAGGACGTCACCCAGCTGCGCCGCGAGGAGGAAGAGCGCCAGAACCTGATGGCCGAGCTGGACCACCGGGTGAAGAACGTGCTGGCCGCCGTGCAGGCGCTGGCCCAGCAGACCGCCAAGCGCACCACCTCGCTGGACTCGTTCCTCACCACGTTCGGCGGCCGCCTGAAGTCGATGGCCTCGGCGAACGAGCTCCTCACCGCGGCCCGCTGGCGCGGGGCCGCCATCGACCACCTGACCGCAGCTGAGCTGGGCGCCATCGCGCCCGGCCAGACGCGCTGGGAAGGTCCCGAGCTCTTCCTCACCCCGCGCGCCGCCAACGCGCTCTCGCTGGCCCTGCACGAGCTGGCCACCAACGCGGTGAAGTTCGGCGCGCTCTCGGTCGAGACCGGCCACGTCGACGTGCGCTGGACGGCGCGCCGCAACGGCGGCTTCGAGCTCACCTGGACCGAGTCCGGCGGCCCCACGGTCACGCCACCCATCCGTCGCGGGTTCGGCGCCACCCTCCTGGACCAGGTCACGCCCCGCGAGCTGAACGGCGACATCCGCGTCGAGTACCGCCCCGCCGGCGTCACCGTCCGGATCGAGGCGGGCCCCCAGGCGGTGGCCGAGCGGCCCGACGTGGTGCCCGAGGTCACGACGGCCCGCGTCACCGAGACCGTCCCCACCTCGCGCGGGCCCACCAGCCTCAAGGGCGCCCGGGTGCTGATCGTCGAGGACGCGGTGCTGCTGGCGCTGGAGCTGGAGACTGGGCTCTCCGAAGCCGGCGCCCAGGTCGTCGGCCCGGCCTACGAGCTGGAAGAGGCCATGGCGCTGCTGGGCCAGCCGATCGACGCCGCCGTGCTCGACGCCAACCTCAACGGCCGCTCGGTGACGCCGGTCGCGGAGGTCCTGCACCAGCGGAAGATCCCGTTCGTGTTCGCCACCGGCTATGGCGAGACCGGCGGCGCGCCCGGCGGCTTCGAGGCCCCTGTGATCCGCAAACCGTACGATGTCACCCAGGTGGCGGCCGCTGTCGCCGAGCTTCTCGCAGAACGCTGATTCCGTTCACTATAAGCTGCGCCGCAATGCCGCGCGGCGAGATCGCGCTGAGACAAGGCGCCACCTCTGCAAGTCGTTCGCAAGGCCCTATCGGTCTCGCCAAGGGGGCCCGCGGCGTATCCGCGGGGGCCGGGCCGGCGGCCATGGGGAATCGCCCGGAATCAGGCGACCCGCCCTCTGCGCTCGGTCCGCGGCATAGGTCGCGGGCCGGCCGCTCCCCTCGCCGCGAAGCGGCGTTCCATGAGGGGTTCTCAGATCACGCCCTTCGCGCGCAGCTCGCCGAGCCGCTCCGGCGTGCAGCCCGCCCGGGCCGTCAGCACCTCGTCCGTATGCTGCCCCAGCGCCGGCCCCGGCCAGCGGACGCGGCCAGGCGTCGCCGACATGCGCGGGAAGGCGTTTTGCATCCGGACCGTTCCGAACACCGGGTGTTCCACCGACACGATCGCCTCGCGCGCGGCGTACTGCGGGTCCTCCAGCATGTCGGGCGCGCGGAACACCCGGCTCGCCGGAATGCCCTGGCCCTCCAGCAGCGCCAGCAGGTCGCCCAGCACGAACCCGCTGGTCCACGCCGCGATGATCCCGTCCAGCTCGTGCTGGTTCACGCCCCGCGCCGCATGGGTCGAAAACTTCGGGTCGTCCTTCAGGTCCGGCCGCCCCATCGCCTCGGTCAGCCGCGCATAGACGTTGTCGCCGTTGCCTCCGATCAGGATCATCTCGCCGTTCGCGCACGGATAGGCGTTCGACGGCGCGATCCCGGGCAGGATCGAACCCGACCGCTCGCGCACATAGCCGGTCAGGTCATATTCGGTGACCAGGTTCTCCATCACCGCCAGCACGCTCTCGTACAGCGCCGCATCGATCACCTGGCCCTTGCCCGTGCGCTCGCGAGCGTGCAGCGCCATGGTGATGCCCATCACCGCGTGCATGGCCGCCAGGCTGTCGCCGATCGAGATCCCCGCCCGCGCCGGCGGCCGGTCGGGCTCGCCGGTCACGTGGCGCAGGCCTCCCATCGCCTCGCCGATCAGGCCGTAGCCGGCCCGCTGCGAATAGGGCCCCGTCTGTCCGAAGCCCGACACCCGGGCCATGATCAGCCGCGGGTTCTCCGCCGACAGCGACTCGTAGGAGAGGCCCCACTTCTCCATCGCGCCCGGCCGGAAGTTCTCGATCAAGACGTCGGCCTGGCCGATCAGCGTGCGCGCCAGCGCCTGGCCCTCGGGTTGGCGCAGGTCGATCCCCACCGACTTCTTGTTGCGCCCGATCACCGGCCACCACGGCGACAGCCCCTTGGGCAGGCTGCGGCCCCACTGCCGCATGGGATCGCCCGCCTTGGGGTCCTCCACCTTGATCACCTCGGCCCCGAAGTCCCCCAGGATCTGCCCGCAGAACGGACCGGCGATGAGCGTGCCCAGCTCGACGACCACCAGGTCGGCGAGGGGGCCCTGGGCGGTAGGTGCGGCGTCGGACATAGCCCACGCCTTAGCAGGGATGACGTAGCGCGGGGGAGACCCCGCCGGCGGGGATCGGGTCTGAGGCGGCTTTCGGGCGCCGCCTCAGACCCGCAACGGCGCCCGTTTGTGCACCCCGGCGCCGAACCGACGTCTCAGGCCGTCGCCACGCGCCGCCGCCGGAGGAGGGCGCCCGCGGCCCCGAAGCCCAGGATCATCATCGCCCAGGTCGACGGCTCCGGGATGGCCGCGTCGGTCCTGACCCTGAAGTTCGAGCCGTCCGCGAGCGACAGGTTCGGCAGCAGGTTCTGCTCGACGTCGGCCTGCGCCTCCGGGCTGATCGTGACGTTGAAGGTGTGGCTGGCGTCCGTGGCGCCGTAGGCGGCCCGCAGCACCGCCAGCCGCGCCCAGACGTAGAAGGTCTCGCCGGGATTGAGCAGGAAGGTGTCGGCGCCGGTGCAGGAGCTGGTGGTGACCGGCAGGTACTGGACGCTGCCGTCGGTCGCGCCGCCCTGCGGGGCCGGGTTCGCCAGCGCCAGCGCGCCGGGCGTATCGCAGGTGGCGGCGAACTGGCCGAACTGGCCGGGCCCGGTGGCCGACTGCCACCATTGCGCCGAGACGGCGGGGTCGAGGATCGCGCTGGTGGTGATGGCGAGCCCCGCGCTCACGACGCCCGGGTTGCTGGGGTGCGCAAAGAGTTGGTAGTCGACCAGGCCGGTGAAGGCGTCGAGCGGGATGACCAGCGCGTTGTCGCCCGTATTGGTGTAGCCCTGCACCGCCTGGGTGGCGGCGAAATTGACGGCGATCGTCAGCGGACCGCCCCCGAAGCCGGTCGCCCCGCCTGACGCCCCGCCCAGCGCGTAGGCCTTCAGCACCGGCAGGCCCAGCGTCCCGTCGCCGGCCTCGGCCGACGCCCAGGCCATGCCGTAGTCGTAGGGCGTGGCCGCGCTGTAGTCGTCGCGATAGACCGACGCGTTCGTGTAGTCGGCGTTGGTTTCGACGAAGCTCTCCCGGCGCAGCACGGTCGGCCCTGTCGGCTGGCCGCAGGTCGAGCCCGGGACGCACGTGCCGACCTGGGCGGTGGCGTAGCTCCAGGTCATCTCGTCGTCGGCGAAGGCCGCGCCGGCGAACCCGACGGCGCCCGCGAATGTAGCTCCGGCCAACAGCCGGATGGTCGTCCGATAGGCAATCATGTGAAATCCCCCTACGCGCTGGCGTCGCGGGGAGCGCCCAACAGGACGGCGCCCCCTAGCCAGCCTCGGGCTCGACGTTAAGCTTGGCGGAATTCATAGCCCATTAGACCGGATGGCCTACTCACGTGCCGTTGCTAGCAAGGGTTCGCGCCTAAGTGCTTCGCGTGACTGGAAAAGCCCGGCCGCCGATCGCCCCCGAAAGCCTCGCGCTCCGCGACCAGGTCCTGGTCAACGAAGCGCGGACGGAGATGAAAGGCAGCCTGGCCGCCTGGATCGGGCTGGCCGTCGTCACCGCCTTCCTGGCGTTCGAGTTTGCGGGCAAGGCCGAACCGGTCGGCTACGTCCTGTGGCTCGGCACGATCACGGCGTTCCTGACCGGCTGGCTGATCAGCTGGATCCGCTTCGTCCGGCGTCCGCCCGGCGACGAGGCGATCCTCGCCCACCTGATCCCCCGCGCCAAGGCGGGGATGACCCTGTGCAATATCGCCACCGCCGGCAGCGTCTGGGTGTTCCTGCCGGCCGCGGGCCCCGAGCTGCGGGCCCTGCTGCTCGTGCTCTACGCCTGGTACCTGATCGTCCAGTTCGCCGCGGCGACCGAGGCGACCCAGGTCCTGAAGAGCGCCGTCGTGCTGGTGCTCGGGTCGCTGATCGCCTGGCTGCTGGTCGCCCGCCCGCCCTATTTCCTGCCGCTGTCGCTGTTTCTGCTGCTGTTCGGCGCGACGCTGATCGCGATCCGGCGCTTCGTGCGCGAGGCGGTGACGACGGCTGACGCCGCCCGGCGCGAGCTGGCCGCCGCGCTCGTGAGCCTCGAGCGGGAGCGCGATGCGAAGACCCACTTCATCCGCGCCGCGTCCCATGACCTGCAGCAGCCGCTTCAGGCCGCGTCGCTGTTCCTCGACCGGGTGAAGCCGGGCGGGCGGGCGGGCGACCAGGCCCGGTCGCTGGGCGGGCTGCGGCAGGCCCTGACCGCGGCGCGCGCCCTGGTGGCTTCGATGCTCGAGCATCTGAAGCTGGAAGGCGGCGCGGTTCGGCCCGACATGACGGCGCTTGCGGCCGGCGAGGTCTTCGACCGCGTGCTCCTGACCCAGGGCCCGGCGGCGGCCGCGGCGGGCGTGCGCATCTCGACGGTCGGCCGACGCATCGCGCTGCGCGCCGATCCGCTGCTGCTGGCGCGCGCGCTCGAGAACCTGGTGGCCAACGCCATCCGCCACTCGGGCGGGCGGCGCATCCTCCTGGGGGCGCGGGCGCGGGCGGGCGAGGTCACGATCTGGGTCGTCGACGACGGCCGCGGTCTGGCCGCCGGCGACGCGGCGCGCATCTTCAGCCCCTTCGAACAGGGCGCGCACGTGGGCGAGGCCGGCGGGTTCGGCCTCGGCCTCGCCTCGACCCAGGGCCTCGTCGCGCTGATGGACGGGACCTGCGGCGTGCAGGCCGGCCTGACGCAGGGCGCGGCGTTCTACATCCGGCTGTCCCCCGCCGGGGCCGACCGCCAGGATGACGTGCGATGCGCGGCCTGATCTGCGACGACCACCCGCTGATGCGCGAAGCGCTGGCCGCGGCGATGCGCGATCGCTGGCCGGGCCTGGTCCTCGACGAAGCCCATGATTATCCGACCGCGTGGGCCCAGGCCGAGGCGGGGCCGGACTTCTGCCTCGTCGACCTCGGCATGCCCGGCGCAGACCCCGTGGCGGGCCTCGCCGAGCTGCGCGTCCGGGCCCCGAACTGCACGCTGCTGGTGCTGACCGGTCTCACGGATGCGGCCCTGCTGCAGGCGGTGCGGGCCTGCGGGGTCGCCGAGCTGTTCTCCAAGAACACCGAGGCCGACGTCCTGATCGACGCCATCGCGACGGCCGTCCCGGGCCTGCAGGCCATGGCCGCCGCGCGCCTGCCGCCGCGCCAGCAGGAGGTCCTGGGGCTGCTGGCCGAGGGCCTCACGAACAAGGAGATCGCCCTGAGCCTGGGCATCTCCCCGGCGACCGTGAAGATCCACGTCGCCCGCTTGACCAGTTGGCTGGGCGCCGTCAACCGAACCGACGCCGTCGCCCGCGCCCAGCGCGGCCGGCTGATCTAGCGGGGGACGCTGGCCATGTCTGGGCCTGCCGCTTCGCCACCACGTCCGTTCCTGACGCACCGCCATGGCGCACTGCCGCCATGCCCGCGCCGCTCCCCGACCGCAACGGCCTCAAGGCCGAGATCCTGCGCCGGGTGGCGGCCGGCGAGACGCTCAAAGCCGTCTGCGCCTCGCCCGGGATGCCGCGGCCGCGCACGGTCTATGGATGGACTTGGACCGACGCGAGCTTCGACGACGCGCTGGCTGAGGCGCTGCGGAAGGGCGAGTGGCTCCGTCACCGGGCCTTCGACGAGGACAAGGCGCGCGCGTTCCTGGCGCGGCTGGCGGCGGGCGAGCCGCTGACGCAGCTCGTGAACGAGCCGGCGATGCCCAACGAACTCACCCTGCGCCACTGGCGGATGGAGCAGGGGCAATTCGGCGCCGAGGTGCGGCGGTTGGTGCGCATGCACCAGGTCGCGCGGGGCGTCGCCAGGGGCCAGGCGCGGCTGGCGCGCTACCGGCCCTGGAACGAGGCGGAGGGCGACCGCGTGCTGGTCCGCGTGGGCCGCGGCGAACCGATCCCCGGCCTCTGCCGCGGCGATCCCGGCCTGCCCGAGCCCTGGCTCATCGAGCGCTGGCGGCGTGAGAGCCCCGAGTTCGCCCACGATCTCGCCCTGCACATCCAAACCGGCCGCCGCAAGCGCCCGAGCCGCCACGCAGCGAGGCGGCGCGAGGCGGTGGTCGAGGCGCTGATGATGGCCATCCTCAGAGGTGGCACGTTCAACAGCCTGCAAGGCCGGAACGGCTTCCCCACACGCCGCACCCTCGGCAGGTGGGTGCGCAAGGACCCGGAATTCGCGAAGGCCGTCGCCCGGGCCTGCCGCGACCGTGAGGACGCCCTGCTCGCCGCCCAGCTCGACATCCTCGACCGCGCCGGAAGCCTCCCGATGCGCAGCCTACGCCGTCTGCTGGCCCCGCTCCGCCGCCGCGTCGCGAGCCTGCGCACACGCCCGGGCTTCCGCCGCAGTCGGCGCGGCTGACTACGGCTCCTTCGCCGAGGTGAGCGAGGTGTCGACCATGATCTCGGCGGAGATGTCCTCGAGGGCGCCCTGGACCTTGTTCGCCGCAAGTCCCGCCGGCAGGCGCAGGCGCGCCTCCATGTGGAACAGCGGAGCGCCGGAGTGCGGCTCGGCGCGGATGCGGGTGTCGAGCGCCTCGATGTTCACATCGAGCGCGCTCAGGGCCGCGGTGACCAGCCGGACGATCCCGGGCCGATCCTGTCCGACCAGGCTGAGCTGGAGGACCTCGCCGCTCGCGACGGTCGCCTCGGCCGCATCGGCGATCCGGACGTCCAGGCCCTCGACGTCCACCGCGCGCACGGCCGCGCGCAGGTCGTCCACGCGGTCGCGGTCGATCGCGACCAGCACCGATCCGACGTAGAGCCCGCCCAGCCGGCTGAGGTGGCTCTCGAGCCAGTTCCCGTCGGCCGAGAGGACCGCGCGCGCGAGCGCTTCCGTGAGGCCCGGCCGGTCGCTGCCGATCACGCTCAAGATCACCGAAGCCACGCGTTCTCTCCCTGCCTTGCTGCGCCGGCCATGAGAGGAGCTTTGCGGCAGACCCTCAAGTGCGACGGCAGGGCCCGATCCGTGAATGTCGCGCCGCGCCGTCTCATTTCCGCAACCGACGGTGGCGCCGGGTCCTGGAAGGACCTCTCGCGTAACGGCAGAGGTTCAGGTTCGCTACCCGCGGAACGTGTTATGCAGAATTAGGTCGCGGGTTGTCGGGATTAGGAAGTGTTAGGATATTTCTGTCTTGAAGCCGTAATGAGCGGCGCCTTAGGATTGCAATCGTAGCGGGCAATTACTCGCGCGTAAGTACCCACAATCCTTCATCTTGGCCTGATCGCGCCGGCACGATCGGGACGCCTCAACACGCCGGCATGATCCCCGCATGAATACTCAAGTGGGGTGGAACTGGGGGTTTGCATGTCTGATGAATTCTGCCCACGCCAGATCATCTTCACGATCCCGGGAAATCCTGGCGTAAAGATCACAGCCACCGAGAACGACGGCGCGATCGACTTCATCGTCGACGTCCAGGAAGGCGCGTCCACGGCGGACCTGCGGGCGTTGTTCTTCCACTTCACCGAGTCGAAGCTGGCGGGGCTGACCTTCACCGAGACGGGGGGCACGAGCTTCCTGACCGAGACGAAGGTGCAGGCCAACGCCGTCATCGACCTAGGCGACAACGCGAACCTGAGCGGCGGCGGCCGCAAGCCCTTCGACATCGGCATGGAATGGGGCACGCCGGGAACGGCGAAGGATGACCTCTTCCAACCGCTGACCTTCACCCTGTCCCGCGCCGAGAACGACCTGACGCTCGACGACATCGGCGGCAAGCAGTTCGGCGCCACCCTGGGCAGCATCGGTGGCCCGGGCGGCCCGCGGAGCGGCGCGTCCAAGATCACCGGGACCGCGCCCTACGCGCCGGACGCCAAGGACGACACCTTCAACGGCTTCGAGGACGGCGCCGCCGACGCGAATTCGCCCTCCAAGACTCCGGTCGCGATCAAGCTGAACGTGCTGGCCAACGACACGGACGGCGACGTCGGCCAGGTCCTGACCATCCTGAACCAGTTCCATGATGGGCCGGAGCACGGCACGGTCACCACCGACGGCCAGTTCATCTACTACACGCCCGACCTCGACTGGGCCGGCACGGACAGCTTCGAGTACTGCGTGACCGACAGCGCCGGCGGCCAGGACCATGCCGTCGTGACCGTCAACATCGCGCCGGTGGCCGACGACCCGCTGATCACGGTCACGGTCAGCCAGGGCGACAACATCAACCAGATCCTGTTCGAGGTGACGGCCACCCAGGACGACGCCGACGGCTCGGAGTTCATCGACTTCATCAACGTGACCGCGCCCGGCGGTCTACCTCTCGGCGCCACGGTTTCGCCCGGCGCCGTCAACCCAGGAACGGAGCCGAACTCGATCACGCAGGTCTTCACGGTCAACACGGCCGCGGCGACCGACTACGACTTCGACCTCGTCTTCGGCGCGGTCAGCAAGGAAAAGATCGGCGGCGACACGGAGTCCAACTCGGTCACCAAGGACGTCGTCATCGAGTACAACGAGAACGACTTCTCGAAGACGTACACGATCGACGACGCCAGCATCTGGAGCACGGGCGACGCCTTCATCTTCAACTACGACGACTTCATCGGGCTGGACGAGACGTTCCAGGACGACGCCGGCGACCCCGACGTGATCGACACCTACTATGACGTCTCGGTGCACGTGAAAGCGGGCTTCGACGTCCACTTCAATCTCAACGGCGGCAGCGTCGACGCCAGCATTCCCGTCGATATCGGTATCGACACCACCTACAACAAGACGACCGACAACCTGCTGATCTCGTCGTCGCTGGCGCTGGGGGCGGGCGGCTCGTTCGCGACCACCGGCCCGGGCGGAGCGTTCAAGCTGGACTTCGTCTGGCAACTCGACGGCTACGCCAAGGCCGAGATCGCCGGCGTCGACATCATCATGGAGACGTTCGACCTCGGCGACACCTACAATATCTTCGACCTGGACAGCACGGACCTGGCGTTCTCGTTCGACGCGCTTCCGGGCGTTGTGACGATCGACTTCGCCTGGCCGACCTTGAACGTCTCCAACCCGGGCGGGCTCGACGGCTCGGGCCAGAGCAACGACTTCCTGACTGCCACCCTCGACGCCGACGCCCTGGCCAACCTCCTGCTGGGCGGGGCGCTCACGTTCCTCGACCCCGAGCCGCTCAATCCTGACAACTTCGAGCTGGCGGACGTCGACATCATCGGCGCGGCGAGCTTCCTCCAGGCGTTCGCCTTCGCGATCGGGGCGGGGACCAAGGTCAATCTCGTGCTCGAAGACGGCTTCACGACCGAACTGACCTTTGGGACGGACCTGCTCATCACCAACCTGTCTAGCCACGAGCTCGACAACGATGCGGACGACATCGTCTCGTTCCACTTCGAGCTGATCCCGAAGGTGAACCTGGAGAACGACACCGACGTCGAGTTCGACTTCGACCTGACCTACGCGATCGGCAAGAACCCGCCGGTCATCGACGGCCCGATCTTCGGCGACACGGTGGATATCGGCTCGTTCACCCTCGACGTGTTCAACGACACGTTCGCGGTGGCCGGCCTCACCAGCCAGACGGTGAACTTCACGGTGTAGCCTTCCTGGCCCCAGGCCGCCCCGCATCGGCGCGGCCTGGGGTCTCAGGCGTCCGTGGTCTCATCCAGCAGCGCCACCGCGCCGCTCCCGGCCAGGGCGTCGGCCAGGGTGGTGCGGTCCAGGATCACCGAGACTTCGTTGCGCACCCGGGCCATCACCTGGCGCAGCGCGCAGGCCGCCTCGTCCGGGCAGTCTTCGCAGCGCTTGTAGAAGTTGCGGCTGGCGCAGGGCAGCAGCGCCAGCGGCCCGTCGGTCAGGCGGATCACCTCGCCGAAGGTGACGAGGTCGGCGGAGCGCGAGAGGCGGTAGCCGCCGTTCCAGCCGCGGGCGGCCTCGACGATGCCGGCCTTGCGCAGGTCGGTCATGATCGCCTCGAGGTACTTCCGCGGAATGCGCTCGGCCTCGGCGATGGCGCTCACGCCGATCTGCTCCGGGTCGCGCCGGGCGAGCAGCAGCAGGGCCTTCAGGGCGTAGCGCCCGCGTTGCGAAAGCATGGCCTTCACTGCCCCTGATCCGCCGGCGCGATCAACCGGCTTCGGCGCCGCACCGGTCCGACCCTGCCGCAGCGCGGGGGTTCACAGCGGGGGTGCGGCGGCCTAAAGGGCGCCCATGGCCGAGTTCGCGCTTGCCCCGCCGCCCGTACCCGTCGTGCCTGTGGAGGGCGAGGCGGGAGGCTTCCCGGTCCGCCGCATCCTCTGTGTCGGGCGCAACTACGCCGCCCACCGGCGCGAGATGGGCGGCGACGACCGCGACCCGCCGTTCTTCTTCTGCAAACCGGCCGACGCGGTTGTGCCGCCGGGCCGCGATCCGGCCTATCCGCCGCGCACGGCGAACCTGCACCATGAGATCGAGCTGGTGGTGGCGATCGGCAAGGCGGGCCGCGAGGTGGCCGTGGAGGACGCGCTGGAGCTCGTCTTCGGCTACGCCGTCGGCGTCGATCTGACGCGCCGCGACCTGCAGTCGGCGGCCCGCGAGAAGGGCCAGCCCTGGGACGCCTCGAAGGGCTTCGACGACAGTGCTCCGATCTCGGCCATCCGCCGCTGGAGCGGGCCGCCGCCTCTGGGCCGCATCGCCATCTCGGTGAACGGCCAGGTGAAGCAGGACGCCGTCGTCGCCGACATGATCTGGAACGTGCCCGAGATCGTCTCCGAGGCCTCGAAGCTGTGGGCGTTGGCGCCCGGCGACCTGATCTACACCGGCACGCCCGAGGGCGTGGGGCCGCTCGTGAAGGGCGACGCGGTGGAAGGCGAGGTCGAGGGCGTGGGCCGGCTCGCGTTCCGGATCGTCTGATGGCCTACACTCTGCATTCCGCATGGCGCGCGACGGCGCCCTACCGCGTGCGCATCGGCCTGGCGCTGAAGGGCGTACCGTACGGCTACCACGCCATCGACCTGCTGGCGGGCCAGCAGCGCGAGCCGGAGTACCGGGCCGTGAACCCGCAGGGCCTGACGCCGGCCCTGGACCTGGGCGACGGCACGATCCTGACCCAGAGCCTGGCGATCCTGGAGTGGCTGGAGGAGACCCGGCCCAACCCGCCGATCCTGCCCCGCTCGGCGCTGGACCGGGCGATGGTGCGCCGGATGGCGGGGATCATCTGCTGCGACATCCACCCGCTAAACAACACCCGGGTGGGCCGCAAGCTGACCGAGCTGGGGGTGCCGCCCGAGGTTCAGATCAAGGATTGGATCCACGCCTGGATCCGCGACGGCTTCGACGCGCTGGAGCCGCTGGTCGCGAAGCACTGCGGACAGTTCGCCTTCGGCGACAGCGCCACGATCGCGGATTGCTGCCTCGTGCCTCAGGTTTACTCCGCCCGGCGCTTCAAGCTGGACGTCGCGTTGTGGCCGGCCCTGGTCGGCGCCGCCGACCGCGCGGCCGAGCACCCCGCCTTCCAGGCGGCGCACCCCAATAAGCAGCCGGACGCGAAGCCCCTCTGATGCCGAAGACCCTCGACGACCTGAAGGCGAAGAACCGGGCCTGGGCGGCCGGCAAGGTTGCTGTCGACCCCGGCTTCTTCCGCCGCCTCGAAGGCCAGCAGGCGCCCGAGTACCTGTGGATCGGCTGCGCGGACTCACGCGTGCCGGCCAATGAGATCGTCGGACTCGATCCCGGCGAGCTGTTCGTGCACCGCAACGTCGCCAACCTAGCCCCGCCGCAGGACGCCAACTACCTGTCGGTGCTGCAGTTCGCCGTCGACGTGATCCAGGTGAAGCACATCCTGGTGGTCGGCCACTACGGCTGCGGCGGCGTGGCGGCGGCCGTCGATGGCCAGCGCCGCGGCCTCGTCGACCACTGGCTGCACCCGATCCGCGAGGTGCACCACATCCACCGCCACGAGCTGGAGGCGCTGCCCGACGAAAAGGCGAAGTGGGACCGCCTCGTCGAGCTGAACGTCATCCGCCAGGTGAAGAACGTGGCCTCCGACGTGTTCGTGCAGGAGGCCTGGGCGCGCGGGCAGTCGCTAAGCGTCCACGGCTGGGTCTACACACTGGGCAACGGCCTGGTGACCGACCTGGACGTGACCGTCTCCGGCCCCGAAGACCTGGCCGAGTTCGTCGATTGACGGTGGCGGCGCCCCGCCCTCATTTCGCCGCCAGCAGGTGGCTTTGAGCCGACGAGGGAACGTCTAGGAACGACTGAATGAAACTGAAACTGATGGCCGCCGCCGCTGCGGCCGTTCTGGCGTGCGCGGCGCCTGCGATGGCCCAGCCGTCGGCCGCCGACGCCAAGGCCTTCGTCGAGAGCGCCGAGGCCCAGATCGACAAGGCCAGCGCCTTCGCCAATCGCGCCCAGTGGGTGCGGGCCAACTTCATCACTGAAGACACCCAGTGGCTCGAGGCGAAGGCCAACGCCGAGCAGAACGGGCTCCTGGCGCGGCTGGCCGTCGCGGCGGCGAAGTTCAACGGCGTGCAGGCCGATCCCATCACCGCCCGCAAGCTGAAGCTGCTCAAGCTCTACGCGGTGGCGCCGGCGCCCAACCGGCCCGGCGCGGCCGAGGAGCTGGCGGGTCTGCTGACCAAGCTGGATTCGACCTATTCGACCGGCAAGTTCGCCTTCAAGGGCAAGCAGATCACCCTCAACGACGCCGAGGACGTGCTCGCGAAGTCGCGCGACCCGGCCGAGCTGAAGGCGGTCTGGGAAGGCTGGCACGACACCGCCAAGGTGATGAAGCCCGACTACGCCGAGTTCGCGACCCTCTCCAACGAGGGCGCCAAGGGCCTGGGCTTTGCGGACACCGGCGCCCTCTGGCGCTCGAACTACGACATGGAGCCCGATGCCTTCGCCGCCGAGACCGACCGGCTGTGGAAGCAGGTCGAGCCGTTCTACCGCAACCTGCACTGCTACGTTCGCGCCCGCCTCTCCGAGAAGTACGGCGAGGCCGTCCAGCCGCGCACCGGCCCGATCCGCGCCGACCTGCTCGGCAACATGTGGGCCCAGCAGTGGGGCAACATCTACGACGTCGTCGCCCCCAAGACCGCCGCCTCCAGCTACGACCTCGACAAGCTCCTGGTCGACAAGGGCTACGACCCCGTCCGGATGGTGAAAACCGGCGAGAACTTCTACTCCTCGCTAGGCTACGCGCCGCTGCCGGAAACCTTCTGGCAACGCTCCCTGATCACCCGCCCCCAAGACCGGGAAGTGGTCTGCCACGCCTCGGCCTGGAACCTCGACGACAAGAACGACATCCGCATCAAGATGTGCACGAAGGTGAACGCGGACGACTTCCGGACCGTCCACCACGAGCTGGGCCACAACTACTACCAGCGCGCCTACCAGAACCAGCCGACCCTCTTCCGCAACGGCGCGAACGACGGCTTTCACGAGGCGATCGGCGACTTCGCGGCGCTGTCGGCGTCGACGCCCACCTACCTCAACCAGATCGGCCTGCTCGAGAAGGTCCCGGGGGCCGAGGAGGACATCCCGTTCCTCCTGAAGACGGCGCTCGACAAGATCGCCTTCCTGCCGTTCGGCCTGCTGGTCGACCGCTGGCGCTGGGACGTCTTCGCAGGCGAGACCACGCCCGACGAATACAACAAGGCCTGGTGGGACCTGCGGCTGAAGTACCAGGGCCTCAAGGCGCCGGGCGAGCGGTCGGCCGACGCCTTCGACCCTGGCGCGAAATACCACGTGCCGGGCAACACGCCGTACACGCGCTACTTCCTGGCCCACATCTACCAGTTCCAGTTCCACCGGGCCGCCTGCCAGCAGGCCGGCTGGAAGGGCCCGCTGCACCGTTGCTCGGTCTATGGCCAGAAGGCCGTGGGCGAGAAGTTCAACAGGATGATGGAGCTCGGTCAGTCGCAGCCCTGGCCGCAGACCCTGGCGGTCTTTTCGGGAGAGACCCGCACCGACGCCAGCGCCGTGGCCGACTACTTCAAGCCGCTGAACACTTGGCTCGTGCAGCAGAACAAGGGCGAGAAGTGCGGGTGGTAGGCGCGCTCTGCGCGCCTACTTCAGCTTGATCTCGGCCAGGCGCTCCTGGAGGTACTCATCGGCCGTGATGGGCGTCGGGTACCGGTCCGGGTGCTGGGCGTCGACGCAGTTGGGCAGCGTCTTGATCAAGTAGTCCGAGTTGAAGTGCAGGAAGAACGGCGTCGAGTAGCGCGGGAAGCCGCGCCGCTCGGGCGCCGGGTTCACCACCCGGTGCGTCGTGGACGGCAGGCGGTGGTTGCACAACCGCTGCAGCATGTCGCCAATGTTGCAGACCAGGCTGCCGGGCGGCGGGTTGATCGCGATCCAGCGGCCGTCGTGGTCCTTCACCTCCAGCCCCGCCTCCTCGGCGCCGAGCAGCAGGGTGATCACGTTGATGTCCTCGTGCGCGCCGGCGCGGATGTGCGGGCCGTCCTTGGGCACCGGCGGATAGTGCAGCAGGCGCAGGATCGAGTTCCCGACGTCGACCTTGTCGTCGAAGAAGTGGCGGTCGAGGCCCAGGTAGACGGCGATCGACTCCAGGACCTTCAGGCCCATGGCGTCCAGAGCGTTGTACAGCCACTGCACCTTCGCGTGGAACTGCGGCAGCTCGTGATCCGGCCAGACGTTGTCGGCCATGTGGTCGCGGAACCGGTGCCCCGGCGGCAGGTCGCGGCCGACGTGCCAGAATTCCTTCAGGTCGTAGTGAGCGTGGCCCTTGGCGGTCTCGATGCCGAACGGGGTGTAGCCGCGCTGGCCGCCGACCCCCAGCTTGTATTTGAACTTCGTCTCCTCAGGCAGCGCGAAGAACTGCTTCATCTGGTCGATGGCGTCGTCGACCTTGTCCTGCGGCATGCCGTGGTCGGAGATGACGGCGAAGCCCCAGCGGGCGTAGCTGTCGCCGAGCCGCTGGGTGAAGGCTTCGAAATCCCTGGAGAAAAGCTCGAACGAGACGGGCTCGATGTGGTCCTGGAGGGCGTGCGCTTGGCTCATGGGCGCGTTCTACACCCCCTTGTTGCAGGCCTCCAGACCTAGCCCTCGCCCGCCACGCGCCGGCGCGGCTCGGCCACGACCGGGTCGTTGTCGGCCTCCTCGGCCTCTTCCTTGCGCAGCCGGCGCATCTCCTCGGCCAGCAGCTTCTCCATGGTCTCGCGGCTGTCGCGCACGGCCATGGCGTAGCGCTCCTCCTCGCCGTAGACGGGCGCGAGCTTCTTGAAGAGCTTCATGTCGTGCTCGCGGAAGACCGTGACGGCCCTGGCCGCCCGCCGGTCCGAGAGACCCAGCCGCAGCAGCGCCTTCTTGCCGAACAGCAGCGCGCTCTCGAACGTTTCGCGCACGATGTCGTCGCCGCCCACGCGCACCAGCTCATAGGCGTGGCGGCGGTCGAAGGCGCGGGCGATGATCGTGAGGTTCGGGAAGTACTCGGTCGCCGACTTCACCAGCTCGACGGCCTTGTCCTTGTCGTCGATGGCCACCAGCAGCAGCCGCGCCTTGTCGGCCCCCGCGGCGCGCAGCAGGTCCAGCCGGGTGGCGTCGCCGTAGTGCACGCGCCAGCCGAAGCGGCGGATGGTGTCGATCTGCTCGATGGACGAGTCCAGCAGCACCACCTTGAAGTCGTTGGCGGTCAAGAGGCGCGTGGCGATCTGGCCGAAGCGGCCGAAGCCCGCGACAATGGCGTCGGGCGCGCCGTCGTCGAATGGCAGCCTCTCGGGCTCGGCCAGCCCCGCGGCCCGGTTCAGCACCAGCTTCTCGTAGAGCGCGAAGGCCAGCGGCGTCAGCGCCATGGAGAGCGCCACGACCGCTGTCGCCAGCGCCGCGTCCCCAGCGGTCAGCACCTGGGCGGCCGCCACGAAGCCCAGCAGCACGAAGGCGAACTCGCCGCCCTGCGCCAGGGACACCGCGATCGTGCCCGCATCGCGCCGGCTGCGGCGGAAGGCCATGCCGACGGCCCACATGGCCAGGAACTTCGCGGCCATCAGCGCCAGCGTCAGCGAGACCACCAGCACCGGCCGGGCGGCCACTAGGCCGAGGTCCAGGCCGGCGCCGACGGTGATGAAGAACAGGCCCAGCAGCAGCCCGCGGAACGGCTCGATGTCGGTCTCCAGCTCGCGGCGGAACTCGCTCTCGGCCAGCACCACGCCGGCCAGGAAGGCGCCAAGCGCCGGCGACAGGCCGACCAGCTCCATCAGCGCGGCGACGCCCACCACCAGCAGGAGGGCCGAGGCGGTGAAGATCTCGCGCAGCCGGGCGGCGGCGATGAAGCGGAACATCGGCCGGGTGAGGTAGCGGCCGCCCACGACCACGACCCCCACGGCCGCGAAGATGGCGAGGATGCGCAGCCACTCGGGCTGGCCGGCCAGGATGCTGTGGCCGTGACCGCCCGCGGCCTCGGCGGCGCCGGGCGTGAGCGCGAGCAGCGGCAGGAACGCGAACAGCGGGATCACCGCCAGGTCCTGGAACAGCAGGACGCCGAACGCCGCCTGGCCCACCGGCCCCTGCCGCAGGCCCTTCTCCTCGAGGTTCTGCAGCACGATCGCGGTGGACGACATGGCCAGGATCAGTCCGATCGCCAGCGCCACCCGCCAGTCGGCGCCCAGGAGCAGTGCGACGGCGCCCACCGCCGCGGCGCTCGCGACCATCTGCGCCGCGCCCAGGCCGAAGATCGAGGTGCGCATCTCCCACAGGAGCGCCGGGCGCACCTCGAGCCCGATGAGGAACAACAGGATCACCACGCCGAACTCGGCGAAGGCCATCACGTCGCCGGCGTCGCCCACGAGCGCCAAGGCGAACGGGCCGACGATCACGCCGGCGATCAGGTAGCCCAGGACCGAGCCTAGCCCGAGCCGCTTGGCGATAGGCACTGAGATGACTCCCGCGGCCAGATAGACCAGGGCCTGAAGGAGGAGGGAGTCGGCGGTCATGCGGGCAACATCATCGCCTGATCCGTGGGTGTGACCGCAATATCATCAATCGATGAATTTTTTCGCGGAGCCATTCTCAACCGGTGTTTTGCGGCGTATTGGGCGACCCATGGCTGACAAGGTTCGCAAGGACGCGGTCGAGGCGCTGCAAGGGCTGCTCTTCGACGGCATGACGATCATGGCGGGCGGCTTCGGGCTGTGCGGCATCCCCGAGACCCTGATCGCGGCGATCCGCCAGGCGGGGGTCAAGGACCTGACGGTTGTGTCGAACAACTGCGGCGTCGACGACTTCGGGCTGGGCGTGCTGCTGGCCGGCGGCCAGATCCGCAAGATGATCTCGAGCTACGTGGGCGAGAACAAGCTGTTCGCCGAGCTCTACCTGTCGGGCAAGCTGGAGCTGGAGTTCAACCCGCAGGGCACGCTGGCCGAGCGCATCCGGGCCGGCGGCGCGGGCATTCCGGCATTCTTCACCAAGACCGGCGTCGGCACCCTGGTGGCCGAGGGCAAGGAAGTCCGCGAGTTCGACGGTGAGCTCTACGTAATGGAGCGCGGCCTCACCGCCGACCTGTCCATCGTCAAGGCCTGGAAGGGCGACGAGGAAGGCAACCTCGTCTACCGGATGACCGCGCGGAACTTCAATCCGATGATGGCGACCGCGGGCAAGGCCTGCGTCGCCGAGGTCGAGGAGATCGTCCAGACGGGAACGCTGGACCCTGACAACATCCACACGCCCGGCATCTTCGTCGACCGGATCGTCGAGGGGGTGCACGAGAAGCGCATCGAGCAGCGCACCGTCCGCAAGTTTGAGGGAGCCGCGTAATGGCCTGGACCCGCGACCAGATCGCCGCCCGCGCGGCGCAGGAGCTGCGCGACGGCTACTACGTGAACCTCGGCATCGGCATCCCGACCCTGGTGGCCAACTACATCCCGGCCGGCATGTCGGTGACGCTGCAGAGCGAGAATGGCATGCTGGGGATGGGCCCCTTCCCGCTCGAAGGGGAGGAGGACGCCGACCTCATCAACGCCGGCAAGCAGACGATCACGGCGCTGCCGTCGAGCAGCTACTTCTCCAGCGCCGACAGCTTCGCGATGATCCGCGGCGGGCACATTGACCTCTCCATCCTGGGCGCGATGCAGGTGGCCGAGAACGGCGACCTCGCCAACTGGATGGTGCCCGGCAAGATGGTGAAGGGCATGGGCGGCGCCATGGACCTGGTGGCGGGCGTCAAGCGCGTGGTCGTGGTCATGGAGCACTCGGAGAAGAGCGGCGCGCCCAAGCTGCTCAAGGCCTGCACCCTGCCGCTGACCGGCCAGGGCGTGGTGGACATGGTCATCACCGACCTCGGCGTCTTCGACGTCAGCCGCGGGCGAAAGCCGATGACCCTGCTGGAGTGCGCGCCGGGCGTGACGGTCGAGGAGATCAGGGCCAGGACCGAGGCGTCGTTCGAGGTGGCTGAGAAGGCGCCGGCGTAATTCCCTCCCTTAATGGGGAGGGTGGCGAGCGAAGCGAGACGGGTGGGGAAGCGTAGACCCTCACCGGTCTCAGCACTCAGACCCACACTCCCCCACCCTGGCCGTTCACGCGGCCTGTCCCTCCCCATTAAGGGTGGCTTTGGATGGAGGCCTTGAAGCCGCCACGGCGATGCTCACGTATGTTCCGGTAATGGCTTGCCGGGCGGGCAAGACGTGAGGAATGCTTTGTCCATGAAATCCCTGCTCATCGCCGCCGCTGTGCTGGCGGTCGGCTCCGTCGGGACCGAGGCGTCCGCGGCCAACAAGACGGCGGTCTTCGCCGGCGGTTGCTTCTGGTCGGTGGAGAAGTTCTTCGAGGCCACGCCGGGCGTGATCAATGCCGTGTCCGGCTACGCGGGCGGCACGACGGCAAACCCGACCTACGAGAACCACAAGGGCCACCTGGAGGCCGTGAAGGTCACCTACGACCCAGCCAAGATCACCTACGCCCAGCTGGTCGACCGCTTCTACCACAACATCGACCCCACCGATCCGCGGGGGCAGATCTGCGACACGGGCCCGTCCTACCGCACGGCCGTGTTCGCCGCGAACGCCGAGGAGAGGGCGGTCGCCGAGGCCGCCAAGGCCAAGTACGCCAAAGAGCTGGGCGCGACGATCACGGTCACGACGCGCAACGCCGCGCCGTTCTGGAACGCCGAGGGCTACCACCAGGACTTCGCCAAGAAGAACCCGGCCCACTACGAGCGCTACCGCATCGGCTGCGGCCGCGACCGGGTGCTCAAGGTGGTGTGGGGCGCCCAGGCGGGACGCTAGCCGGCAGGCCACTGACGGGATCGCGTGGGCTGGGGCGGAAGCCCTGGCCTGTGAACATCTCGATCTTGCGCTTGTGGCGGCGGTCGAGCCAGACGCTGCCGATCTCCAGACCTGACGCGGCCTCGAAGTCGGCCTCCATCTCGGCCCGCCGCCAGCCCTCGTAGGACACCATCAGCACGCGCCCGCCGATCTCTGCGGTGAGCGGCGCCGCGGTTTCGGCCTGGTTGCGCGGACCCTCCATCAGGAGCCAGCTCACCAGGGGGACGCCCAGTTGCCGCAGCCGGTCGCGGCCGTAGTAGGCGGTGGCGTAGAACAGGAAGCGGTTGTTCACGGCGATGGCGGTCAGCCCGGGCTCCAGCGTGGCGCGGTTGAGGATCATGTCCGCCGTCTGCGACCAGCCGCGGGCCCGCTTGAGCCCGTTGGCCAGGCCGACCTTGTCGGCCAGCGCCGGCGAGGTCACCGCGGCCAGGAAGAACGCCGCCACCGCGCCCTGGATCGCCAGCGCCGCGATCAGCCAGCGCCGCGCCCGCCAGCGCATCAGCCAGGCCGCCGCCAGGATCGATCCCGCCAGATAGCCGGCGCCCGACCAGTTGGCGTTCGCGCGGCTGATGAAGGCCTGGCCGGTGACGATCACCAGCGGCGGCAGGGTGAAGCAGAGCAGGGTGAAGTCGGCGGGCGAGAGCCGCTTGCGCGCGATCGCCAGGCCCACGCCCACGATCAGCACGCCCAGCGGGATCGGCCCGAACACGCCGAACTGCGAGAGCAGGAACAGGCCCGCCTCGCCCAAGTTGAACAGCTGCACCCCGCTCCAGGCGGCGTTGGCGGCGGTGTGCTGGAAGGTGGCGAAGTCGTGCGTCGCGTTCCAGGCGAGGTTCGGGGCCAGGACCGCCGCCAGCGCGATGGTCGCCCCGGCCGCCACGGGCAGGCTCCAGGCCCGCCGCGCGCCCGGCGAGGCGACGGCGTGAACGGCGACGCCGATGACGAAGTAGACCGCCGCGTACTTCGACAGGAACGCCAGCCCCAGCGCCGCGCCCAGGCCCACCGCTAGCAGCAGCCGTCGCCGGGCGTCGGTCGCCTGCAGCAGTGTCACATAGGCCAGGATCGACAGCCCCAGGAAGAACAGCAGCGGCGCGTCGGTGGCCGCCACCAGGGCCGAAAGCTGGATGCCGGGCATCAGGCCATAGAGCGCCGCCGCCACCAGCCCCGTCGCGCCGTCGTAGAGCCGCCGCCCGATCAGGAACACCAGCACCGTCGCCCCGGCCTGGAACAGGCAGGCCGACAGCCGCACCCAGGCCTCGGCGTCGCCGCCGACGGCGGTGGTGGCCCAGATCGCCCAGGCGATGACCGGGGGTTTCGAGTAGTAGCCGAAGTCCAGCGTCCGCGACCAAAGCCAATACTGGGCCTCGTCCGGGTAGAGCTCGAGCGGGGTGCTGAACAGCGCCACCAGCCGCGCGACCGTCAGCGCCGCGGCGAGCAGGACAGCGGCGCGCAGGTCGCTCATGGGCCGGATCGACCTCTCGTTGTAAGGCATATTGTGTTCCAGAAGCGGCCGGACCCTAGCCCTTGGGGTCGAGATCAGCCACCCGTATCGCTAGAATTCTGGGCGTTCCACCGAGGGGGGTGATGCACATTCGCCTCAGTGTGACAGGGACGCGCCGACCGTCGCAAAACAGTCACCAACAGCCTGACTTTTGGAGCTATAGGGCGGCAAGAACCGACACGCCGGCTTAGGGGCAAGCGCGTGCGGCAGTCTTCGGAGAGGGGTATCTTCATGCGATCCATGCACCGACTCGCCTGCGGGGCGGCGTTGGCCATCCTTGCGTCGGCAGCGTCCACGGCCGTGTATGCTCAAGCCACGACGGGCGCCATTCGCGGGCAGGTCACGGACCAGACCGGCCAGGCGGTCGGCAACGCGACCGTCACTGTGACCCACGTGCCCACCGGCTCGGTTTCGACCTCGGTCACCGGGCCCGACGGCTTCTATTCCGTTCGCAGCCTGCGGCCGGGCGGCCCTTATCGGGTGTCGGCTACCGCGGCAGGCTTCACCACGGGCGGCGTGAACGTCGG
>NZ_DASWTE010000199.1:0-12369 GCF_036402295.1 Phenylobacterium sp.
GGGAGGGGGCCGTGCGGCCGGGGACGCCGCCGCCGGTGTACGGGCCTGAGGTGGAGGACGCGATCGTCGCGCGGGTGGCGGCGGGGGAGAGCCTGTATGCGGTGTGCCTGGACCCGGCGATGCCCTCGCAGCAGACGGTGGGGAAGTGGCTGAAGGGGCGGGGTCGGCCGGGGTTCGCGGCGCGGTTGGAAGAGGCGCGGCAGGCGTCGGGGCGGACGTTCCGGGCGGCGGCGTCGCCGTTCTGCGAGGCGACGTTCGACGCGATCTTCGAGCGGCTGTGCCTGGGCGAGGGGCTGGTGGCGATCTGCCGGGATCCGGCGATGCCGGCGGCCTCGACGGTGTACCGCTGGATGCAGGCGCGCGGGGAGCTGCGCGACGCGGTGGCGCTGGCGCGCGAGATCCACGCCGACCGGGTGGGGGAGCTGGCGTTCGAGGAGGCGATGGCGGAGGGGCGGGCGCTGCCGGCGGGGGTGCTGGACGCGCGGCTGCGGCACCTGCGCTGGTATGCGGGCAAGCTCGCGCCGCTGAAGTACGGGACGCACAAGGCGCAGGCGCCGCCGGAGCCGCCAGAGGAGCCGACGGAGACGCTGGTGACCTGTCGCTCGTTCTGGCTGGAGACGCGCGAGGACGGCTGGCGCCGCGTGCGCGGGAGCCATCCCGACCCGCAGACCGGGCGGCCGGTGGACGAGCCGCCGGGCGAGTGGTCGCCGCCGCCCGCGGGGTGGACGCCGTGGCGGCGTTAGGTCTGGAGGGCGGCCAGGAGGAGGTCGCGGAGCTTGCTGCGTTCGACCTTGCCCATGGCGTTCCTGGGGATCTCGTCGATCCAGGCGAGGCCGGGGGCGGGGAGGTCGGGGCGGCGGGCGAGGTGGGCGGCCAGGCCGTCGCGGTCGAAGCCAGGCGCGGCGACGACGGCCAGCCAGCAGCGGTCGAAGCCGTCGGCGGCGTCTGGGACGGCGAAGGCGGCGCAGTCGAGGACCCCTTCGCAGGCGAAGGCGGCGGCCTCGACCTGCTGGGGCATGACCTTGGCGCCGCCGATGAGGTTGAGGCGGTCGTCGGCGCGGCCCTCGAGGACCAGGCGGCCGTCGGGCAGCCGGCGGCCGAGGTCGCGGGTGTGGAACCAGCCGTCCCGGAAGCGCTCGGCGGTGGCGGCGGGGTCGCCGAGGTAGCCCAGCGTCATGCGCTCTGAGGCGATGCGGATCTCGCCCGTCTCGCCCTCGGGGACGGTGCGGCCGTGGTCGTCGACCAGCTCGACGCGCGCGCCGGCCGGCGTGATGCCGACCTGGCCGGGGTGGTCCTCGAGGCCCATGGCATGGCCCACGGCGATGAGGCTGCACTCGGTGGAGCCGTAGATGATGCGCACGTCGGGGGTGAGCCGCGCCATCGCCTCGCGCGCCAGGGGCAGCGGCAGCAGCGCGCCGGCGACGCAGAGGCGCCACTGCGGCTGGGCGCGGAAGCCGGCGGGCAGGATGTCGATGAGCGCGCGGAGCTGGCGCGGCGTGAGGCCGACGACGCCGGGCGGCAGGGTCTCGAGACCTGCGGGCAGGTCGGACAGGGTGAAGCCGGCGGCGACGGCGCCGCCGCTGCTCCAGGCGCAGACGGCCTGGCCGAAGCCCAGGAGGGTGTCGACGCCGGTGATGGGGATGTAGGTTCCGGTCCTGCCGGCGCCGTAGGTGCGCAGGGTGGCGAAGTTGCCGATCTCGATGCGCCGCCAGCTCATGCCGACGCGCTTGGGGACCGCGGTGGTGCCGGAACTGAGCATGACGCGGCCGATGGCGTCGGGCTCGAGCTCGAGGGCGGGCAGCGGGCGGGGCGGGGCGGCCAGCACGCTGGGGCCGATGACGCGGTCGGTGAGCCTGAGGTCGGCGCCGGGGTCGGCGGCGGTGGCCGAGGCGACGCCCAGGCGGGCGAGGGCGCAGAGGGCGGCGAGGCGCAGGTAGGGCGACTCGAGCGCGATGGCGACGACGCCGGTGGCGGGGCCTATGCCGAGGTCGGCGAGGCGGCCGCCCAGCCGGTTGATGTCGGCGTCGAAGCGGGCGTAGCTGATAGGGCCGGAGGGCAGGACCACGGCGGGCGCGCGCGGCGTCCAGTGGGCCTTGTCGCGGATGAAGCCGTCGAACATCAGGCGGGCCTTGTCGCCGCGAGGACGGCGTCGCGCAGGACGGTGCGCTCCACCCGGCCCATGGCGTCGCGCGGGATCGCCTCGATCCAGGCGAAGCGGCGGGGCGGCAGATCGGGGCAGGCGGCGAGGTGGTTGGCGAGGCGGTCGCGGTCGAAGCCGGCTTGCGCGGCGACGGCCAGCCAGCAGCGGTCGAGCCCGTCGGCGTCGGGGACGGCGAAGGCGGCGCAGTCGACGACGCCGGGGCAGGCGAGCGCGGCGGCCTCCAGCACGCCCGGCATGAACTTCGCGCCGTCGAGGATCATGCGCTCATCGAGGCGGCCTTCCAGCACGAGGCGGCCGTCGGGCAGGCGGCGGCCGACGTCGCGGGTGAGGAACCAGCCGTCCTGGAAGCGCTCGGCGGTGGCGCCGGGATCGCCGAGGTAGCCCGGGATGACCCGCTCGCCGCGGATGCGGATCTCGCCGGACTGGCCGTCGGGGAGCGGGCGGCCGTCCTCGCCCACGATGGCGACGACGGCGCCGGAAGGGGTGATGCCCACCTGGCCGGGGGCGTCGTCGAGGCCGGCCGCGTAACCCAGCGCGCCGTCGCCCCCTTCGGTGGAGCCGTAGAGGGTGCGGACGTCGGGGGTGATCCTGAGGCGCGCCTCGCGGGCGAGGCCGGCCGGCAGGGCCGCGCCGCCCACCACCAGCCGCCAGCCGGGCCGGGGCTCGAAACCGTCGGGCAGCGCGGCCAGCAGGCGCTGCAGGTGCATGGGGGTCATGGCGACCACGCCGGGGGGCAGGGCCTCGAGCCAGGGCGGCAGCGCCGCGGGCGCGAAGGTCTCGGTGACCGGCGCGCCGACCGCCCAGGCGCACATGGCCATGGTCAGGCCCGTCATGGCGTCGAGGCCGACGAGCGGGACGTGGGCGCCGGTCTGGCCGGCGCAGTAGCCGCGCAGCGACAGGTGGGCGCCGTGCTCGAGCCGCCGCCAGGTGTAGCCGACGCGCTTCGGCGGTCCGGTGGCGCCAGACGAGAGCATGACGCGGCCCAGGGCGAGCGGGTCGAGGCTCAAGGTCGGCAGCGGGCGGGGCTCGGCGGCGGCCATGGCCTGGCGCCAGGCGGGCCCCAGGACGTCGTCGGTGAGCCTGAGGTCGGCGGCCGGGTCGGCGGCAGGGGACGAGGCGACGCCCAGGCGGGCGAGGGCGGCGATCAGGAGGAGCTGCAGCCCGGCGTCGGCGACGTCCACCGCCACCACGCCGCCGACGGGCAAGCCCAGGGCGGCGAGGGCTGCGCCGCAGCGGTCGACGTCGGCGTCGAACTCGGCGTAGCTCCACGTCCGCTGCGCGGTCAGCACCGCCGGCGCGCGCGGGGTCCAGCGGGCGTGGTCGCGGATGTAGCCGTCGAACATGCGGCCGTTGCTAGCCCGCGGGGCGGGGCGGCGGAAGCCCCCTCACCCGCTACGCGGGAGCTCCCCAACGGGGGAGCAAGCCTAGCTGACGTTGTCCTCGCGGATGGTCTTGCGGGCGATCCAGAAGCAGGCGAAGGCGATCAGGCCGAACAGGGCCGAGGTGATCAGGGCGTAGCGGACGCCCTCGCCGACCGCGCTGGCGCAGGTGGCCTTGGCGGCGCCGGCGGCGGTCTTGCAGGCCTCCACCGAGAGGCCGGCGTTGGTGAGCATCACGTTGGCCGAGAAGTCGGACAGCGCCCCCACCGCCAGCGGGCCCAGGCCCAGACCGATCAGGTTGATGATGAAGAGCAGGATCGCCGCGGCGGTGGCGCGCATGTGCGGCGGCACCACGGACTGGCCGGTGCCGTAGACCGGGCCGTACCAGAGGGTGCCCAGGAAGGCGTTGATCGCCAGGAAGCAGAAGGCGAGCGGCGCCGAGCCGACGGTCACGGCCAGGATATAGATCGGGATGGTGAGCAGGCTGGCGATGGCGGGGGTCACCATGTAGGCGCGCAGGTCGTTCTTGCCGAACCTGTCGGCGATCATCCCGCCGGCCAGGGCGCCAAGCGTTCCGGCCGTGCCGCTCATGATGCCCAGCGCCAGGCCCACGAAGCCGCGCGACTGCAGGTCGAAGCCGAAGATTCCACCGAAGAGGGCGGCGAGCTCGGCCACCTCCTCGGTGTGGTTGCGGAAGAAGAACGAGGCGGTGAACGGCGCGTGGCCGTAGCCGATGAAGGCCTTGATGGCGGCGGCGAAGGCGATGAACCAGAAGGTCTTCTTCGTGCCCAGGTAGCGCAGGGTCTCGCCGAAGGTGGCGCTGGCGGCCTGGACCTGGGCGGCGTGGCGGGCGATGCGGGCGCGGGGCTCCTTCAGGGTGAAGACGGCCAGGGCGGCGAAGAGCAGGCCCGGAACGCCGGCCACCAGGAAGGCGGCGCGCCAGCCGTAGGCGTCGGCCACCAGCCCGCCCATGATCAGGCCGATCAGGCTGCCGATGGGCGTGCCCATCGAATAGAAGGCGAGCGCCGAGGCGCGCTTCTCCTTGGGCACATAGTCGACGATCAGCGAGTGGGCGGGCGGCGTGCAGCCGGCCTCGCCGACGCCGACGCCGATCCGGTAGAGGATGAGCTGCCAGAAGTTGCCCGCCGTGGCGCAGAGCGCGGTGAAGCCGCTCCAGACCGCCACCGACGAGCCGATGATCACCGCTCGGTTCTTGCGCTCGGCCAGGCGGGCGATGGGGATGCCCAGGACCGTGTAGAAGATCGCAAAGGCCAGGCCGCCCAGGAGACCCATCTGGGTGTCGGTGAGCTTCAGCTCGAGCTTGATGTCCTCGATCAGGATGTTCAGCACCTGGCGGTCGAGGAAGTTGATGATGTAGATGCCGAGCAGCAGCCACATGACGTAGCTGGTGTAACCCTTGGAGAAGGGCGGCGCCTGGGAGCCGGCGGCGGAAGTCGCACCTGGGGCGGCCGCTGTCGCGACGCCGGGATCGACGGCTTCGGTCATCTTGGGCGGGTTCCTCAGCAGCTGTGTTCTTGTAATTGGCTTCGACTAGATGGCGCCCGGCCCCGGGCCGCAATAGTTCAAGTGTTTCAGTTCCGCAGCATGGAGTCGGCGATGCAATTGGTGATCGGCACGAAGCGGTGGTCGACGTGGTCGATGCGGCCCTGGCTGGCGCTGAAGCGGGCCGGCCTGCCCTTCGAGGAGGTGCTCGTCGAGCTTCGCCAGGAGAACAACATGAGCGAGGCGGCGATCCGGCAACATTCGCCGTCGGGCCTGGTGCCGTGCCTGAAGGACGGCGACCTGACGATCGTGGATTCGCTGGCGATCTGCGAATACGCGGCCGAGAAGGCGCCCATGCTGTGGCCGAAGGATTCGGCGGCCCGCGCGCTGGCGCGGGCGGCGGCGGCCGAGATGCACTCGGGATTCGCTTCGCTGCGCGGCGAGTGCCCGATGGCGTTGGAGGCCGAGCCGAAACCGGTGGAGCTGTCGCCGGCGACGCAGGCCAACGTGCGCCGGATCGTGACGCTGTGGAGCGAGATGCTCGGCCGGTTCGGCGGGCCGTTCCTGGCCGGCGACTGGTCGGTCGCCGACGCCTTCTACACGCCGGTGGCGACGCGGTTCCGGACGTACGGGGTGAAGCTGTCGGACTACGGCGACGACGGCCGCTGCGGCGAATACAACGCCCGCCTGCTGGAGCAGCCGGAGTTCCTCGAGTGGGAAGCGGCGTCTAAATAATGAAGCGCTATGCGGCGCTGATGCGGGCGGTGAACGTGGGCGGCAAGGGATCGCTGCCGATGGGCGAGGTGCGCGAGATGCTCGCGCAGGCGGGGTTCGACGACCCGCAGACCCTGCTGGCCAGCGGCAACGCCATCGTGGGCTCGGACCTGCAGCCGGCGGAGATCGAGCGGCGGTTCGAAGCCGGGATCGAGCAGCGGTTCGGCTTCAGGACCGACGTGCTGGTGCGCGACGCCGAGCAGCTGAAGACGGTGATGGCGCAGAACCCGTTTCCGGACTTCGCGAAGGAACGCCCCTCGACCTTCATCGCCTACTTCCTGCGCGGGGAGGTGGACGGCGATCTGGCCGACCTCAAGCCCTTCTGCGGGTTCGGCGAGGAGATCGCGGTGGGACCGGGGTGCCTCTACCTCTGCTACCCGGAAGGCTCGGGGACCTCGAAGCTGTCGGGGGCCACGATCGAGCGGAAGCTCAGGGTGCGCGGGACGGGGCGCAACTGGAACACGGTTGGGAAGCTGGTGGGGAAGCTGGAGGGGTAGGGGCTGCTTTGCGCCAGGAGGACCACGCCGGACGCCCGACGTTCGACGCCTCCCCTCAGTCGATGACCAGACGGTAGCCGACCCTTGGCACCGATTCGAACAGGGTCTCGCCCAGCTTGTGGCGGAGGTAGCCGACATAGACGCGCAGGTACTGCACGTCCGCCTTCTCGCTACCCCAGACCGCGCGGAGCAGCTGTCCGTGGGACACGGCGCGACCGCCGTTCAGGGCCAACTCGCAAAGCACGTCGTATTCCTTGGGCGTGAGCTTCACGGGCTCCCCGCGCCGCTTGACGGTCCGCAGGCCGAGATCGATCTCCACGTCCCCAACCCGCACGGCCGGCGTCGAGCCCCGCACCTGCACCCCGTGGCGCAGTCCCGCCCGCACGCGGGCCAGGAGCTCCTCCACCCCGAACGGCTTGGCGACGTAGTCGTCGGCGCCGAGGTCCAGCGCCTCCACCTTGGCCGCCTCGGCGTTGCGCGCCGAGAGCACCACGATGGGCGTCGGGCTGCGCTGACGGATCTCTCGGATCACCGAGAGGCCGTCCCGGTCGGGCAGGCCCAGGTCGAGCAGAACCAGGTCGGGCGCATAGTGCGCGAACCAGCGGAGTCCCTCCGCGGCTGAGCCGGCCGAGACCGGCCGGTAGCCGGCCGCCTTCAGGGTCGCGGCCAGCGCCGCACTCAAGGATCGATCATCCTCCACCACCAGGACGGTCGCCGGATCAGCCGCTTCAGTCATGCCTCCACCAGCCCGGAGGCGAGCGGCGCGACGAGGCGTACGATGGCGCCGGGGCCGTCCGTGCGGTTCGCCGCGCCGATGCGGCCGCCCTGAGCTTCGAGGAAGCCGCGCGCGATGGTCAGGCCCAGGCCCGTCCCAGGCGGGCGTCCGTCGCCCGTCACGCCACGCGTGAATCTCTCGAACAGGGGCTCGATGGGCCCTGGGAAGCCGGGGCCCTCGTCGAGGACCTCGATCCAGCCAGTACGCCGGTTCTCGCCGGCGCGGATGTGGATGGTCGAACCCGGCGGCGAGTACTTGGCTGCGTTCTCGAGGACGTTGACGAGCGCCGTCTCGAACAGCGAGCCGTCGACCATCAGGGCTCCGCGGTCGTCGCCAACCTCGTTGACCACCTTGCGGTCCGAAAGCGCAAAGGTGGCGCGCTCGATCGCGCGGGCGACCAGTTCCCCGGGCGCCGCCGCGGCCGTGCGCACCGGCAGGGCTCCGGCCTCCAGCCGGTTCATGTCGAGGAGGTTGGCGACCATGCCGCTGAGCCGTGAGGCCTCGGCCTCCGCGGAGGTCAGCAGCTCCGAGCGGGTGCGCGCGTCGTGGGCGTCGCCGAACGTCCGCAGGCTTTGCAGGGTTACCAGGATGGTGGAAAGCGGCGTCTTCAGGTCGTGGGAAACGGCGGCCAGCAGGTCGCTCTTCAGTCGCTCGCTCGCCACGGCGACCTGGCTTTGGACGGCCGCGCGCGCATTCGCTTCCCGATCGAGCGCGACCGCCAGGTAGCCGGCGACCGTATCGGCGAAGCGCTCGGGATTCTCGGGCCGGCCTTGATCCCGCTCGGAAATCTGCACGCCGATCACCGCCCTCTGGCGTCGCGGCGTCTGAATCGGCCAGAAATCATAGGCGCAGCTGTCGTTCGGATAGGCGCCCCCGCGGGTCGGGAGCCGCGCCGCGAGGACCCATGCCGCGGCCTCCTCGTCGGCGGCCGTCACCCTCGCCCCGCCGGCGCGGGCGGTCAGGCGCAGGTCATCCCCGTCCGCCACAAAGACGACCGCGGGCGCTTCGAAGACCCGCGCGAGGGTTTCGGCGCAGGCGCGCGCGATCGCCTTGGAGTCGCGCGCCGCGACCAGGGAGCGCGCCATCGCCTGCAAGGCCGAGCTCTGGGCCACCGCCTCCCACGCCTGCAGCGCGCGGCGGCGGGACTGCGCGGCCACGGCGCTGACCGCCGCCGCGGTGATCAGCAGGAGCGCCAGGGCCCAGACGTTGGCCGGATCGGCGACGCGGAAGGTATAGCGCGGCTCGATCAGCAAGAAGTTGTAGGCCACGACGCCGGCGACCGCGGCGGCTAGCGCCGGCCCCCATCCGTAGCGAATGGCCGTCACGACGACGGGAAGGACGAAGATCAGCGAGACGTTCGGGATGGCGATCTGCCGGTCCACCGCCACCGCGAGCAGGCTTGCGACGCCCACGAAGGCGATCGACAGGCCATAGGGCGCCCACGGCCCGCTCCGCTGTGGCCGCTCGGCGAGGGAGGTGGCTTCGGCGAGGCTCATGGTGCGGTTCACCTGGGAAGACGCCAGGAAAGGAAGGCGCTTGAGTGTCTGAGCGCAAGAGCGGAAGGGCCGGGCCGGCCCACAACCACATAGGATTCTTATGTCATTCCGGGACAGAAGCACCGCCGGCCACTGAGCGGGAGTCCGGTCACCCATGCCTATCACCGAAGCGGATGCGCCCCCGGCCTCTCCGCCGCACAGGGACTCGTTCTGGGCCCTGACCCTGGGATCCGTGGGCGTGGTTTTCGGCGACATCGGGACCAGCCCGCTCTACGCGATGCGCGAGGCGCTCGCGCACACCAAGGGCGGCGCCACCGAGATGGCGGTGCTCGGGGTTGTGTCATTGGTATTCTGGGCCCTGATCCTGGTCGTGACCGTCAAGTACGTCACCTTCATCATGCGCGCCGACAACAAGGGCGAAGGCGGCACGCTCGCGCTCATGGCGCTGGCCCAGCGCGCCATGGGGACGCATTTCGCGCAGCACGCCAGCTTCATCCGGCGCTCGCGGTTCGTCTTCATCCTCGGCATCTGCGGGGCCGCGCTGTTCTACGGCGACGGCCTGATCACCCCGGCCATCTCGGTGCTCTCGGCCGCCGAGGGCCTGAAGGACGCGCCCGGCATCGGGCACATCTTCGAGCCCTATGTCCTGCCGATCGCCGCCGTGATCCTCATCGCGTTGTTCATGGTCCAGTCGCGGGGCACGGCCAGCGTGGGTCGCTATTTCGGTCCGATCACGGTGGTCTGGTTCGCGGTCCTGGCCGGCCTGGGCGTCTACTACATCGTCCAGGAGCCTTCGATCCTGCTGGGCCTGAGCCCCTATTATGGCGTCCACCTGTTGATCAACAACGGCCTCGTCGGCTTCGCGATCATGGGCAGCGTCTTCCTGGTGGTGACCGGCGCCGAGGCCCTCTACGCGGATATCGGCCACTTCGGGAAGGCGCCGATCCGCACGGCCTGGCTCTGCGTGGCCTTCCCCTGCCTCATGCTGAACTACCTGGGCCAGGGCGCGCTGGTGCTGCTCCATCCGGAGACCCAGGCCAACCCCTTCTACCTGATGATCCCCGAGGTCATTTACTGGCCGGTCCTCCTGCTGACGATCATGGCCACGGTGATCGCTTCACAGGCCGTGATCACAGGCGCGTATTCGGTGACGCAGTCGGCCGTGCAGCTCGGTCTCCTGCCGAGGATCGACATCCGTCGCACCAGCGAGACGGTCGCGGGCCAGATCTACGTGCCCCAAGTCAACACGATGCTGCTGGTCGGCGTGCTGGCGCTGCTCGTGATCTTCCGCAACTCCTCCAACCTGGCCGCGGCCTACGGCATCGCCGTGACCGGCACGATGGTCATCACCATGCTGCTCGCCTACGTCGTGGCGCGGCACCACTGGAAGTGGCGGCGCTCGACCACGCTGCTGTTCGTCGTCCCGCTGATCGCCATCGATCTGTTCTTCCTGGGCGCGAACGTCCTGAGGATTCCGCAAGGCGGCTGGTTCCCGCTCGCCTTCGGCGCCGCCATCATGCTGATCATGTGGACCTGGACGCGCGGCGCGCAGATCCTCACGGACAAGGCCCGCCGCGACAGCCTTCCGCTGGCCGAATTGGCCGACATCCTGAAGTCGCGTGGCCCGCATCGCGCGGCTGGCACGGCCTTCTTCCTCACCTCGGACCCCGAGACCGCACCGGTCGCCCTGATGCACAACATCAAGCACAACAAGGTGTTGCACGAGAAGAACATCATCCTGACGGTGCAGACCGCCGAGACGCCCCGGGTGAAGGAGGATGAGCGGGTGCGGATCGAGCCCGTGAGCGACGACTTCAAGAAGGTGATCGTCTCCTACGGCTTCATGGAGAGTCCGAATCTGCCGAAGGCGCTGGGGCTGTGCCGCAAGTTGGGTCTGAAGTTCGACATCATGGCCACCAGCTTCTTCCTAGGCCGCCGCTCGGTGGTGGCGTCCGCCCAGTCCGGCATGCCGCTCTGGCAGGACAAGCTGTTCATCTTCCTGATGAAGAACGCGGCCAACCCGACCGACTTCTACAAGATCCCGCCGGGCCGCGTGGTCGAGATGGGCGCGCAGGTCACGGTGTAGCTGGTCTGCCTGTCCCGGAGCCGACCTTTCCAACGTCCCTGAGAGCCCGGGGCGGCACGCCGGGGCCAAGCCGACGTGGCTTGTGTCTCAAGGGGACGGGACAACCTGTCCCCGAGTTCCAATAGACCCCGTCGGCCAGCACCCGTCACGTCTTGTCGAGCCCCGCCGCGTCGCCCATGTGGCGACGATGGGCGAGGTTTCGGAATTCGATCGGGAGACGACGCGGACGGGTCTGCGGGCGGAGTTGTTCGTCGCCGACGTCGCCCGCTCCATCGCGTTCTACCGTGACGTCCTGGGCTTCGAGGTCCTGCGCCAGGCGCCGGGCGGCTACAACTCGGTCGGGCGTGAGGGCGCGGTGCTGGGGCTCAGCGACGTGGCCCGGCTGCCGGAAGATCACCCGGCTCGGCCCGATCCTGGTGACGCGCTGGGGCGGGGTGTGGAGCTGGTTGTCATGGTCGGCGACGTTGCTTCACTTCATGCGCGCGCTCGCGACAGCGGCGAGGGGAGCGTGTCGACCCTGGTGAGACAGCCCTGGGGGCTGACCGACTTCCGGGTCGTGGACCCCGACGGCTACTACATCCGGATCACCGGGCTTTCGTCCGCCGACTGAGCCCGGCCGCTTTCAGCCGCTCGATGCGGCGGTGAAGACCGCCAGCTGGTCGGCGAAGGCGCGCTGGTAGGCGGGCCGCGCCTGGCCGCGGGCGACATAGGCGGAGAGGCTCGGATAGGCCTCCAGCACACCGGCCCCCTCCAGTCGGCGCAGCACCGTCACCATCATCAGGTCGCCGGCGCTGAAGGCGCCGTCGAGCCACTCGGCGTCGCCGAGGCGGCGGGAAAGTTCGTCCAGCCGTGTGCGCACGCGATCCTCGAGCATCGGCTGGCGGGCCGCGTACCAGGGCTTGTCGCGTTCCAGGATCGTGGCCATCCCGTACTCGACGATCGGCGGCTCCACCGTGCTCAGCGCGGCGAACATCCAGGTGATCGCGCGGGCCCGGGCGTTCGCATCGTCCGGCAGCAGGCCGGCGTGACGCTGGGCGATGTGGAGCACGATGGCGCCCGACTCGAAGAGGGCGAGGTCGCCGTCCTCATAGGTGGGGATCTGCCCGAACGGATGCAGCGCCAGGTGCGCGGGCTCCTTCATCTCGCCGAACGAGAGCAGGCGGACCTCGTAGGGCTGGCCGACTTCTTCCAGCGCCCAGCGAACCCGCATGTCGCGCGCCAGTCCCCGGCCGCGGTCGGGCGAGGTCTTGAAGGCGGTGATGGTGGGGCTCATCGGGAGGTCTCTCCGGGCTCTTCGTATTCCGAGGACGAATGACCCGCCGGCCTCACGACACGCACGCGGATATTTCGCGCGGCGCGCGCGCCACAGTCGTCCTAATTCTCCGCAACAACCTGGTGAAGATGGAACCGGATCGCGCGGCCACCGCTTGGTTCGGGTCAGCCGGCCGTGGGGGCCGGGCTTGGGAGTACCTCTGTGAGAGCGATATTTGCGTGCATGGCCGCGGCCATGTCGATTGCCGCGGCCTCGCCGGCCGCCGCCGCCACCAGCTTCGATATCATCGACTCGGGCGACCTGAACCTGAACGGGTCGGAAGGCTTCGGGGCCACGATCACCGACGACCTCGGCGCGTTCGTGCACGAGTTCGAGTTCACGCTCGACGCCACGAACCTGACGAACACCACCGTCGGGACGATCAT
>NZ_DASWTE010000200.1:0-4640 GCF_036402295.1 Phenylobacterium sp.
GCCAGGGCGTCGACCGCCTGGCGCATGACTGCGAGGTTGGCGGTGGTGTCGAGCGTGTAATCGGCGCCGACGCCCGTGATCTCGCGGATGCGGTCCACGACGGGCCCGGCACGGCTGTCCAGGGCATGGTCAGCGCCCAGCTCCAATGCGAGTTCCAGGCGCGCCGAATTGATGTCGACGACGATGATCGGCCCCGCGCCGGCGGCCTCGGCGGCCAGCAGGGCGCTCAACCCGACCGCGCCGGCGCCGAACACCACGAGCGAGCGCCCGGCCTCGACCTTCAGGGCGTTCATCACCGCCCCCGCGCCGGTCATCACCCCGCAGCCCAGAGGGCCCAGGATCTCGAGGGGCGCGTCCTTCGGAACCTTCACCGCATTCCGCTCATGGCAGAGAGCATAGGTCGCGAACGACGACTGGCCGAAGATGTTGGCGTAGATCGTCTCGCCATCCTTCGACAGGCCCGTGCTGCCGTCCGGTCGGACGCCCACGAAGTTCCGCGGGAAGAACTCGTGGCAATAGGTCGGGGCGTGGTCGCGGCACGACGGACAGCCGCCGCACGAGTTGAAGGTCATCACCACATGGTCGCCGGGCGCCACCTTGGTCACGCCCGCGCCGACCCGCTCGACGACCCCGGCCCCCTCGTGGCCCAGGATCACCGGCTGCGGCGTCGGCAGGTCCTGGTCGCGCATGACCATGTCGGTGTGGCAGACGCCGGTGGCGACCACGCGCACCAGCACCTCGCCGGCGCGCGGCGCTTCGATCTCCACCGTCTCCAGGCCGAAGGGGCCCGAGCGGCTGCGGACGACGGCGGCCGTGATCTGCATGGGAAGACGCCTAGAAGGGATAGGGCGTGGCCGCGGTCTTCACCGTGGTCCAGCGCCAGGTGGTGAACTCGTCCAGGTTGGCCGGCCCGCTGATGCGGCTGCCGTTGCCGGACGCGCCCATGCCGCCGAACGGCGAATGCGGCCCGGCCTCGACGGTCTGGTCGTTGATGTGCAGGTGGCCCACGTTCAGCCGCTCCCCCAGCGCCATGCCACGGCCCACCGAGCCGGTGATGATCCCGGCGGACAGGCCGTATTCGCCGCGGCCCGCGAGGTCGGCGGCCTCGGCGTCGTCGTCGAAGGCGGTGACCACCGCCACCGGGCCGAAGATCTCCTCGTCGAACGCCCGCATCCCCGGCTTCACGCCCGTCAGCACGGTCGGCACGTAGAACAGGTCGGTGTAGGTCCCGCCCGCCGCGAGGATCGCGCCGGCGGCCACCGAGTCCTGGACGATCGCGTGGACCCGGTCCCGCTGCGCTGCGCTGATCAGCGGCCCCAGCGCCACCTGGCCGCCGGTCGGATCGCCGACCGGGAGGTGCGAAGCCTTCTCGACCAGGCGCGCGACCAGGCCGTCGTGCAGCGAGCGCTGCACCAGCACCCGACCTGTGGTCATGCAGATCTGCCCCTGGTGCAGCCACGCGCCCCAGGCGGCATTCGAGGCGGCGACGTCCAGGTCGGCGTCGTCCAGCACGATCAGGGCGTTCTTGCCGCCCAGCTCGAGGGCGACCTTCTTCAGGTGCGCGCCGGCCGTCTCGCCCACCCTGCGGCCGGCGGCGGTGGAGCCCGTGAAGGCCACCATGGCGATGTTCGGGTCGCGGCACAGGGCGTCGCCCGCCTCGGCGTCGCCGGGCAGCACGTGCAGCAGGCCGGGCGGCAGGCCGGCTTCCTCGAAGACGCGGGCGATCAGGAAGCCGCCGCTGACGGGCGTGCGCGGGTCGGGCTTCAGCACCACGGCGTTGCCGGCGGCCAGCGCCGGCGCGACGGCGCGGATCGACAGCACCAGCGGGAAGTTGAACGGCGAGATCACCGCCACCACGCCCAGCGGGACCCGCCGGGCCATGCTGAGCCGGCTGTCGGCGGCGGGCAGCAGCAGGCCGTGCGGTTCGGTCGCCATGGCGCCGGCCTGGCGGACGAAGCCCGCGGCGTGCTCCAGCTCCACGGCGGCCTTGGCCCCGACCGACCCCGTCTCGCGGATCATCCATGGCGCCAGCTCGTCCGCGCGGCGCGACAGGATCGCGGCGGCCTCCAGCAATACGGCCTGGCGCGCATCGGCCGACAGCGCGGCCCAGGCCGGCTGGGCCGCCCGCGCCGCCGCGGCGGCGGCGGCCACATCCTCGCGCCCTGCCCGCGCCACCCGCGTCAGCGGCGCGAGCGTCGCGGGCTCGATCACTTCCAGCAGGCCGCCCGAGCCGGCGGCCCAGCCGTTGGAGTACAGCCGGTCGCGCCAGGCGGACTCGTCGAGCAACGGGCCGGTCGAAGGGGTCATGCCGTCCGCCATGGTCAGAACTTCATGCCGAAGCGCACGTAGCCCTCGCGCGGCCGGCTGTAGGTGCCGAACGCCAGGCCGGCCGCGACGTTGACGCCGCCGGTGGTCGTATAGCGTTCGTTGCCGAGGTTGGTGCCGCCCACCGCGACCGACCAGGCGCCGTTGGGCTCCTCGTAGGTGGCGCTGGCGTTGATCAGGTGGACCCCCGGCCGCTTGAGCACGTAGCTGCGCTGGGAGTCGTTCCAGATGCTCGAAACGTAGGTCCAGTCACCGACGACCATCACCTTGCCGCCGCCGGCCACGGTGAACTCGTAGCGAGGGCTGAAGTTGACCTTCCACTCCGGCGTTTTCGGCAGCGGCGCGCCCTTGAACGTCCCCGCCTGGAACGGGTTGGGGCCGCTCACCGCCAGCACGCCGGGCAGCACCGAGGTGTAGCGGGCGTCGAGCCAGCCCACGGACGCGTTGAGCGTGAGCCCCGCCAGCGGCGTCGCGACGGCTTCCAGCTCCGCCCCGTCGATCCGGGCGTTGCCGGCGTTGCGAATGGTGGGCGAAGTGCCCTGCTGGAAGTTCAGCTGGATGCCGTTGTAGTCGGTGGTGAAGACCGCGCCGTTCAACTGCAGCCGTCGATCGAACAGCCGCGTCTTGAAGCCTGCCTCCCAGGTGGTCGCCTTCTCTTCGTCGAAGTCGGGGGCGATGGGCTGGGGGTTGGTCAGGCGCGTGGTCCAGCCCCCGGTCTTGTAGCCCTTGGACCAGCTGCCGAAGACCATGACGTCATCGCTCGGATGGAACTGCACGCCCACCTTCGGCGAGAAGTTGCTGAATTCCTTTCGGTTCACACCCGGGACATAGACCTGCACCGGGTTCGCCGGGTTCGGATAGCCGAGCGCCAGCTGGCAGGGGACCGGGGCCAACGGGAAGGCGCCGCCGGGGCTGATGTTGCCGTTCGCGTCCGAGCAGCCGAAGAGCTTGTAGTTGAGGCCGTTCAGGTCCTGCTGGCCGCCCTCGAAGTCCTTCTTCTCCTTGGTGTATCGCGCACCGACCGTGACGCCGATCAGGTCGCTGATCCGCCAGTCGACCTGGCCGAACACGGCGTAGTTTTCGGTTTCGAGGTCGTTCGGCCCGTCCACCTGCAGCAGGCCTTCGTCGAAAGTGACGTAGTCGTGCAGGCTGCCCTTCTCCTTGAAGTAGTAGCCGCCCAGCACGTAGTTGAGCTTGTCGTCGAAGGCGGAGCCCAGCACCTGGACCTCCTCGCTCACCTGCCACTGCTGCATGTCGAAGCTCAGTTGCAGCACGTTGAGCGGCGAGCCGTCGGCGTCCATCCCGCTGCGCCAGCCGAGGTCGCGGTAGGCGCTGATCGACTTCAGGGTGATGTCGTCGGTGAGGCTATGCTCGACGGTCGCCGCGACACCCCAGTTGTGCATCTTGGAGAAGCTGTTGCCGGTGGCGTAGCTGCGGTCCCGGTCGGCGGAGATGAACCGGCTGTCGAACGGCAGCAGGTCGTTGTTGGGGTTGCCGTCCACGTTCACGCCCGCGAACGAAGGCACGCGCGGGCTGGCGCCGAACTGCGTGCCACGCACGCCGCAGAGCGCCTGGGCGTTGCGCGCGGCGATCTGGGTGGGCGTCGAGCCGATGCAGAAGTTGTAGAGCCCGGCGAAGAGGAAGCCCGTCGTTCCCGTGGGATCGAACGCCGTCCCCGGCAGGTTGGCCGAGCCCGCGAAGTTGCCGGGCACGAATTCGGTCGTCGTGAGCAAGGTGTTGGCCAGGCCGGTGCTGTCCTCACGGGTGTAGTCGCCGGTCACGACCACCTTGGTGGACTCGCCGCTCCACTTGAGCTTGCCGCGCAGGTTCCAGCTGTTCTCGCCGCCTTCGCGCGAGGCCGTGTCGTATCCGGAGGACGGGAAGGCCGTAAATGAGGTGCTGTTCCCCGCCCGCGGATCGCCGAAGGGGATGCGCTTGACGTAGCCCTCGCGGCTCTTGATCCCGTAGGTGATCGAGGCGGCGAGGTTGTCGGCCAGGGGCACGTCGGCGCTGCCGCGGGCCTGCAGCAGGTTGAAGCTGCCCACCGTGACGTCACCCTTGAAGCGGAAGGTGTCGCCCGGGTCTCGGGTGACGATCGAGATCGCGCCGCCGATGGTGTTGCGCCCGAACAGGGTGCCCTGCGGCCCCTTCAGGATCTCGATGCGCTCGACGTCCAGCAGGTCCTGGTTCGCGCCGACGGTGCGGGCGAGGTAGACGCCGTCGACGTAGATGCCGACGCCCGGGTCGATGTTGAAGGCGAAGTCGTCCGAGCCGATGCCGCGGATGAAGGCCGAGAGCACCGCCGGCGACCCGGA
>NZ_DASWTE010000201.1:0-2000 GCF_036402295.1 Phenylobacterium sp.
TTCGCTCCCAACCCCTACGCCGCCTTCGAGATGAGCATCTGGATGCTGGGCTCGCTGTCGCAGAAGAGCTGGGACCACATCCTGCTGGCCGGCCCCTTCATCCTGGCAGGCCTCGCGATCCTCGCTACCATGGGCCGCGCGATCGACGCGCTCGCGCTGGGCGAGGCCCAGGCGTCCAGCCTGGGCGTCGACCTTGACCGCACCCGCCTGCTCGCCCTGCTGGGCACGGGCCTGGCGGTCGGTGCGGCGACCTCGGTCACCGGCTCGGTCGGCTTCATCGGCCTGATCGCGCCGCACCTCGTCCGCCCGTTCGTCGGCTACCAGCCCAGCCGCACGCTGCTTCCCTCGGCCCTGTTCGGCGCGGCGCTGCTGCTGCTGGCCGACATCCTCACCCGCGTCCTGCACACCACCTCCGAGCTGCGGCTCGGCGTGGTCACCAGCCTGATCGGCACGCCGTTCTTCTTCTGGCTGGTCGTGCGCCTGCGGAGGCTGGCGCCATGAGCGTGTTGGAGGCGAAGGGGATCACCGTCGAGCGCGGCGGCCGCGCCATCGTGGACGGCGTCTCAGCCCGGCTCGAAGCCGGCATGTTCGTGGCCCTGATCGGCGCCAACGGCGCGGGCAAGTCGACGCTGTTGAACTGCCTGGCCGGCCTGCTCAGGCCCGAGGCCGGCGCCGTCACCCTCGACGACCGCCCGGTGCTCGCCATTGATCGCCGCGAGCTGGCGCGCCGCCGCGCCTATCTGCCCCAGAGCCTGCGCGCCGAGTGGCCCATCGCGGTCGAGCGCGTCGTGGCGTTGGGCCTCACCCCGCAGCTCCCGGCCTTCGGCGGTCTGCCCGGCGGTTTCGAGCCGCGCCTGACCCAGGCCATCGAGGCCTTCGACCTGGTCCCCCAGCGCTTCCAGCCCGCCACCACGCTCTCCGGCGGCGAGCTCGCCCGCGCCATGCTGGCTCGCGCCCTGATCGGCGACCCCGACGTGCTCCTGGCCGACGAGCCGATCTCGGGCCTCGACCCCAGGCACCGCCTGGACACCGTCGTGCGCCTGCGCCGCCTGGCGGTGGACGAGGACCGGCTGGTGGTCACCACCCTGCACGACCTCACGCTGGCGCTGCGCCACGCCACCCACCTGATGGCGCTGCGCGAAGGCCGCCTCGTCGCCTTCGGCCCCATCGCCGAGACGCTGACGCCCGACCTCCTGGCCCAGGTCTTCGACGTCCGCGCCCGCATCGCCGGCCAGGGCGCCGAGGCGCTGGTGGACTACCTGGGCCCCGCCTGATGGCCGCGCTCATGCTGCAGGGCTGCGGCTCGGACGTGGGCAAGTCGGTGCTGGTCGCCGGCCTCTGCCGCCTGTTCACGAACCGCGGCCTGACCGTCCGCCCGTTCAAGCCGCAGAACATGTCGAACAACGCTGCGGTCACCGCGGATGGCGGCGAGATCGGCCGGGCGCAGGCGCTGCAGGCCATCGCCTGCCGCACGCCGCCCACCGTCGACATGAACCCGGTGCTCCTGAAGCCCCAGTCCGACACCGGAGCCCAGCTCGTGGTCCGCGGCCGCATGGAGGGCGAGTGGCAGGCCGCCGCCTATCAGGACCGCAAGGCCTCGCTGCTGCCCGTCGTGGTCGAGAGCTTCCGCCGCCTGGAGGCCGAGGCCGACCTCGTCCTCGTGGAAGGCGCGGGCAGCCCGGCCGAGACGAACCTCAGGGCCAACGATATCGCCAACATGGGCTTCGCGCATGCCGCCGATGTGCCGGTCGTCCTGATCGGCGACATCGACCGCGGCCACGTGATCGCGAGCCTCGTGGGCGCCCACGCCGTCCTCGACGCCGCCGACCGCGGCCGCATCCGGGGCTTCCTGATCAACAAGTTCCGCGGCGACCCCGCACTATTCGACGACGGCCGCGCCGAGATCGCGCGCCGCACCGGCTGGGCCGACCTCGGCATGGCCCCCTGGCTCCCGGCCGCCGCGCGCCTGCCGGCCGAAGACGCCGTGGTGCTGGAGCGCC
>NZ_DASWTE010000202.1:0-12969 GCF_036402295.1 Phenylobacterium sp.
GATCGCGTCGGCGGCCATGTCCTTCAGCGTGTAGCGGTCGCCCGACTTGAACCAGGTGGAGCGCCCGGTGTCTCGGTTGTCGAAGCGGATGGCGCGGTAGCCCTTCGCGACCAGCTTCGCGCAGAACGCCTCGGGCCAGCGGGTCATCTGCGAGCCGAGGCCGTTGACGAGGATCACGGTTTCCGGCCGGTCGTCGCCGAATGTCTCGTACTCGATCTCGACGGCGCCGCTACGGGCTTTGGGCATCGGTTGCTCCTGCTCCTGGGTACCCTGAGGGTTGTACGGTCTGGACAGCGTCTATCCGAGCGCGTGAAGTGGCTGGTCTTACGGGGGCGACTGCGCCAAACATTGCGCCGGGAATCGCCTTGGGGGAGGGCTGAGCGGAAGGCATGCGCGTCATCGTTCCCCTGCTGCTTTCCCTGGCGATGTGGGTGTTCATCCTGCTTGGCATCGCCGGACTCTGGCTGAAGGTCTTCGGCCGCTAGCGCGCCGTCAGGCGAAGGGGAAGCCGGTTCGCCGCCTGGACGGCGCGCCAGCAAGAAAAGTGGAACGCCTCCCGGGCGCAGAACCGGTGTCCACTTCTGCTGGAGGCGCTCATGGAATAAGCAGCACGCGTCCCACCGCCTGCCGGCTTTCGATGTAGCGATGCGCCTCAGCGGCTTCCGACAGCGGGAACTCGCGGTCGATCACCACCTTCAGCTCGCCCTTCGCCACATCGTCGATCAGCTTTCTGATGTTGTTCTGCACCCGCTCGGTGGCGATCTCGGCGCCCAGGAAGACGCCCGAGATGGTGCGGTTGCCGCCCATCAGCGTCGACAGGTCCATCTTCTGCCGGTCGCGGCCGGCCTGTCCGACCGACGAGACCCGGCCACGGTAGGCGAGCGCGAGGATCGAGCCCTGAAGCGTGGGGCCGCCCACCGAGTCGACCACCACGTCGGCGCCCTTCTTGCCGGTGATCCGCATCACCTCCTCGACGACGTCGTGCGTCTTGTAGTTGATCCCATGCGTCATCCCGAGCGCCTTCAGCCGCTCGAGGCGCTCATCCGACGAGGCGGTGGCGATCACCATCGAGGCGCCGGCGCGGGCCGCGAGCTGGATCGCCGCCACGCCCACGCCGGACGCCCCGGCCTGGATCAGCGCGACCTCGCCGGCCTTCAGGCGGCCGAACTCGAAGAGGCAGTCGTCGGCGGTGCCGAAGGTGACCGGGATGACTGAGGCCTCGCGGGTGCTGAGCCCGGCGGGGACTTTCCAGGCCGTGCGCGCCGGCACGGCGCGAAGCTCGGCGTGACTGCCCCAGCCGCCGGTCGTGCAGACCTTGTCGCCGACGCTGAAGTTCGTGACCTCGGCGCCGACCTCGATCACCTCGCCGGCGGCCTGGTAGCCCACCACGTGCGG
This sequence comes from Phenylobacterium sp., assembly GCF_036402295.1. Lineage (GTDB taxonomy): Bacteria > Pseudomonadota > Alphaproteobacteria > Caulobacterales > Caulobacteraceae > Phenylobacterium. Next base: position 1,396 of record NZ_DASWTE010000202.1, read on the forward strand.
GGTGGTCATCAGCGCGCCGCCGAAGCGGTTCAGCGTGTCGCCGCCCTCGATGGCGACCGCTTCGACCCGGATCACGATCCCCTTCGGGTGGCACTGCGGGTCGGGCACGTCCTCGTACTTCAGGACGTCCGGCGGGCCATTCTCGTAGTAAACGGCGGCTTTCATGGGACGTCCCTCTCAAACGTTTGTTTGACGGGACTCCTGTCACGCGCCCTGACCCTGCGCAAGCGTAAGGTGCGCGAGTAGGCGCGCTGGTCCTAGATTGGCGGAAAGGCATGGAGGGGACGATGCTCAGGACCCTGTTGGCGGCCGCGCTGGCCGTCCTGTTGCTGGCCCCGGCCGCGCGGGCCGACGAGGCCGCGCTCGCCGCGCTGAAGACCCGCATCGAGGCGGGCGAGATCCCCGGCGTCCACAGCGTCATCGTGATGCGCGGGGAAGACACGCTCGCCGAGTGGTACTTCCCGGGCAAGGACGAGCGCCGCGGCTTCCCACTGGGCGAGGTGGCGTTCGGCCCCGACACGCTCCACGACGTCCGCTCGGTGACCAAGAGCGTCGTCGGCCTGCTGGTCGGCGTGGCCGTAGAGGAGGGCGCGATCAAGAGCCTGGACACGCCGGTGCTCGACTATTTCCCCGAGTACGCCGACCTGCAGACGCCCGAGCGGCGACGCGTCACGCTGCGCCACCTGCTCAGCATGACCTCAGGCCTGCACTGGGACGAGGACAGCTTTCCCTACACCGACCCGCGCAACTCCGAGATCGCCATGGACCTCGCGAAGGACCCCTACCGCTATGTGCTGAGTCAGCCTTTCGACACCCAACCGGGCGCGGCGTTCAAGTATTCGGGCGGCGACGTCGCGGTGATGGCGGCGGTGCTGGCGCGCGCGACCAAGACGCCGCTCGAGGCCTATGCCGAGCAGAAGCTGTTCAAGCCCTTGGGAATCCCCAAGGTGGAATGGATCAAGGACGGCAAGGGCGTGCCCTACGCGGCCTCCGGGCTCAGGATGACGCCGCGCGACATGGCCAAGGTGGGCCGGATGGTGCTGGACGGCGGCCGCTGGAACCGCCGCCAGGTGATCCCCGCGCGCTGGGTGGAGGCGGCCACGACCCCCAAGGCGCAGGTGCAGCCCGATCCGACGTGTGGGACGCGCTACGGCTATTTCTGGTGGCTGTTCGCGGGCTGTCAGCTCGAACCCGCGACGCCCTGGGCGGCGGGCGTCGGCAACGGGGGTCAGCGGATCGTGGTCGTGCGCGACCAGGGCGTGGTCGTGGTGATGACCGCGGGCCTCTACAACAGCCGCCAGCAGGGCCAGACCACCAACGAGGTGATCGTGGGCGCGCTGAAGGCCGTGCGGAAGTAGGCCGTGCAACTCGCCAAGCCGCGGATCGACATCGGCCTCGCCACCAATGACCTCGCTCCGATGCTGGCGTTCTGGCAGGGCGAGGTGGGCGTCCCGCTGGACCACGTGCTGCCGATCCGGAAAGGCCAGGACCAGCACCGCCACGACGTCGCGGGCAGCGTGCTGAAGATCAACCACCACACCGCGCCCCTGCCGGCCAACCCGCCCAGCGGCTACCGCGAGCTGGTGATCGCGCGCGAGGGCCTGGTCGCGCCGCGGGCGCTGGCCGACCCGGACGGCAACCGCGTGAGCCTCGTGCCGCCGGGCCATGACGGCGTCACCCAGATCGGCGTGCGGATCGGCGTCCGCGACCTCGACGCCCACCGGCGGTTCTACGGCGAGGCGCTGGGCCTGCCCGAGGAGCGGCCGGGCGTGTTCCGCGCGGGCGAGAGCCTGGTCCTGCTGGAGCCCGATCCCGCCGCGCCGGCCGACGCGCAGATGCAGGGCCCGGGCTGGCGCTACATCACCTTCCAGGTGTTCAAGGTCGACGACGAGCACGCCGCCGTGCTGGCCAGGGGCGGCCGCGAGGCGCTGGCGCCGCTGACGCTGGGGACCACGGCGCGCATCTCGATGGTGCGCGACCCGGACGGCAACTGGATCGAGCTCTCCCAGCGCGCCTCGATCGTGGGCAGCCTGACCTAGCTAGCCGTTCCGCTTCACGTAGTTGCGGATGGCCGCGATGACGCCGTCCTGCACCTCGGGCTCGAGGTAGGCGTGCATCGGCAGCGCCAGGACCTTGCCGGCCGCCGCTTCCGTCACCGGCAGGCCTCCCGGCTGCGGATAGCTGCGGTACGGCGCCTGGATGTGCAGCGGGACGGGATAGTAGACCGCCGTCGGGATGCCCTCGCCGCGCAGGTGGGCCGCCAGGCCGTCGCGGTCGTCGGTCTCGATGACGTACTGCGCCCAGACCGAGACGCCGCCGTCGATCACGGGCGGGACGCGCACTACGTCGCCCAGGCCGTCGGCGTAGCGCGCCGCAACCACGTTCCGGGCTTCGATCTCGTCGGCGAAGATGGTCAGCTTCTGCAGCAGGACCGCGGCCTGGAGGGTGTCCATCCGACTGTTCATGCCGACCCGCATGTTCAGGTACTTGGGGTCGTGGTCGAAGGTGCGGCCCTCGAGGTCGCTCTTCACCGCCTGGCCGTGGACGCGCAGGCTGACCAGCAGGTCGTGGAAGCGGGCGTCCTTCGACAGCACCGCCCCGCCATCGCCGTAGCAGCCCAGCGGCTTGGCCGGGAAGAACGAGGTGGTGGTGACGTCGGCCCAGTGGATGGGGTGCTGGCCTGCGAGCGTGCAGCCGAAGCCCTGGGCGGAGTCGGCGATCAGCTTCAGGTCGTGCTTCGCGCAGACCGCGGCGATGGCCGGATAGTCCGCCGGCTGGCCGAACAGGTCGACGGCGATGACCGCGCGCGGCGTGAGTTTCCCCTCGGCCTTCACGGCGGCGACGGCGGCTTCGAGCTTCGCGGGGTCGAGGTTGTAGGTGTCGGGCAGCACGTCGACGAACACTGGCGAGGCGCCCACCAGCGGCATGACCTCGGCCGTGGCGGCGAACGTGAAGGACGGGCAGAAGACCGCGTCGCCGGGCCCGATCTCCCAGGCCATCAGCGGCAGCACCAGCGCCTCGGTGCCGGAACCGCACGACAGCGCGTGCGGCGCCCGGCCGAAGGTCGCGAGCTCGGCCTCGAACTGGGCGATCTCGGGGCCCATGATGTAGGCGCCGGAGCGGACCACCTTGAGGATGGCGTCCTCCAGCGCCTGGCCGAGGCGGGCGCGCTGGGCCTGCAGGTCGATGAACGGAATCATGGCCGCGGCTTATGCCCTGCGCGGCCAACCGGGGCCAAACACGGTTGGTTTCCGTGCGTTTCCCTCACGGCCCCTTGTGGACCACGCCGTCCTTCATAACGAAGCGCACCTTCGTGAGCACGGTGACGTCCTTCGTGGGGTCGCCGTCGACGGCCACGATGTCGGCGGCGTGGCCGGGGGTCAGCGAGCCTGCGACGGCGGAGAGCTGCAGGTGGTCGGCGGCGTTGACCGTGGCGGCCTGGATCGCCTGCAGTGGCGTCATGCCCGCCTTCACCAGCAGCGCGAACTCGCCGGCGTTGTCGCCGTGGGCCGAGACGCCGGTGTCGGTGCCGAACGCGATCTTCACGCCGGCGGCGTGGGCGCGGCGCGCCATGTCCAGCATCTTCGGCCCGGCCTCCAGAGCCTTGGCCGATTGGGCGGGGGTCAGGAAGTTGTTGGGACCCGAGGCCACCCGGTAGACGAAGTCGCCGGCCATAAGCGTCGGCACCAGGTAGGCGCCGTTCTTCTTCATCAGCGCGATGCCCTCGGCGTCGAGGTAGGTGCCGTGCTCGATGGAGTCGCCGCCGGCCTTGATGAAGCTGACGATGCCGTCGCCGCCGTGGGCGTGGGCGGTGACGCGGCGGCCCATGCGGTGGGCCGACTCGACGATCGACTTCAGTTCGTCCTCGGAGAACTGCTGGGCCAGACCCGCGGCGGTGTTGGAGAGCACGCCGCCGGTGGCGGTGATCTTGATGACGTCGGCGCCCTTCCAGACCTGTTCGCGGACGGCGCGGGCGCAGTCGGCGGCGCCGGAGCAGACCGAGTCGGGCCGCAGCACGTGCATCACGTCCTCGCGGAAGCCATTCACGTCGCCGTGGCCGCCGTGGACCGAGATGGCGCCGCCCGAGGCGACGATCCGCGGGCCGGGCACGTCGCCCAGCGCGATCGCCTTGCGCAGCGCGAAGATGGCGTCGTCGTCGGCGCCCAGGTCGGCGACGGTCGTAAAGCCGGCCAGCAAGGTCTTCTTCGCGTAGCGCGCGCCCACCATGGCCTGTTCGGCCGACGACTGGGTCACCTCCTCCAGCCGCGAGCTGGGGTTCTGCTCGCCGGTGATGTGGACGTGGCTGTCGATGAAGCCGGGCAGGACGAAAGCCGACTTCAGGTCCACCACCTTGCCACCGGCCTCGGCGACGTAGCCGTCGGCGATGCGCACCACCTTGCCGTTCTGCACGACCAGGGTCTTGGCGGTCTCGACCGTGCCCGAGGCGGGATCGACCAGGACCCGGCCGGCCTGCACGAAGGTGGTCTGTGCGGCGGCGGGCGCGGAGAGGACGGCGGCGGCGAGCGCGCCGAGGACAAGCTGTTTCACTGGTAAGCCCCCGAAGGATTGCGCCGGGGACCTTAGGCGGATTTCGGACGCGGCCAAGCCTCAGAACAGGATCAGCGGCATCACCGCGGTGACCGCGCCGGTGACCGAAGGGCCGCAGATGTCCGGGTTGAAGCCGCAGCGGGCCCTGGAGAGGTCGGTGTCCTGGTAGCGGACGTCGAAGATGAGATGCCGCCAGCGCGCCTCCGCGCCGAGGCTCCAGTAGCTGCGATCGGGCCGCCGTTCGGTGGTCTGGTGGCCGGCCAGGGCCTTCAGGGTCAGGCCCTTGGCGAGCACGTAGTCCGCCGCGCCCTCGACCCGCCAGACCTGGCCGGCCCCGTACGAGCCCTTGGGGACATAGGTGGTGAGTCCGGTCAGGGTGAGCGCGCCGCCCTTGCGGATCACCGACACGCCGGCCTGGACGAAGTCGAAGGTCGGGCCCGGCGTCCGGTTGTCGGGGAAGGTGCTGTAGAGTCCCTGCAGCTTGAGGTCGGTCTTCGGGTTCAGCTTCAGCGTCTTGCCGCCGTAGAAGTCGAGCTCGTAACTCGGGCTCTGGGCGTAGCCGTAGCCCACCTCAGTTGCGAAGAGCCCGGCGTACCATCCGTCCGACCGAAAATAGTGGACCACCCCCTGGACCGCGGGCTGCCGGTCGGTGCTGGAGACGCCCTGGTAGCGGTAGTCCGACGTCAGCGAGACGTGGGAATAGAGCCCCGACTGCGCGTGGGCAGCCGGGGCCAGAAGCGCCGCGGCGAGTAGCGCGGCGGGGAGGGCGGCGTGGTTCATGCGCCGAATGCTGGCGCGTCTGCGAGTTCAGTCGTACTGAATTCGCTGAATGAGTGATATCGACACGAATAAACTACGACGCCTCGACGGCGGCCTCCTGCTGGTGTTCCGCGAGCTGCTCAGGACCGGTCGTGCAAGCCAAGCGGCCGCGCGCCTAGGGCTGTCGCAGCCGGCGATCAGCCATGCCCTCGGAAGGTTGCGCGACCTGTTCGACGATCCGCTCTTCGTCCGACGCCCGCACGGCTTCGAACCCACGCGACGCGCCCTCGAGTTGGGGCCGCAGATCGAACGCCTCATTGGACTGGCGGGCGAGGCGCTCGATCCGGACGCCCGGTTCGATCCGGCCACGAGCCGACGGCAGTTCAAGTTCGGCGCGCCCGAGTTCGTCACCGCGCTCCTCGGCGCCGAACTCATCCGCCGGCTGCGCGAGGTCGCGCCGGACGTCACCTTCCTGATCGGCCACGCCGACGACGAGCAGGCGATGCAACACCTGCGACGCGGCGACGCCGACTTCGCCCTGGGGCTTTTCTGGGAGCCGCGCCCGGGCTTCCTCATCGAGCCTTTCCTCGAGGACGAGTACTGCTCGGTGGCGCGGGCGGACCACCCGACGATCCGAGGAACGCTCAGCGAGGCGCAGTGGCGAACCACGGGTCACATCTACGCCTGGAACCCCAGCGAGACGGGTCCGCCCGGCCCGAACAACAAGTACCCGGAGGGGGTCAGGCACCTGGCCGCCGTGCCCCAGTGGCTGACCGTCCTGCTCCTGGTGGCCTCCACCGACGGTCTGGGTGCGATGCCGCGCCGGCTCGCGGAGCGATATGCGGAGCGGTTTGGAGTGCAGGTGCTGGACTCGCCGTTCGAGGGAGGCCGGATCTCGGTCTCGCTGATGCGGCGCGCCGGCTTGAAGGACCCCGGCGTCGATTGGTTCCTTGAGCAGGTACGCGCGGCGGCGACCGCCTAGGCGGCGTTGGCGGACGCCAGCGTCTCGGCGGCCGGCAGGCGGCGGCCTTCGTTGGCCGGCAGCGCCCGCGGCACGTCGGCGAAGAAATAGCTCACGTCCACCTCGAGGGCGCAGGCCAGCTTCCACAGCATGCCTACGGACAGGCGCGTGTGGGCGCTCTCGTACTTCTGCACCTGCTGGAAGCTCACGCCGCAAAGGACGCCCAGCTCGGACTGGGTCAGCCCCATCAGCCGTCGCCGGCGCCGCAGCCGCCGCCCCACGACGTATTCCACCGGCTCATCCATGCCGCAAACTCCCAATCCGACAACGGGGAGTTGTTAGCGCCAGCGCGTGGGTTGAGCGACCGAGCTTTAGCCGAGCATAGCCGATCTTTCGGCGAGCTGGACCGCCGCCTCAAACTGATAGTCACGTTCGTCGAACAGAGTCATGTTGCGTTCGGGTCCGGGCAACGGGAGGCTCCTGCGATGGTGGCTGTCGCAACCGCGGGCGAGGCCCGCACCTCGGCGCGCTTCTTCTATGTCTGGATGGCAGGGCTCTGCGCCCTCATCGCCATCGGCGGCTTCGCCGGAACTTACTGGCTGCAGTGGCCGGTCGGCACGTTCGTCGGGTCGCGATTGCTGCACATGCACGCGGTGGTCTTCACGGCCTGGCCGCTGCTGTTCCTGTCGCAGACGTGGCTGCAGGCCAACGGTCGGCTCGACCACCATCGCGCATGGGGCTTGGCCGGCATCGCGCTCGCCACCGCCATGTTCCTGCTCGGCGGCGCTACGGCGATCGGCGGGGCCGCCCACGACCTCGCCGAAGGGAGGCCGCCGGCGAAGGTCCTCGGCTTCCTGGTAATTCCCCTCTCGGCCATCACGATGTTCGCGGGCTTCTTCGCTGCGGCAGTGGCGTTCCGCGGACGGACCGAGATCCATCGGCGGCTGATGCTGCTGGCGACGACCGCCGTCCTGCCGGCGGCGATGGCCCGCGTCTTCTTCCTGGTCAATACGGGCGGCGGGCCGGGGTTGCGACCCGGCCTCGGCATGCCGCTGCCGGTCGAGCGCACCATCGCACCCGGGCTTGTCGTCTACCTGATCATCGTCGCGGCCATGATCTACGACTGGCGCACGCGGGGGCGGCCGCATCCGGCGTACCTGATCGGGCTCACCCTGCTGGTCGCGATGCTGTTCCTGCGCGTCCCCTTGAGCACCAGCCCGCAATGGCTGGCGTTCGCGGACGGCCTGGTGACGATGAGCCGCTACTAGCTAGATCTGCCGGGCGCGGCCTTCCCAGTAGGGCGCGCGGACTTTGTTGCGCTGGATCTTGCCGGCCTCGGAGCGGGGCAGGCTGGTCACGAAGTCGAGGCTGCGCGGCACCTTGAAGCTGGGGAGCGCGCTGCGGGCGAAGTCCAGGATCTCCTGCGCCAGCGCCTCCGAGGGCTCGTAGCCGGGCTTCAGGAGGATCACCGCCTTCACCTGCTCGCCCCATTCCTCGTGCGGCACGCCGACCGTCGCGCTATCGGCCACGGCGTCGTGCTTGATCAGCTCGTTGTCGATCTCCTGCGGATAGATGTTGACCCCGCCCGAGATGATCGTCTCGGCGTTGCGGCCGGTCAGGAAGAGGTACCCGTCGTCGTCGAAGTAGCCCATGTCGCCCATGGTGAAGTAATCGCCGACGCGGCTGGCCTGGGTCTTCTTCTCGTCCTTGTAGTAGGTGAACCCGCCGCCCGGCGGCAGCTGGTGGTAGATGGTCCCGGCCACGTTCGGCGGGCACTCGGCGCCCTGCTCGTCCAGGATCTTCGAGCCCAGGAGCTCGGGCCGCTTGCCCACCGAGCCCGGCTTCCGCAGCCACTCGTGGCTGTCGATCATGAAGCCCGCGCCGCCCTCGGAACCGGCGTAGTACTCGCTGATCACCGGGCCGAACCACTCGATCATCGCGTGCTTCACCTCTGGCGGGCACGGGGCCGCGCCGTGGATGATGTACTTGACCGAGCCGACGTCGTAGCGCGCCTTCGTAGCGTCCGGCACGGCCAGCAGGCGCTGGAACATGATCGGCACCAGGTGCATGTGGGTCACCTTGCGCTCGGCGATGGTGCGAAGCGTGTTCTCCGAATCCCACTTGTCGAGGAACACCAGGGTCGCGCCCGCGCCCATGGCGGCGCGAACGTCGAAGGCCAGCGGGGCCGCGTGGTAGGCGGGGCCGGCGCAGAGCTGCACGGAGCGGGCGTCGTAGCCGCGGAGCGCGTACATCGCCTGGGGCGTCACCACCGCCGTGGTGCGGTGGACGCCCTTGGGGCGGCCGGTCGTGCCGGACGTGTAGAGCATCTGGTTGCCGAGCACCGGGTCGTCGACGTCGGACGCGTCCAGGCCCGCCAGCACCTCGTCGTAGTCGACGAAGCCCGCAATATCGCCGCCCACCGAGACCTTCAGCTTCAGGCCGGGCGCCTGGGCGGCGGCCGGCGGGCCGTTGGCGATCCGCGGCTCGATGAACACCGCCTGGGCCTCGCAGTCGTTCAGGATGTAGGCGATCTCGTCGACGGTCAGGTGCCAGTTGATCGGCGTGATGCGGAAGCCGCCGCGCAGGGTGGCGGCCTGCACCTCGATGAACTCGGCGCGGTTGGACAGCACTAGCGCCACGGCGTCGCCGGCCTTCAGGCCCGCGCCACGCAGCAGCCGCACGATGCGGTTGGCGTTGGCGTTGACCTCGGCGAAGGTGCGGACGCGGCCGTCGGGATCGATCACGGCGGCCTTGTCGGGCTGGACCTCGGCCCACACGGCGGTGGTCATGCCCACCTGCGCCGCCGCCTCCAGCCGCTGGTCCAGGTTCGCCTGTTCCATCACCGCGTCCATCCCTTACCTCCGCTCGGCGTTTACGCCGTATATTATGCCTGACCTTCGAAAAGACCATGGCACGGAGGAATGTGGCGGGGCTAGGGCCTCATCCGCCTGAGAACGTAACCGCCAACGGTCGCGCCGAAGGCCGTGATGAAGGTTCCCCAGAGGATGTCGATGACCGTGATCTGGGTGGCCCAGACCCGCAATGTCGCCTGGTTGGTGAGGTCGTAGGTGGCGTAGCACATGGCGCCGAGCAGCCCGCCGTAGATCGTCGAGCGCATCAGCGGCTCGTTCTTCCGCGGGTAAACCACCAGCGCCAGCACGCCGGCGATGTAGGCCAGGTAGAACACCACCGCCGGCCCCAGGCGCGCGCTGGGCAGCGCCACCGGGTCGAGGGTCGGGAAGTACACCTTGGGCCCGAACTGGGTGAGCCAGATGAAGTCCACGATCGCAAACGCGATCCCGGTCGCCAGGTAGACGGTGATCAGTCGAAGCATGCCCCTCGCCCACAAAGTTGCCGCCCTCAGGCGGGCTTCAGCCTGTAGTGGCTTACGCCCCACTCGGTCCCGCCACGGTGGCCGAAGAGGCCCGCGGTGGCGAGGAAGAACAGCCGCCAGCGGCGATGCCATAGGGTGGCGTCCTTGCCGTAGGTGGCTTCCAGCACCGGGCGGATCCTGCCGACGTTGCGGTCGTAGGCCTCGAGCCAGTGCAGCGCCGTCTTCTCATAGTGGGTCCCGCTCCAGCGCCAGTCCTGCTCGACTGTGAAGAGGTCGGGGAACTGGGCCATCAGGCCATGGCTGGGCATGACGCCGCCCGAGAAGAAGTACTTGCCGATCCAGTCGGCCTCGTCGTTGAGGTCGAACCGGTAGGGCGTAGTCCGGTGCGTGAACACGTGGATGAAGAGGCGCCCCTCGGGCTTCAGCCAGCCCCGCACGCGGCCCAACAGCGCCCGCCAGTTCGACATGTGCTCGAACATCTCGACCGACACGACGCGGTCGAACTCTCCGGGCGCCTCAAAGTCGTTCATGTCGCAGGTGATGACCTCGAGGTTCGAGAGGCCACGTTCCTGCGCGCGCGCCAGGATGAAGGCTTTCTGGCTGGCCGAGTTGGAGACCGAGGTGATCTTCGCACCCGGATAGGTCTTCGCCATCCACAGCGACAGCGAGCCCCAGCCGCAACCCAGTTCCAGGATTCGCTGGCCGTCGGCCAGGTCGGCGTGCTCGGCCGTCTCCTTGAGGGCGTGCTCCTCGGCCTCGGCGATCGTGTCGCCGGGGTTCCTGTAGAGGCACGACGAGTATTTCAGCTGCGGGCCCAGGCATTGGAGGAAGAAGTCCGCGGGGACCTCGTAATGCTGGGCGTTGGCAGCGTCGGTGTGCTCGGCGATCGGGTGCTCGGCCATGTCGCGCGCGAACGCGGCCTCGATTCCGGGTCCGGCCTTGGAATGCTCGCGCCGCGCGTTGGCGACGAGGAGGTGGATCGCGGTCTTGCGGACGATGTCGGGAAGCGGCGCGCCTTCGAACGTGTCGATGGTGGCGGAGATCAGGCTCATTCGGAACTCAGGCTCGTTTGGGTGGAACGGGGAAGAAGACGCTGACGCGCCGCTGGTAGTCGCGGAACTTGTCGCCGCGGGACTTGACCATCTCCGCTTCCAGCAGCGGAACGCCCGAGACGTAGCGCAGCAGGCCGTACATGACGGCCGGCGCGGCGAGGCTGAGCCAGGTGACGGGCTGGGCGGGATCGAGCGCGATTACGGGGTAGGCCAGCCAGCCCAGCCACTGGAAGAAGTAGTTCGGGTGCCGCGACCAGGCCCAAAGCCCGGTCTCGATGACCTGGCCCTTGTTGGCCGGGTTCTCGCGGAAGCGCTTCATCTGGGCGTCGGAGACCGCCTCGCCGGTGATGGCGGCCAGGAAGAGCACCGCGGCGACCCCGTCGCGCAAGCCCAGCGCCGCGCCCGGCGCCTGGGCGGCCAGCACGACGGACAGGCCGAGCAGGGCTGTGGCCGGCGCCTGCGGCAGGGTCACCCACAGCATGGTCAGGGGGTAGGTCTTCGCGGTCGCGCGGATCTTCGCGTAGCGCGGATCCTCGTCGTGGCTCGCCACGCGCGGCGTCAGGTAGAGCCCCAGGCGCAGGCACCAGACCGCCATCAACGCCGCCACGAGGATGTTCCGCGGTCCGATCGCTCCGACCCCGTTGGCCAGCAGCGCCGCGGCGGCCAGCACCACGCCCGTGCCCCACGTCCAGAAGACGTCGGTCCAGCCGCCGTTCTTCACGGCCAGGCCATAGGCCCAGGCCGCGATCATAACGACCAGCATCGCGCCAAGCACGTAGAGTTCGATCTGAAGCAGCATGCGAGTGTCCCCGTGGCATACGACCACGTTCCGCGCTCAGACGCATCCGGCGCTGTGACGAAGACGTAGCATTTGCTAAGCACTCGGGTGGCGGGACGCGCGCCGGAGAGCGCGTGAAGGA
>NZ_DASWTE010000203.1:0-11447 GCF_036402295.1 Phenylobacterium sp.
CCATCCCGATCTTGCCGATCGGGCGTCCTCGGAGACTGATCGGGCCCTTGAGCTCCGGACTCGTGACCGGCAACGCAAGCTGATCTCCAAGATCGACGAAGCGTTGCGCCGGATCGAGGACGGCTCGTACGGCTACTGCGAAGAGACCGGCGAGCCCATCGGCCTGGCCCGGCTCGACGCCCGGCCGATCGCCACGCTCAGCCTGGAAGCCCAGGAACGCCACGAGCGTCGTGAGCGGGTCCACCGCGACGACTGACCCGCCCCTGGCGGTATCTAAGCGGCGGGTGGAGCGCCGGGTCTGCCGGACCTGGCCTGCAGGCGCGCGAGGGCTCGGGGGTAGTCCACGGTCTCCCACATTGCGACGACCACCAGCACCGCCGTGACCGCCGACGACAGGGCGAGCGGCGTGAGGTGCGGCCACGCCAGCGCCACGGCCGCCAGCAGCACCAGCCCGCCGGCCCGCGGCGCGGAAAGGTGCTGGAAGATCGCCGCCTTGAACCACACCCCTCCCGCCAGGAAGAGCGCGGGGCCGCCGAGGATGAGCCATGCGGCCGCCGCCTCGGCGTGCCCGAGCGGATGAGCGAGCGCCAGCTCGTCGCCGGCCGCCGTCACGATGATCCCGGCCACGATCGGGATGTGGGCGTAGGTGTAGGCGACGCGGGCGATGCGGCCCGGATCGTCGGACCCGGCGATGGCGTGGGCGGCAAGGTCCGCGTGGGCGTTGAAGTAGATCCACCACATGGCGATCGCGCCGACCAGCGCGGCCAGGAAGGCCCCGACCGTTGTCGGGTCCATTGCGTGCTGGCTGAAGGTCGCCCCGGTCACCAGCACCGACTCGCCGAGGCAGATGATGATGAAGAGGCCGCAGCGCTCCGCCATGTGCCCGCCCTCGACCGTCCATTCATGCGTGTCCGAGCGGCCGAGACCGGGAATCCAGAATCCGGCGGCCGGGCCCACGAACTCGATACCGAGCGCCGCGCCCCAGATCGCCAGCCGGAGGGACTCGTCGGCGAACGCGCCCGCAAGCCACAGGACGCCCGAGGCCGAGAACCACGCGAGGATGCCCACGAAGACGCGGCGCAGCGAGGGATCGCGGCCCGACGCCCAGATCATGAAGGCCGTGCGCCCGACCTGGAACGCCACGTAGGCGAGAGCGAACGGCACGGCCCGCGCGTTGAAGGCGTGGGGCAGGGAGGTGGACATCACCAGCCCCACGGCCATCAGCACGAACAGCATCGCGCGTACATTGGCGTGATCGGGGTCGAGCCAGTTGGTGATCCAGGCGGTGAACACCCACGCCCACCACACCGCCAGCATCAGAAGCACGGTTTCGGCGGCGCCCAGCGGCGTCAGGTGCGCCAGGAGCGAGTGGCTGAGCTGGGTGACGGCGAAGACGAACACCAGGTCGAAGAAGAGCTCGACGGTGGTCACGCGGGCGTGCTGGCCCTGCACCCGTGCGCGCAACATCCGCCGCTTCTCCGACACGCTTTCCAAGTGAGACCGTAGCGTCGGACGGCGCGGTCCGCCAACCTCGTGACGCCTTCGAGTCGGAGCGGCTTTGCCGTCCGCGCGCCGTCGGCCTATATATGCTCAAAATGAGCATTACTCCGGACGGGAGCCGTCGGTGACGCAGGCGTTCCACTCGATCCATTCGCACGGCTTCGTCCGGGCGGCGGTATGCACCCCGGCCGTGCTGCCCGGCGATCCCGGCTTCAACGCCGCCGAGACGTTGCGCCTGGCGCACGACGGCGACGTCGAGAGCTGCGACCTGATGCTGTTCCCGGAGCTGGGGCTGTCGGCCTATGCCATCGACGACCTGTTCCTGCAGGACGCGCTCTTGCGGCGCGTGGAGGCCGAGATCGTGGGGCTGGCCCGGGCCAGCGCGCGGCTGAAGCCGGTGCTGGTGGTGGGCGCGCCGCTCGCCCACAACGGCCGGCTCTACAACTGCGCGATCGCCATCTCGCGGGGCCGGATCCTGGGCGTCGTCCCGAAGAGTTTCCTGCCCAACTATCGGGAATATTACGAGAAACGCTGGTTCGCGCCGGGTGCCGGCGTCACCGGCCTGACCATGCGCCTGGCCGGCCAGGAAGTCCCGTTCGGCACTGACCTGGTGTTCGAGGCCGAGGACCTGGCCGACTTCGTGTTCCACCTGGAGGTCTGCGAGGACTTCTGGGCCCCGCTGCCGCCGTCGACGGCCGGCGCCATGGCCGGGGCGCTGATCCTCTGCAACCTCTCGGCCTCGAACGTCGTGGTGGGCAAGGCCGACGACCGCGAGATCCTGTGCGCCAGCCAGTCGATGCGCTGCCAGGCGGCCTATCTCTACTCGGCCGCAGGGCCGGGCGAGAGCACCACCGACCTCGCCTGGGACGGCCAGGCCTCGATCCACGAGCTGGGGCGCCGGCTCGCCCAGACCGACCGCTTCCCGGCCCAGTCCGAGATGGCGGTGGCCGACATCGACGTGGAGCGCCTGCGGCTGGAACGCATGCGCACGCCCACCTTCAACGACGGAGCGGCCGCCGCCGGCCACCCGGAGAAGGCCTTCCGGCGCATCCGCTTCGCCCACCAGCCGCACTTCGACGACGTGGGCCTGGTCCGGCCGCTGGACCGCTTCCCGTTCGTGCCCGACGATCCGGCCCGCCTCGACAAGGACTGCTACGAGGCGTTCAACATCCAGGTCCAGGGGCTGGCCAAGCGCATCCAGTCGACCAAGTCCAAGCACATCGTCATCGGCGTCTCGGGCGGCCTCGACTCCACCCACGCCCTGATCGTCGCCGCCAAGGCCTTCGACGCCGTGGGGCTGCCGCGCGAGAACATCCTGGGCTTCACCCTGCCGGGCTTCGCCACCAGCGAGGGGACGAAGAACAACGCCTGGGCGCTGATGCGCGGCCTGGGGGTCACCGGCGAGGAAATCGACATCAAGCCGACCGCCCGGCTGATGCTGGAGGAGATCGGCCACCCCTTCGCGGGCGGCGAGCCGGTCTACGACATCACCTTCGAGAACGTGCAGGCGGGCCTGCGCACCGACTACCTGTTCCGGCTGGCCAACCAGCGGGCGGGCTTCGTGCTGGGCACCGGCGATCTGTCCGAGCTGGCGCTGGGCTGGTGCACGTATGGCGTGGGCGACCAGATGAGCCACTACAACGTCAACGGCTCGCTCGCGAAGACGCTGATCCAGCACATGATCCGTTGGGTGGTGAAGACGAAGCAGTTCGACGAGGGGGCGTGCGCCACCCTGCTCTCGATCCTGGGCACCGAGATCTCGCCCGAGCTGGTGCCGGCCGGCGCCGACGGCGCCATCCAGTCGACCCAGGCGAAGGTCGGGCCCTACGAGCTGCAGGACTTCAACCTTTTCCACATCACCCGCTTCGGCCTGCGCCCCTCGAAGGTGGCCTTCCTGGCCTGGCACGCCTGGCGCGACGTGGCGGACGGCCAGTGGCCCGAGAACTTCCCGGACGAGGCGCGCAACGCCTACGACCTGGCGACCATCAAGAAGTGGCTGGGCGTCTTCCTCTTCCGCTTCTTCGAGATCAGCCAGTTCAAGCGCTCGGCCATGCCGAACGGCCCGAAAGTCATCTCGGGCGGCGCGCTCTCACCGCGCGGCGACTGGCGGGCGCCCAGCGACGGCACGGCGCGGACCTGGCTGGACGAGCTGGAGGCGAACGTGCCGTAGAGAGGGATGATGCGGCCGGGTTGTCTAAGGAATCGGCGTGTCCGTGACGGGTGCGGTGAACGGAACCTTGCTGGGCCTAATTGGTGAAATGAGCGAATCGGCCGAGCTGCCCTCAGCCCTGCATGCCCAGATCGAGGCGCTCTGCGCCGAAGGCGATCGTTTGGCTGAAGCGCGGATGTTTGAGGACGCTATCGCTCGATACAACGCGGCTTGGCGCCTCGTTCCTGAGCCAAAGACGAACTGGAACGCCTCTACGTGGGTCCTCGCAGCGATAGGCGACGCCTGTTTCCTTGGAGGCTTCCAAACTTCGGCAAGAGAGGCGTTCGAATACGCGATGCACTGTCCAGACGGCATCGGTAATCCGTTCCTTCACCTCCGACTGGGGCAGGTTCTCTTTGATGCGGGCGAGCAGGATCGCGCCGCCGATGAACTCGCTCGGGCCTACATGGGGGCAGGCAACGAAATTTTCGCGGATCAGGACTGCCGGTATCTGGAGTTTCTGCGGACCCGAATGGCGATTTGACGCATCCCGGTGAATGTCAGCAACGCGTCGCTTGTAGTCTTCGAGATCGACGCGGCGCGTGCCCTGACGTGGCGTTGGACCATGGGTCATCGCCGGATCTGCGCGCGCAGTCCGGGCTTGTCGGAATTCTGATGCTGTCGCCTTGGGATCATCGGGTCCCACGGCGCGGCTGGCCCTTCGTCGGCGCCGCCCTCTCCCGGCCTCTCCCACGGCGCTCCGCGCCTGGGAGAGGAGGCGGTCTATGCCTTCAGGACGTGTTGACCAGCCGGAGCGCGGCGCCACCGAGGAGGGCGGCGCGGCCGGCGAGGGCGGCGGCGGGGGCTCGAAGCGCCGGGATGGCGGCGAGCGCCGGAGTGCGGGAGACGATGGTGAGGTCGCGGCGGATGCGCGTGCGACACACGTCCGGATCGGCGTCCATCCGTTCGAGGTCGAGGGGCTCGGCGGCCGTGGCGAGCCGCTCGTTCCAGTCGGGACGTTCGTAGTCGCTCCAGTCGGGGCGCTCGACATCCGGGCGCTCGGCGGCGGGCGCGCGGGGCGAGGCCGCTTCGGCCGTGGTCGCGCGTTCGGTCACGACGGTTCCGGCGGCGAAGCGGGCGCGGAGCGCCAGCGATTGGCGGACCCCGCGGCTCATCTGGTGAAAGGCGTTCATCAGGGCGACGAGCGGCTCGACGTCGGTGGTGGCGCACGCGGCCTCGTGCACACGGCGGGCCATGTCCATGCCGAGCTGCGCGAGCTCGAGGAGGAGGGCGTCTTCCACCGTCGTGTCGGCGTCCTGCGACATGAACAAAACAAGAACACAGGTCGCGACAGCAGTCAAGCCTTGGGCGTGCGGGTAATGGGAAAGCCGTCGGATTCAGCCGCGGAGGACGCTGAGATTCGCGGAGGGGAGATCGACCCGTTGCTCTGCGTATCTCTGCGCGCTCTGCGGTTCATAATAGCGACGCTTGCGGCGCGCTCGGGTTCGGGGTGACCTGGGCACGATCCAGGTTTCCCCACCCGTCTGGCGCTGTGCGCCAGACACCCTCCCCATGAAGGGGAGCGCTTTCGTCAGCGCAGGCCGATCAGGCGGACCTCGGCGGGGGCGGGGAGGGCCTTGCGGGCGGCGAGCTTGCGGACGATCGCGCGGTAGGCCGGGACGATGTAGTCGACCCAATAGCCGAATGGAACGTCCTTATGGATCCGATGCAGTTCTTCCATGACCATCTCCCGTCAGGGGGTTATCCGTTGCCAGGGAAGATGGTCTTCAGAGCGCCGGTTCTCAAACCGGTTCTCCTGCTGTATTCATAAGCACGACTTATGTCTGATCCGCTCGCCACCATACCGCTCAGCGCCATCCGCGTGTTCGAGGCGGCCGCGCGCCTGGGCAGCTTCACGCGCGCCGCCGAAGAGCTGGGCATGACCCAGGCGGCGGTCAGCTGGCAGGTGAAGGCGCTGGAGCGGCGGCTGGATCAGACCCTGTTCCGTAGGCTGCCGCGCGAGGTGCAGCTCACCGCCGCCGGCGAGCGCCTGGCGCGGGCGGCGGCCGAGGCGATGACCGCGCTGCGCAGCGCGATCTCCGACATCTCCGACAGCGGCGCGGGCGTGCTGGCCATCACCGCGCTGCAGACCTTCGCCACCCAGTGGCTCGCGCCGCGCCTGGGGGCGTTCCAGGTGAGCCATCCCGAGATCGCCGTGCGGCTCAACAGCGACGCGCGGTTGATCGACCTGATGCGCGAGGAGGCCGACGTCGGCATCCGGTCCTCGCGCCATGGCTCGTGGCCCGGCCTGGAGTCGATCTATCTGTTCCCGTCCAACCAGACCGTGCTGGCGACGCCGGCCGCCATGGCCGCGCTCGGCCCGTCGCCCACGCCCGCCGACCTGCAGAAGGCCTCACGGGTCGGCTCCGAGGCCGAGTGGAACGCCTGGTTCTGCGCCGCCGGCCTGGCCGACAGCCCGCCGAACGGCTCCATCCGGATCATGGGCGACACCCAGGTGCTGGAAGTGGCGGCCGCCATGGCCAACGGCACAGCCGCGATCGGTTCGCCCGTCATGTTCGCGGCCGACATCGCCGCCGGCCGGCTGGTGCAGCCGTTCGAGATCTATATCGGCGACGAGGGCGGCTACTGGCTGGCCTATCCGGCGGACCGGCGGCGCACGCGCAAGATCGCGGCGTTCCGGGCCTGGCTCCTGGACCACGTCCAGGCCGACCCCGCGGCGCGCCGTCAGCTGGCGCGCCGCGGAGCTGAACCGGCCTAGAACCGGTAGCTCACCGTCGCCTTGAAGCTGTTGAACTCGAAGTCGTCATCGGTGCGCAGGAAGTCGGTGCCCTGCGGGTTGACGAGCAGGAACGGATTCGTGGCCGCGGTCGTGCCGTTGTTGGCGGCGCGCGTGCCGAAGTCGTCGTCGTCCAGGCTGGTGCGCAGGAATTCGGCGCCGATGCTGATGTTGTCGGTCAGCTTGTGCTCGAAGCCGACGCCCAGCTGATAGCCCTTGGCGTCGCCGCCACCGCGCAGCGGGAAGGCGTTGACCGTGTTCGTCGTGGTGAAGCTGTGCTTCATGTTGCCCACCGCATAGCCGCCGGTGGCGTAGATCAGGCTGTCGCCGAAGGCGTAGCCGCCGCGGGCGCGCACGGCCCACAGGTCGGTGAGCTTGCGGGTGAAGTTGTAGGCCGCCGGTGTGATGGAGAACGCGGTCACCGCGTCCTGCAGCTCGAGGCGGCTATATTCGACGACGCCGCCGACCACGAACTGGCCGAACTGGTAGTCGTAGCCGCCCCGCAGCGAGACCTCGACGTCCGTCTTGTCGTCGTTGCGGCAGCCGCCGGGCGCCGCGTTGGTGTTGAACGAGCCCGGGCAGAAGCCGGTCGAGAAGGCGTCGGCGCCGGCGGCGTTGCGCACGGTGTCGCCGAAGGTCCCGTCGAGGTTGGTGTCGAAGCCGATCGTCTCGCCCTTGCTCTCCGAGCGGTCGGCGTAGCCTACCGAGGCGCCGACATATGCGCCGGTCCAGTCGGTGGCTTGCGCGCTGGCGGAGGAGGCGAACGAGACGGCCGACAGCGCGGCCGCGGCGAGGAGAATGTTCTTCATGTAGAGCCCGTCCAGGTTGTATCCGGACCTGCGGAATAGCGGCCCGTCGACGCCTCTACGCTGGAGAGGGGCCTCCGGATGCGGCGGGCTGTCGCACTCCTCGCCTATGTGGCGAGTCCGCCACTACCCCCGACGGCCGACCGCGGCCTCGGACGGGTAGGGCTCGGCGCCCTGGGCCAGCAGGGCCGGGACGATCTCGTCGACCGTGGAGACGGCCACCCAGGCCTGCATGAACTCCGGCGGCGTCAGGTTCTCGTCGACCGTGTGCCGGAACAGCGTGAACAGCGGCTCCCAGAAGCCGCGCGGGTTGTAGAAGACCACCGGCTTGGCGTGCAGGTCGAGCCGTCGCCACGACAGCAGCTCGACGACTTCCTCCAGCGTGCCGATGCCGCCCGGCAGGATCACGAAGCTGTCCGATCGCTGGAACATGAGCATTTTCCGCTCATGCATGTTGTCGACGATGATGTGCTCGACCGTCTCCAGCGCCCGCTCGGCGCCGACCAGGAAGGTGGGGATGATGCCCAGCACCTCGCCGCCGGCCTCGTGCGCCGCGCGCGCCACCGCGCCCATCAGGCCCACGCCGCCGCCGCCGTAGACGAGCTTGATGCCGGCGTCGGCCAGCGCCTTGCCCGTCGCCCGCGCGGCGCTGAGGAACGCCGGATCTGCCGCGTCTGACGATCCGCAGAACACGCAGGCCGATTCCAGGCGCTGGCGGCGACGCCCCATGACGCATACTCCAAGGAAAACTGTGTGGGCCGCTTGCTTGCGCAGCGAACAGGCCCAAGTAGCTAGGTTCGGGGTTAAGGAGTGCCAAGTAAACCGTGAATCGCTGGAGCTCCTCGAAGGTCGCGCGCCGCCCGGCGCGCCTCGCCGGGACCTGACGCGTCTTGGTCCACGCCCATGTCGCAACCGGCCGGTTCAGCGGCCCTGGAGCCGTAGAGGCCAAGGACGCGAAGTTCGACTTCTGGGCCTCGATGGCCGACCTCGGGGCGCTGGTCATGCGCTCGGGCGCGCCACAGCTGCGACTGCGGATCGCCGCGGCGCTGGTGCTGGTGTTCGTGGGCAAGCTCTGCGGCGTGCTGGCGCCCGTCATGTTGGGCGACGCCATCAACACCCTGGCGCCGGCGGCCCAGGGCGGCCTGGCGGTGGGCGCGACGTTCGTCAGCCTTGCGGTGGCGTTCGCGGGGCTGCGGCTGGTCGCCGCCTGCGCGCCCTACGCCCGTGACGCCATCTTCACGCGGGTTTCGCAGTCCACCATGGCGCGGGCGGCGGTGGAGAGCTTCGGGCACGCGCTGTCGCTTTCGCTCGACTTCCACCAGACCAAGCAGACCGGGACGCTGTCGCGCATCATCGATCGCGGCGCGCGGTCCACCGACTTCCTCATCCGCAGCCTGATCTTCAACCTCGGCCCCACCTTCGTGGAGCTGGTGCTGGCCATGGCGGTGATGGTGATCCGGCTGGACTGGCGCTTCGCGCTCACCGCCTTCGCCACCCTGGTCGTCTACGCCGTGGTCACCTTCAAGATCACCGACTGGCGGCTGTCGCACCGTCGCGAGCTGAACGAGTCCGAGAATCGTGCGGCCGGGCTCTCGTCGGACGCGCTGATGAACTACGAGACGCTGAAGGCCTTCGGCGCCGAGGGGCGGCTGGTGGACAGCTACGGTCGGGCCATGGCCCAGTACGTCGACGCCAGCGCCCGGGCCAACGGCTCGCTCAACCTGCTCAACGGCGCCCAGTCGCTGATCCTGAACGTCGGCCTGGCCGCGCTGACCGTGATGGCCGGCTACGAGGTCGCCGGCGGCCGCCTGCAGCTGGGCGACATCACCATGGCGATCCTGCTGCTCTCCGGCCTCTACGCGCCGCTGGGAATGCTGGGCTTCCAGTACCGCGAGATCCGCCAGGGGCTGATCGACATGGAGCAGATGGTCTCGCTGCAGGCCATCGCCCCCGACATCATCGACGCCCCGACCGCCCGGCCGCTGCCGCCGGCCAGCGGGCAGGGGGCGGCGCTGGCCTTCGACCACGTGAGCTTCCGCCACGACGCCCGCTCGTCGGGCCTGCTGGACGTGAGCTTCACCGCCAAGCCCGGCCAGACCGTCGCCCTGGTCGGCCCCTCGGGCGCGGGCAAGACCACCGCCGTGCGGCTGGCCATGCGGCTCCTGGACCCGCAGGACGGCCGGGTGACCCTCGACGGCATCGACATGCGCGAGGCGCGCCAGGCCGAGCTGCGCCGCGCCGTGGCGCTGGTGCCGCAGGACGTGGCGCTGTTCAACGACACCCTTTACGCCAACGTCGCCTTCGCCCGGCCCGACGCCACGCCCGAGGAGGTGCGCGCCGCCGCCGACGCCGCCGAGCTCGGCCCCTTCATCGACGGCCTGCCGAACGGCATGCAGACCCGCGTCGGCGAGCGCGGCCTGAAGCTCTCGGGCGGCGAGCGTCAGCGGGTGGGCATCGCCCGCGCCCTGTTGGCCAACCCGCGCCTGCTGATCCTGGACGAGGCCACCAGCGCGCTCGACGGGCCCACCGAGGCGGCGATCCAGGAGACGCTGCGCAAGGTGAAGGCGGGCCGCACCACCCTGGTGATCGCCCATCGGCTGTCCACCATCGTCGACGCCGACCAGATCCTGGTCCTGCGCCGCGGCCGCATCGTGGAGCGCGGAACCCATGCGGTGTTGCTGGCCAACCAGGGCGAATACGCGGCGCTCTGGCGGCGGCAGACGCGGGAAGCCTAGGGCGAGGCCGCAGGCGGGACGAAGGCGAGGTCGTTGCGCATCCAGTGCTCGCCGATCCGGCCGCCACTTTCCGCCAGGCGCATCAGCTCGGTCCAGTTGAGGTCCAGCGCGTTCGACCCGATCGCCGCGGCCAGATGCGCCTGGGCGGATATTCGATGCAGGCGCAGCGCGCGCAGGCGGTGCGCCAGTCGCGATCGAGCCGCTCGATCGGCGCGGCACATCCGCTGCAGGTCCTCCAGGGTGTCCAGTTCGCGCTGAAGCGGCGCGCTGAGGGCGAAGTCCCTTAGCCGCTTCTCGATCAGCTTGGCCCGGGATTCGCCGTTCGACGGCAGGGGCGTCGTCAGCTCCACCACCAGGAGGTCGGGCGACCGCGTGGCGCGGACCAGCTCCATGATCGGCGGGTTGGCGCTGTAGCCGCCGTCCCAGTAGGCCGCCCCGTCGATTTCCACCGCCTGCTGCAGCTGCGGCAGGCAGGCCGAGGCGAGCACCGCCTCGAGGGTGATCTCCCCCGTGTGGAAGATGCGCGCGCGGCCATCGTCCACCCGCGTCGCGGAAATGAACAGCTGCACCGGGCTCTCGCGGCGCAGGCG
Organism: Phenylobacterium sp.; assembly: GCF_036402295.1. Taxonomy (GTDB): domain Bacteria; phylum Pseudomonadota; class Alphaproteobacteria; order Caulobacterales; family Caulobacteraceae; genus Phenylobacterium. The sequence continues at coordinate 10,578 of NZ_DASWTE010000203.1, forward strand.
GGCAAAGTCGATCTCCTGCTCCAGCACGTCCCGCAACGGGTTGAGGCCGAAGGGGTTGAGGCGGGTGGGCGACAGCGGGATCGGCAACAGGTCGAGGGCCGCCAGGGCCGCCGGCACGGCCAGCGTTCCGCTCAGCGGGAAGGCGTTGCTGACCTTCCGCCACACGCGGGAGAGCTTCTCCCGGGCGTGGTCGGCGTCGCCCTCGGTCAAGGCGTCCGCCAGGACCACCGCGTTGACCGCGCCAGCGCTGGCTCCGCTGATCCCCTCGAACCGGAGGCCGTCACGCAGGCAGGCGTCGAGCAGTCCCCAGGTGAAGGCGCCCAGGGCCCCACCGCCTTGCAGGGCAAGGCAAACGGATCGCGCGGGTTTCATGATGCACTGCAACATACAAGATTTCGCGTCGCACCATAACCCGCCCCGAGCCGTCGGGTTGCGGACCGGCCGAGATTTTCGAGCCGCGGCTCAGCCTGTTCCGATCGCCTTGCCCATGCGGACCAACGGCACCGCCGCGCCGCCGCGGGCGTCCTCGATCGCCTCGATGTCCTGATAGCCGCATCGGCTGTAGAGGGCGCGGCCGGAGAGGGTGGCCATCAGCTCCACGCGCCTGAACCCCTCGGCGCGGGCGGCGGCTTCGCAGAGGTCCAGGATCAGCCGGCCCACGCCGCGGCGGGCGAAGTCGGGGTGGGTGTACATCGCCCGCACCCGCGCAGCTTCGGTCGCCGGGTCCAGCAGGGCGGCGTCGCGCCCCGGGGTGTGGTCGCCGCCATAGAGCGTGGCGCGCCGGCTCCAGCCGCCGCAGCCGGCGATCTCGCCGCGCGACTCGACGACGTAATACGTCCCGTCGTCGATCAGCTGCGTGTCGATACCCAT
>NZ_DASWTE010000204.1:0-8422 GCF_036402295.1 Phenylobacterium sp.
ATCTTCGGCCTTCCCCAGCACACCTCGTGGCTGTTCTTCGCGGGCCTGGCCGGCGTGCTGTTCACGATGCTTGGCTGGTGGGCCGACGTCGTGAAGGAAGCCAACCGCGGCGACCATACGCCGGTGGTCTCCATCGGCCTGCGCTACGGCATGGTGCTGTTCATCGCCTCGGAGGTGATGTTCTTCGTCGCGTGGTTCTGGATCTTCTTCGAGATGGCGCTGTTCCAGGGCAACCGGACGCTGGCTCCCATCGAGGAAGTCCGCACCGCCTGGGCCACCTGGCCGCCCAAGGGCGTCGAGCTGGTGCCGGCCTTCCAGCTGCCGCTGGTAAACACCCTGACGCTGCTGCTCTCGGGCACCACGGGGACCTGGGCGCACCACGCGCTGCAGGAGGGCGAGCGCAAGAACGACAAGATCGCGCTGGTGCTGACGATCATCCTGGGCGCGCTGTTCACGGCGATCCAGGCATACGAGTATCAGCACATCCTCGAGCACAAGTACTTCTTCGGCGGCGAGGGCGCGGAGAACTCCGGCCTCTACGGTTCGGCGTTCTTCATGGCCACCGGCTTCCACGGCTTCCACGTGCTGGTCGGGACCATCTTCCTGGCCGTCTGCCTGATCCGGCTGATGGGCACGGGCTTCTCGCCCAAGCAGCACTTCGGCTTCGAGGCGGCGGCTTGGTACTGGCACTTCGTCGACGTGGTGTGGCTGTTCCTGTTCGCCTTCATCTACGTGGTGTTCGGCGGACCGGCCCACTGAGGTCGAGCGTGTGAGCAAGCCCAATCCGTTGCTGGCTGGGGTGGCTGGACGCTGCCCCAACTGCGGAGAGGGCTTCCTCTTCGAGGGCTTCCTGAAGGTGGCGCCGGCCTGCGAGGCCTGCGGCTACGACTTCGCCAAGGCGGATTCCGGCGACGGGCCGGCGGTGTTCGTGATCCTGATCGCGGGCTTCGTCGTCGCCTTCGCGGCGCTCTTCACCGAGTTCACCCTGCACCCGCCCGTCTGGGTGCACCTGATCCTGTGGCTGCCGGCGACACTGATCCTCTCGCTGGGCCTGATGCGGCCGCTGAAGGGCGCGATGCTCGCCGCCCAGTTCATGAACAAGGCCTCCGAACATCGCCATGGCGAGTGAGCCGCGCCGGGGCTTCCCCGTCGGCCTGACCATCGCCGTGGCCATCGCACTGGCGATCCTCGTGGGCTTGGGCACCTGGCAGTTGCAGCGGCTGACGTGGAAGCAGGGCGTGCTGGCCCGGATCGCGGCGTTGCAGGCTGCGCCGGCCCAGGCTGTCGAGCCGGTGCTGGAGCGGCTGCCGGCGGGCGCGGACGCTGACTTCACCCGCGTGACGGCCACCTGCCCGGGCCTGGGCTCGGCCGCATTCCTCGAACTCTACTCGGTGCGCAACGGGCAGGCGGGTTCACGGCTCGTCTCGGCATGCCGCGTCCTGAGCGGGCGCTACGGTTCGATCCTGGTGGACCGCGGCTTCGTGGCCGACACCATCTCGGCGCGACCGGCCGTGGTCGCATCGGACACGCCTGTCGTGATCACCGGCGTGCTGCGCAAGCCCGAGCCCGGCAACGCCTTCTCGCCGCCGAACCAGCCCGGTCGCTGGTACACCCGCGACGTCGCCGCCATGGCCGCCGCGCTGAAGGCGCCCCAACCCGCGCCGCTGTTCCTGATGGCCGAGACGTCGAGCAACCCCGAATGGAGGGCGCTGGTCCCAGCGCCCATCCCCACGGACATCCCCAACCGCCACCTGGAGTACGCGCTCACCTGGTACGGCCTTGCGGGCGCCCTGCTCGGCGTCTATGCCGCCATGCTCCTCCGCAGGCGGAAGGTCTAATGCGCTACATCTCGACCCGCGGGCAGGCTCCTGCCGTCGGCTTCACGGACGCCGTGCTGGGCGGGCTCGCGCCCGACGGCGGGCTCTACGTGCCCCAGGACTGGCCGACGTTCACGAGGGCCGAGATCGCCGCCTTCGCCGGCAAGCCCTACGCCGAGGTGGCGGCCGCGGTGTTCGGCAAGTTCGCTGGCGACGAGATCGCGCCTGCCGACCTCAAGCGGATGTGCGAGGAGGCCTACGCCACCTTCAGCCACAGGGCCGTGGTCCCGATGGTCCAGGTGGGGCCGCAGACCTTCATCGCCGAGCTGTTCCACGGCCCCAGCCTCGCCTTCAAGGACGTGGCGATGCAGATCCTGGCCCGGCTGTACGACCACCTGCTGGGGCAGCAGCGCCGCAAGCAGACCATCCTCTGCGCCACCTCGGGCGACACTGGCGGCGCGGCCGTCGAGGCGTTCCGGGGCGCGAAGAACGTGCGCGTGGTGGTCATGTTCCCGGAGGGCCGCATCAGCGAGGTGCAGCGCCGGTTCATGACCACGGCGACCGAGGCCAACATCGCCTGTGTGGCCGTGAAGGGCACCTTCGACGACTGCCAGGCGATCCTGAAGGACGCCTTCCAGGACCTGTCACTGAAGCAGGCCGTCGACCTCACCGGCGTCAACTCGATCAACTTCGCGCGCATCGTGGCCCAGTCGGTCTACTACTTCACCACGGCCGCGGCCCTTGGCGCGCCCGATCGGGCGGTGAACTTCGTGGTGCCGTCGGGCAACTTCGGCGACGCCTTCGCGGGCTATGTGGCGCTGCGCATGGGCCTGCCGGTGAAGCGGATCGTAGTGGCCACCAACTCCAACGACATCCTGGCGCGCGCCTTCGCGACCGGCCGCTACGCCCGCGGCGCGGTGCACGCGACCCTGTCGCCCGCCATGGACATCCAGTCGGCGTCGAACTTCGAGCGGCTCTATTTCGAAGCTGTCCAGCGCGAGCCCACAGAGACCGCGCGCGCCTTCGAGGCCTTCCGCACCGCCGGCGCCATCGATATCCCGCCCGGCGCGCTCGGCGCCATGCAGGAGCGGTTCACCGGCGTGGCGATCGGCGAGGATGAGACGGTGAAGACCATCGTCTCGACGCTGAACGAGACCGGCGAGCTGATCGACCCGCATACGGCCGTCGCGGTGGCGGCGCTCAAGCACGTCGAGCTCGACGGCCCGATAGTGGTGCTCTCGACGGCGCACGCGGCCAAGTTCCCCGAGGACGTCGCCAAGGCCTCGGGCGTCGAGCCAGCCCTGCCGCGCGGCGTCGCCAGCCTGGCCGACCGGCCCGAGCGCTTCGACCGCTTGCCGGGCGAAGCCGACACCATCAAGGCCTATGTCCGCGCCTTCGCGGAGGCGAGCCCGGTTGACGCCTAGGGTTCATACGCTGAGCAACGGCGTTCGGGTCGTCTGCGACCCGCTGCCGGCCTGGCAGACGGTGGCGCTGTCGGTGGTGGCCGGGCGCGGGGCCCGGTTCGAAGACGCCGCCCGTTCGGGCTGGTCGCACCTGCTCGAGCACATGGTCTTCAAGGGCGCCGGCGGGCGCTCGGCCCGCGAGATCGTCGAGGTGATCGAGGCCGAGGGCGGCCACATCAACGCGGCCACCGGCTACGAGCGGACCAGCTTCCAGGTGCGCGCGCTGAAGCATGGCCTCGACCTGGGCTCGGCGGTGATCGCCGACCTGGTCCTGCATCCGACCATGGACGCCCATGACCTCGCCCGCGAGAAGCAGGTGGTGGGCCAGGAAATCGCCGAGGCGGCCGACACGCCCGACGACCTGGTCTTCGAGCTGGCGCAGCAGGCGGCGTTCGACGGCCAGCCGCTGGGACGGCCGATCCTCGGGACCACGAAGTCGATCAAGGGCGCGACGCCCGAGACGCTGGGCGCCTGGCGCGCCGAGCTTTATGCGCCGCACACCCTGGTTGTGAGCGCCGCCGGGGCGGTGGACGAGGATGAGCTGCTGAAGCTGGCCGAGCGTGACTTCGGCGGCGCCGACGGCGCCGGCCTGCCCGCCGCCTTGCCGGCGGCCTTCACGGGCGGCACCCGCACCCAGGCCAAGCGGCTGGAGCAGGCGAACCTGGTGCTGCTGCTGCCGGCCGTGGGCGTGCTCGACCCCGACTACTTCGCCCTGCGCCTGCTGGCCGAAATCCTGGGCGGCGGCATGGCCTCGCGGCTCTTCCAGGAGGCGCGCGAGAAGCGCGGCCTGGCCTATGCCATCGACGCATACTCCGAGACATACGCCGACACGGGCGTGCTGGGCGTCTTCGCCGGCTGCGACGCCAAGGACGCCGTCGAGCTGGCCCAGGTGACCGCCGGCGAACTGCAGGCCCTGACCGAGCCGGTGGGCGACACCGAGCTCGCCCGCGCCAAGGCCCAGTTGAAGGGGTCGATGTTCATGGGCCGCGAGTCGGCCCTGGCGCGCGCCGAACAGGCGGCGGGCCAGGTGCTGTTGTTCGGCCGCACGCTCGATCCCGAGGCCGTCGCCGAGGAGGTGGACGCCGTGACGCCGGCGCAGCTGGCGACGCTGACGCAGCGGATCCTGGCGGAGCGGAAGACGGCGGTCGCCATCCTGGGGCCGAAAGCCGCCCTGGCCGCGGCGGAGACGTTCGAAGGCGCGCTGTTCGCCTAGGCGCAAGGGGCTTCTGTGAGACGGGCTTGACGGCCCTCCGATTTGCGCGACCCTCCGTCGCATGGCCCTGCTGGACTGGATCGCGCCCGAGAGCGGCCTTCGCGTCGAAGGCGACGGGGTGCGGCTGCGGCCGCCGCGGGCGTCGGACTATGCGGAGTGGCGCGACCTGCGGGCCGCGAGCCGCGCGTTCCTGCAGCCCTGGGAGCCCACCTGGCCCGCCGACGACCTGTCGCGCGCCGCGTTCCGCAGGCGGCTCTTGGCTTATGCGCGCGACCGCGAGGCCGGCCTCGCCTACCCGTTTTTCGTCTTCCGCGCCTCGGACGACGCGCTGACCGGCGGCATCACCCTGTCGAACGTCCGGCGCGGCGTCGCCCAGATGGGATCGGTCGGCTACTGGTGCGGCAAGCCCTACACGCGGCAGGGCCTGACCCTGGGCGCGGTGCGCGCGCTGTCCGAGTTCGCCTTCCGGACGCTGGCCCTGCACCGGCTGGAAGCGGCCTGCATTCCCGAGAACGCGCCATCGCGCGCGCTGCTTGTCCAGGCAGGGTTCGTCGAGGAGGGATTTGCACAGGCTTATCTTAAAATTAACGGCGCTTGGCGAGACCATGTGCTGTTCGGACGCTCGACTCCCTATCGGGGGCGCGAGGGGCCGGACGAGGGGGTGTCGGTCTGAGAGAGCCCGACGCCGACACACGGGCTTCGTTTTCAGGACGGCATGGCGAACGATCGCTGGATGTGGGACGCCACGGCCACTCTCGAGGCCCTGGGCGCGGCGGAAGTCGCGCTCTGGGTCTGGGAGCCCGAGAAGGACCGCCTGCGCCTGACCGGGGCCACCCGTGCGCTGGGCCTGGGCCCGCTCGCGCCTGACTGCTCCTCCGCCGCCCTGCGCGCGCTGGCCCTGCCGCAGGACCGCGCCATCGCCGAGGACATCCTGCGCGTCCAGGAACCGGGTGAGGAAGTGGCCGTGCGCCTGCGCCTGCGCGGCGGCGCCCCGTGCATCTGGCGCGGAGTCTGGCTGGAAGAGGGCCTGCGCGCCGCCGGCGTGGTCGCCGCCGAGGTCCGCTTCGCCGCCTCGGGTATGGACCACCTGACCGGCCTCGCCGACCGCAAGAGCTTCATCACGCTCGCACGCGAGCGTCTGCAGACGCCGGGCCAGCACGAGCTGATCGTCGCCGACCTCGACCGACTGCGCCGCCTGAACGAGGCCCTGGGCCACGAACGCGCCGACCTGGTGCTGGCGGCGCTGGGCTCGCGCCTGGCCGCGGCTTTCCCGCCGGGGGCCATCCTGGCCCGCATCGGCGAGGACGAGTTCGCCGCGCTGGCGCCCGTGGGCGTCTCGCCCGGCGCCGAGACCCTGCGCCGCGCGCTGGAGCAGCCGCTGCGCGTCGCGGGCTTCGACATCCACCCGACGCTCTCGATCGGCGCCGTGGAGGCGCCGGGCGGCGCCGAGGCGCCCGAGGCGGCCGAGCTGCTGCGGCGTGCGGAACTGGCCGTGGAATCCGCCAAGGGCAACGGCCGCGGCGGCGCCGCCGCCTACGGCCGCAGCCTGGAGACCGACGGCCTGTCGCGGCTGGCGCTGGAAGGCGACCTCAAGGGCGCGCTGCGCCGCGGCGAGCTCACGCCCTTCTACCAGCCCATCGTGCGGCTCTCGACCGGCGCGCTGTCGGGCTTCGAGGCCCTGGTCCGCTGGCGCCACCCGCGCCGCGGCCTCTTGATGCCCGAGCAGTTCCTGCCGCTGTGCGAGGAAATGGGCCTGATGCCCGACCTCGGCGCGATGATGATGCGCGAGGCCGCCGCCCAACTCTCGATCTGGCGCAAGCGCCACCGGGCCGCGGGCGAACTGACCGTAGCCGTGAACCTCTCCACCGGCGAGATCGACCGGCCCGACTTGGTCCCGGACGTCATCGCCATACGCCGCGAGACCGACCTGCCGCCGGGTTCGCTGAAGCTGGAAGTGACCGAGAGCGACGTCATGCGCGACCCGGACCGGGCCGCCGTGATCCTGGGCAACCTGCGCGCGGCCGGCGCGGCGCTGGCGCTGGACGACTTCGGCACCGGCTTCTCGTCCCTGAGCTACCTGACGCGGCTGCCCTTCGACACGCTGAAGATCGACCGCTACTTCGTGCGCACCATGGCCACCAACGAGGGCTCGGCGAAGATCGTCCGATCGGTGGTGAAGCTGGGCCAGGACCTCGCCATGGAAGTGGTGGCCGAGGGCGTCGAGAACGCCGGCATGGCCCGCCAGCTGCTGGCGCTGGGCTGCGACTACGGCCAGGGTTTCGGCTACGCGCCGGCCCTGTCGTCGCAGGAGGCCGAGGTCTACCTCAACGAAAGCTACGTGGACGGCGCGGCTCCGGTGAAGGCGCGGGGGTAGAAGGGCGCAGCGTCCTTCTTCGAACCTCCGCGCAACGGAGGCTCAGTTACTATTTGGAACCACGGAAAACACGGAAAAGCACGGAAGGCGCGGCGGCCATCTTCCGTGTTTTCCGTGGTTCGTTGATTCGGAAGACACCGCTTCGCAGCCTTCCCTAAGCCCGCCCCGCCTCGCTGCTGAGGAACTGCGGGTCGATGCCCAGTTTGCCGAGGGCGCGGGTCCACTTGGTGTCGTAGTCGTCGTCGAAGACCAGGGCCTCGTCGGCATCGACCGTGAGCCAGACGTTCTCGCGGATCTCGCGCTCCAGCTGGCCGGCGCCCCACCCGGCGTAGCCCAGCGCCAGGATCGCCTTGCGCGGATGCTCGTCGTGGGCGCCCATGGCCTCCAGCACCTCGCGCGTGGTGGTCAGCGTGAGGCCGCCCTCGACGTCCTGGCTGTGCTCGGCGTGGTAGTCGTCGGTGTGCAGGACGAAGCCGCGCTCGATCTCGACCGGCCCGCCGATCAGCACCGGATCGGGGTCCATCGCGCCCGACGTCTTGATCTCGAGCCGCTCCAGCAGGTCGGGGATCGTGAGCCCCTCCACCGGCCGGTTCACGGCGATGCCCATCGCGTGCTCCTGGTCGTGGGCGCAGACAAGGATCAACGAACGCTCGAACCGGGGGTCGCCGATCCCCGGCATCGCGATGAGCAGCTGGCCCGAGAGGAACGTGCTTTCCATCTCCACCCAAGATTCTGCCGGATCGTGGCGACTTCAAGGGGCCCAGAGCGGGTTTGATGCAAACCCGCTCCGGACCGACAGGTGACGAGCCCTTCCAATAGGGGAAACCGCTCACACTTTCCCCCAGCGGGCTCTTGCGCATCCGTTTGTCGGAAATCGAGGTTACCTCTGCGGGGGTTCTTGCTTATGTGCTCTCCGAACCCTTCGAAGGAGAACCTCCCATGACGATCAAGGTGGGCGACAAGCTGCCGAACGTGACCCTCACCCAGGCGACGGCCGAGGGCCCGAAGCCCGTCCAGACCGAGGACTTCTTCAAGGGCAAGACCGTGGCCCTGTTCGCCGTGCCGGGCGCGTTCACGCCCACCTGCTCGGCCAAGCACCTGCCGGGCTTCAAGCAGCACGCGCCCGACCTGAAGGCCAAGGGCGTCGACGAGATCGCCTGCCTGTCGGTGAACGACGCCTTCGTGATGCGCGCGTGGGGCGAGGACCAGGCGGTGGGCGACGACATCGCCATGCTGGGCGACGGCAACGGGGCCTTCACCGAAGCGGTGGGCCTGGAGATGGACGGCTCGAAGTTCGGCCTCGGCAAGCGCTCGCAGCGCTACTCCATGATCGTGAAGGACGGCGTCGTGAAGGAGCTGAACATCGAGGCTCCGGGCGAGTTCAAGGTCTCGGCGGCCGACTACATGCTGGCCCAGCTGTGACGACATGAGGGGCGCGGGGCTGGCCCTGGCGGCGGTGCTGGCGGCGCTCCTGCCGCCCGCCGCCGACGCGCGCGGGCCCCGCACCAACAGCGACGAATACAAAAAGAGCTGGGGCCTGGAGGCGATCGGCGCG
>NZ_DASWTE010000205.1:0-3945 GCF_036402295.1 Phenylobacterium sp.
CTAGGTCGTCGCCGTCGCGGGCTTCGCGCCCTTCACGAACGGCTGCGGCTTCCACTGCACCAGCGAGCGCCAGAGCCACTCGAACGGACCGTAGTGGAAGCGCGCCAGCCACGGCCGGCTCCACAGCAGGATGAAGGCCCAGACGCCCGCCACGACCCACAGCTGCTGGGCCCGCGAGAGCTCGCCGTAGAGCCCGAAGCCATAGCCGCAGAAGACCAGGCTCGTGATCACCGAGGTCATCAGGTAGTTGCTGAACGCCATCCGCCCGGCCGCGGCCAGGCGCGTGGTCAGCACTTCCAGCCAGCCGGCCCGGATCATCAGCAGCAGCACCGAGGCGTGAGCGAGCGCGATGAACGGCCGGCTGAGCTGCTGCCAGACCTCCAGTTCGTGCAGCGTCTTGGGTTCGAACCCGCTCTGCTGGATCCCATAGGCCAGCCAGGCCGTGAACGGCGCGGCGATCAGGTAGCCGATGGCCATCGTCAGGGCGTAGGCGCGGGTCGACCAGCCGAGGGTGAAGAAGCCCACGCGGAACAGCGCCATGCCGATGAACATCTGGCCGATCGCCTCGGGCAGCGTGTCGAACGGATGGATGATCAGATAGAACAGCACCAGCATGTTGAGGCGCGCCTGGGTCGCATCCAGGAAGTCGCCGCGGAAGCCCGCGAGCTCGGCCGCCTTTGCACCGGGGGGCGGGGACGGAATGCCCGGGCCCATGGCGTTCTTGGCTAGCAGCAGGACGAGGATCGCAACCCCGATGGCGATCTGCACGCGCGGGCTGAGCTTGCGGAACGGGAAGACGATCAGGCCCGCGATCGCATAGGGCACGAGGATGTCGCCGAACCACAGGAACACGGCGTGCAGCAGGCCGATCAGCAGCAGCCAGAGCATGCGCCGGTAATGGGTGGCCGCCGGGCTCAGCCCCGTCCCCGCTTCGGCCCGGTCGGCGATCAGCACCGTCGAAGCGCCGAACAGCATCGTGAACAGCGCCCGCATCTTGCCGTCGGTGAAGACGTTGTTGACCGCCCAGGTCCACATGTCCGCGCCGGTGGAGCCGCCGGCGTAGGTGGGGTCGATGTAGGCGAACGAGGGCAGGCCCATGCCCACGATGTTCATGAGCAGAATCCCCAGCACGGCGAAGCCGCGCACGGCGTCGATCGAGAGATGCCGCCCGGCGCTGGCGCTCGTCATCACCCGTCCCCCGTCTTTGTGTCCGGCATGCGACATTGGCCCCAGCGCCTGCGCTGTCAACGCGTCCGAACAGTGCTAGCGATGACGGCTGTTGCTTGGCGGAGAGGCGGTTGGCGCGGGCGAACGGACAGGCGGGCGGGGCGCTCAGAGGGCGACGGCCGAAGGGCCAGGGCCCCGACCTGCGCCAGTCGATCCTCGACGCCGCCGAGGCGCTGTTCTCCCGGCACGGGTTCTATGGTGTGACGGTCCGCCAGGTGGCGTCCGAGGCGGGCGTCGACACCGCGCTCATCCACTACTACTTCGGGGCCAAGCGCGAGCTGTTCGACAGCGTCTTTGCCCGCCGCGCCGAGATCCTGAACGACGCCCGCCTCGCCGCGTTGCGCGCCTACGCCGAAAACCAGGCCGGGGCGATGACGCCGGAGGGGATCATCGAGGCCTTCATCGATCCCCTGATCCAGCTGTCGCTGACCAACGACGAGGGCTGGAAGAACTACTTCCGGCTCGTGGCCCTGGTGAACAACACCCCAGCGTGGGGCGGCGAGACCATGCACCGGTTCTTCGATCCGGTGGTCCACGAGCTGGTGGACACGCTCAAGGTCGCGCTGCCGGACGCCGAGATGCGCGACCTCTACTGGGGCTACCAGTTTCTCACCGGGGCGATGATGCTGACCCTCTCCGAGACGGGGCGTATCGACCAGCTCTCGGACGGGCTCTGCCGCTCAACGGACCTTGAGGCGGTGCGGGCGCGACTCTACGCCTGGTGCGCGGCGGGGCTCTCGGAGGTGGTGCGCCGCCGGCCTTAGCGGCCCGACTGTGCCATAAATTCATCACCCAATCAAAAAGTGAGTCTCCGACGGAACCGGGCTCTGGCGCGACACGCGCGCATGGCTCAAAACACCGCGCAATTCACTGGTCAGTGAAAAAGTCTTCGACGCTGCTCCGGCCATGGTGGCCGATCGGCGCCGTCGGGAGGAAACACATGAAGAGCTTCGTGAAAGCCGCCCTCCTTGCGGGCGCGGCGTGGTCCGTCGTTCCCACCCTGGCCTTCGCCCAGGCGGCCGACGAAGGCGCCGGCGTGGAAGAGGTGGTGGTCACCGCCCGTCGTCGCGAGGAAAGCCTGAAGGACGTACCGGTCGCCGTCACCGCCGTCTCGGGCGAGCGCCTGGCCGTCACCGGCGCGACGGACATCACCACCTTGCAGCAGTCGACCCCGAACCTCACCGTCCAGGTGGCCCGCGGCTCGAACTCGACCTTGATCTCCTTCATCCGCGGCGTCGGCCAGCAGGACCCGCTGTGGGGCTTCGAGCCGGGCGTCGGCCTCTACATCGACGACGTCTATGTGGCGCGCCCGCAGGCGGCCGTGCTCGACATCTTCGACGTCCAGCGCCTTGAGGTGCTGCGCGGCCCGCAAGGCACGCTCTACGGCCGCAACACCATCGGCGGCGCGATCAAGTACGTGACGGCCAAGATCGAAGGCGACCCCGAGATCAAGCTCAAGGGCGCCTATGGCTCGTACGACCAGATGGACCTCGTCGCCTCGGCCAAGGGCCAGGTGAACGACTGGCTGGGCCTCGGTCTCACCTGGGCGAGCTTCAACCGCGACGGTTTCGGCAAGAACCTCACGACCGGCGCCGAGCACTACGACAAGGACGTCGTGGCCGCGCGCGCCACCGTCGAGCTGACGCCCACCGAGAGCCTGTTCTTCCGGCTGTCGGGCGATATCGTCACCGACCGCTCGAACCCGCGCCACGGCCACCGCGAGACGCCCGCCCTGAACGCGGCGGGCCAGCCGATCGCGGGCGGCGAAGTGCTGTCCGACGTCTACGACACCAAGGCTGGCATCGGCGACAAGAACAGGGTCGAGGCCCGCGGCGTGTCGTTCCTGGGCGAGTGGACGGCGAGCGAGACCCTGACCTTCAAGTCGATCACCGCCTACCGGTCCGGCGAGACCAAGACGGTCATCGACTTCGACAACCTGCCGGCGCCGATCCTGGACATCCCCGGCCGCTACAACGACCACCAGTTCACCCAGGAATTCCAGCTCCTCTACACTACGGACCGGATCCAGGGCGTGTTCGGCCTCTACTATCTGAACGCCACGGCGGCCGGCGCCTTCGACACGGTGCTGGGCCAGGCGAACCTCTCCATCGCCACCTCGGGCGCGGTGGACACACGCAGCTACTCGGCTTTCGCCGACGTCAGCTATGACGTGACCGACCAGCTCTCGATCTCGGTGGGCGGCCGCTACACCAAGGACAAGAAGACCGGTCAGGTCTACCGCCAGAATTTCACGGGCCTGAAGAGCCCGCTGTTCGGCAATCCGACCGCCATTCCCGGCCTGGTCCGTTCGAACTTCACGAGCTCGGACACCTACGAGAAGTTCACGCCGCGGGTCAGCGTCAGCTACAAGATCACCCCGGACGTTACGACCTATGTGTCGTTCAGCCAGGGCTTCAAGTCGGGCGGCTTCGACATGCGCGCCGACGCCATCCTGACGCCCAGCTCCGTCAACGGCTTCGACCCGGAAAAGGTCGACAGCTACGAAGGCGGCCTGAAGGGCTACTTCTTCGACCGCCGCCTGTCGCTGAACACGGCGGTGTTCTACTCGAAGTACAAGGACCAGCAGATCACCCAGCAGACCCCGGTGGGCGCCTCCATCGCCTCCCAGGTCCTGAACGTCGGCAAGTCGCACATCTACGGCGCCGAGATCGAAGGCCAGGCGACCTTCACCTCGTCGCTCTTCGCCAACTTCTCGCT
>NZ_DASWTE010000206.1:0-12352 GCF_036402295.1 Phenylobacterium sp.
CAGCAGGTCCTGGTTCGCGCCGACGGTGCGGGCGAGGTAGACGCCGTCGACGTAGATGCCGACGCCCGGGTCGATGTTGAAGGCGAAGTCGTCCGAGCCGATGCCGCGGATGAAGGCCGAGAGCACCGCCGGCGACCCGGAGAACGGCGTGCCGCCGTCCAGGGTGACGTTGGGGGCCAGGTTCGACAGCTGGGCCACGTTGCCCACCGCCCGCTCCTGCAGCGCCTCGGATGTGAAGGCCGAGATCGTGATCGGAACGTCCTGCAGGTTCTGCGACCGCTTCTGGGCGGTGACGACCACCTCTTCAAGCGCGGCCTCCTGCGACCAGGCGACGGCGGGCGCCGCCGACAGCATGGATGCGGCGATCAGCAGGGACTTGAGCGACAGCTTGCGAGGCATTCGGTAGACCTCCCCTCGTATTTTCGTTGCCCCGAGGAGAGCACCACGACAGCGCCGGCGCTTGGCCAAGCGCGAAGTCGACTTTCACAGCCGCGAAATCGTTGCGCTTTTTCGCTCTCAGGCGGCGCGATAGTCGCGCGGCCCCACGCCGTAGCGGGCTTTGAACGTCCGGCTGAAGTGGCTGAGGTCGTTGAACCCCAGGCTGAAGCCCAACTCGGTGATGTTGCAGCCCGAGCCGTGTCTGCGGAGCTGCTGCGCGGCCAGCTGCAGCCGCTTGCGGCGGATGTAGGCCAGCGGCGTGGTGGCGATGTCGGCGAACGCCATCTGCACGTAGCGCGGGCTGAGCCCCAGCGCGCGGGCGACGCCGGTCACGCTGAGCTCGGGATCGCAGAGGTTCTCGTCGACGAAGCGGCGGATGCGCTGGCGAGAGCATGTGGGCTGGGACGCCGGGGCGGCCGGGGCGAAGCCGTGGGCGGCCGCCAGCAGGTTGATGGCGGCGTCCAGCAGCGGCCCCTCGCAGTCGGCCTCGTCGGCGGCGGAGGGGGCGGCCCAGAGGTTGTGCACAAAGGCCGAGAGCAGCGAGGCGCCCAGGCTCTCGACGCCGAGGCGGCGGCCGACCAGGGCGTCGGGATCCTCGAACCGCGCCGCGACCCGGTCCTCGGGCAGGCGCAGCACCAGCATGCGGTTGGGCTGGTCGAAGCGGATGCTGTAGGGCCGCGAGGAATCGCACAGCATCAGGTCGCCCGGCTCCAGCACCGCCTCGCGGCCGTCCTGGAGATTGAGGCTCGAGCCGGTCTCCTGGATGTGGAGCTTGAAGTACCGCGCATGCTCACGCCCGCCGGACGGGCGGTGACGGCGGACGATGGCCGCGCTGGAGGCGATCCGCGACAGGTCCAGCCCGCCGAACCGGCGCACGTCCATCACGCCCTCGAACGAGTCGTCCGCAGCGTCCACGGTGATGTTCTCGAAGGCGCCGTTCACGACGCCGTTCCAGGCATCCAGCCCACGCACCAAAGTGCGGGCGACCCCTGCGTCCAAGCCCTGCTGCAGCATCGGCCCTCCCCCTACCGGACGGCGATCTCCACGTCGCTTCGGTCCGGCGTCTTCGAATGTTATGTCATATAACCGATAACGGCGAAGCTGTCAGCCGAACACCTTGCTTGGCGTGGTGGACACATCGCCGCGCCACGGCGGCTCGATCGTGATCACGCCGCCAGCCATGCGCGAGACGCAGGCGCAGATCTTGCGGCCCTCGTCGCGCTGGCCCTCGCTCAGGAACACGTCGCGATGGTCGATGACGCCGTCGGCGGCGACCACGTCCAGGGCGCATAGCCCGCATTCGCCGCGGCGGCAGTCGGCCAGCACCTCGACGCCGGCCTCGGCCAGGGCGTCCAGCATCGAGCGCGTCTCGGGAACCTCTATTTCGACGCCAAGGCGCGGCGCGCGGACGGTGAACGCCGCGTTCGGATAGCGCCCGCTGGAGCCGAAGGTCTCGAAACGCAGGCGCGTCGCGGGCCGGCCGGCTGCGGCCCAAGCGGCGCGAGCGGAGTCCAGCATCGGGACCGGCCCGCAGACATAGGCCTGGGCGTCGGGCGCCAGGGCCGCGAACGCCGCCGCCAGGTCGGGCGGGCCGCCGGCCTCGTCGTCGGCGAAGACCGCCAGCCGCCGGCCGAGCGCGGCCCCCAGTTCGTCGAGATAGGCCATCTCGCCCCGGCTGCGGCCGGCGTACAGCATCGCCACCTCGGCGCCGCGGCGGCCCAGCACGCTCGCCATCCCGACCATGGGCGTCACGCCGATCCCGCCGGCCACCAGCAGATAGGGCGCGGGCTCCAGCGACAGCTCGAAGCTGTTCGTGGGCGGCGTCACCTTCAGCCGTGCGCCAGGCTGGAGCGACCACATGTAGCGCGACCCTCCGCGCGAACGCGGCTCGCCCTTCACGGCGATCCGGCGAAGGGCGCCGCCACCCTCGCCCACCAGCGAATACGACCGCATGTCCGGCCGCCCATCGATCAGCACCTCGACGTCGATGTGCGCGCCTGGCGTGTGCGGCCCGGTCCAAGGCGTCTCGAGCGTGAGCTCGCGCACCTGCGGGGCCGCATCGCGGATCGCCGCGACGACGACGGTGTCCCAATGGTCGACGTATCGCATAGGAGTTCCTTAGGCGCGGCGCGGGGCGATCAGGGCGGCGCCACGCACCTGGCGCAGGGCGTCCTGGTCACGCATCGCCAGTTCCAGGTTGCGGCGGGCGAGCCGGGCGTGCTCGCGCATGATCGATTCCGCACGGGCGCCCTCGCGGTTCTCGATGGCCTCGACGACGCAGCGGTGCTGGTCTTGGGCGACACTGAGGATGTGGCGCGCCTGCGGCTGCATCGCCTGAACCATCACGAAGCCGCTCGGCGAGGCGAACGGCAGCGCGTAGGCCCGCGCGATCTGCTGAGCCAGCATCGGACTGTCGGCCAGCGCCACGAGCTGTTCGTGGAAGCGGGCGTTCAGCTCCACGTAGCGCTCGAAGTCCGCCTCGGTGAGACGCGGGGCGCCGACCACCGCGTCGATCTCGGCGAGGCAGGCCTTCAGCGGCGCGAGGCGCTCGGGACTGGCGCCCTTCTCGGCGGCCAGGCGCGCGGCCAGACCCTCCAGCACGCCGCGTAGCTCGATGGCCTCGTTGACCTCCTGCTCGGAGAAGGCGCGAACCGCATAGCCGCCGGACGGAATGGCCTCGACCAGCCCCTCCTCCTGCAGTCGGGCCAGCGCCGCGCGCACCGGCGTGCGCGAGACGCCCAGGCGGTCGACCACGGCCAGCTCCTGCAGACGTTGGCCGGGCGCCAGCTCGCCGCTCAGGATCAGGTCGCGCAGCTGCAGCAGCGCCGAGACGGTCTGGGACACGCGGGGCTACTCCGCCGCCATAGCGGCCGGGTGCTCGGCGTCCACCATCCGGTCGATCAGGCGCCGGGCCCACATCGCGCCGGCGTCTATGTTGAGGTTGTAGAAGATGTGGTCGGGGTGCTCGTCGATCGCCCGTTGCTGGGCCTCCACGATCGCCTCGTCCTCGGCGAACACCTTGGTGATGGCGTCACGGATCTGGGTCGTCACCTTCTGCTCGCCCAGCTGGTAGTCGCGGACGTTGGCCCAGAAGTAGTGGCAGGTCTTCTCGGTGGCCGGCGTGATGGTGTTGATCACCACCATGCTCACGCCCTGGCTGCGGTCGCCCTGCGGCGCCCCCGTCCCGGCCGGCGCGACGCCCACGTCGATGGCCACGGTGCACGGCGCTTCGAAACGGATGATCTGCCAGCGGTCGACGTTACCGGGCTTTCCCAGCTGCTGACGCCAGAAGGGCGGCGGGTCGATGTCGATCATCCAGCGGGTGACCATGGCGGTCTTGTCGCCACAGGTGACATCGAACGGCGCCTCGGCGACGGCCTCGTTCCCGATGCTCGAGCTGTGGATGTAGGTCTCGTGCGTCAGGTCCATCAGGTTGTCGACGATCAGGCGATAGTCGCACTTCGCGTGGATCACCTTGCCGTCGCCGGCCCAGGCCGGATCGTGGTTCCAGTGCAGGTCCGGCACGAGGGCGGGATCGGCCAGCGCCGGATCGCCCGGCCAGATCCAGACGAAGCGGTGCTTCTCGACGATCGGGAAGCTGCGCACGCAGGCCGACGGGTTGATCGTCTCCTGCGACGGCATCCGCACGCAGCGGCCGTGCGAATTGAATACAAGACCATGATATCCGCACTGAACGTCGTCGCCGCGGAGCTTGCCCATCGACAGCGGCAGCAGCCGGTGCCAGCAGGCGTCTTCCAGGCACGCGGCATCGCCATTCTCTTTGCGATACAACACGATCTTCTTGTTGCAGATCGTCCGCGGCAGCAGCTCGCGCTTCACCTCGGCGTCCCAGGCGGCCGCGTACCAGGCGTTCATCGGGAAGGTGGGCCGGGCGGTCATCTCGCGAGTTCCTCGTTCTTGTATACAATGAAGCCAGGCCAGCCATGTCTGTCAAGCGGCGGCAGGCCTGGGTTCAACGGTCAGTCAGGCGGGCGTCTGCGACGTGGCGCGGTGGCGCGCCTTCAGAAGGTCCTTGCGCACTTTTCCGGAGCCGGTGCGCGGCAGGTCGGAGGTCACTTCCACCACTCGGGGCCGCTTGTAGCCCGCGAGCCGCGCGCGGCAATGGGCGGTCACAGCCTCCGCGGTAAGCGCGGCCCCGGGCGTCGGGACCACATAGGCGATGCCGGTCTCGCCCCAGCGGGCGTCGGGCGCGCCGACCACCGCCACTTCCGAGACACCCTCCAGTTCCAGGATCGCCGCCTCGATCTCGGCCGGATACACGTTCTCCCCGCCCGAGATGAACATGTCCTTCCAGCGGTCCACCAGGAAGTAGAAGCCGTCGGCGTCGCGCCGCGCGGCGTCGCCGGTCTTCAGCCAACCATCCCGGAACGCCTCGGCCGTCGCCTCGGGCCGCGCCCAGTAGCCGGCGGTGATGTTCTGGCCCTTGAGCCACAGCTCACCGACCTCGCCGTCGGCGACGTCACGGCCGTCGGGCGCCACCAGCCGCACCGCCACGCCCGGCGCCGGTCGGCCGGCCGATCCTGCCTTGGCCCGCACCAGATCCAGGTCGCCGATCGGCATCCCCAGCACGGTGCCGCTCTCGGTCATGCCATAGCCGTCGATGATCATTACGCCGTCGTCGACCCAGCGGTGGATCACGGCCGCGGGGATCGGGGCGCCGCCGGTGCACAGCGCCGTCAGCCGGGCGAGGGCCGCCGGCGAGAAGCCCGGCTCCTG
Organism: Phenylobacterium sp.; assembly: GCF_036402295.1. Taxonomy (GTDB): domain Bacteria; phylum Pseudomonadota; class Alphaproteobacteria; order Caulobacterales; family Caulobacteraceae; genus Phenylobacterium. Next base: position 5,176 of record NZ_DASWTE010000206.1, read on the forward strand.
GCGCATCATCTGGGCCATTTGCGGCACGCAGAAGAAGTGGGTGATCCCGAGCTCCGGATCGGCCAGCCGGCGCAGGGTCTCGCCCGCTTCGAACTTCGGCGAGATCACCAGCGTCGCGCCCACGTGCAGCGTCGTGCGACAGACCGCGTAGAGACCGACGGTGTGGAACATCGGCATGTCGCAGAGGAACACCGCGTCGGGCCCCACCTTCCCGACCGCCGCGAAGCTCTCGGCGCAGGCCCGGGCGTTCCGCTCCGAGATCATCGCGCCCTTGGGCCGGCCGGTGGTGCCTGACGTGTAGAGCAGGGTCGCAGGCGCCTCGTCCGGCGCCGCCACAGCGCGGACCGGCAACGGCGGCGACGCGGCGACGCGGGCGGCGAACCCGGCTGGCCCTGCGTCGAACGCGACCAGGGTTGTGCCCTTGAACCTCGCCAAGGCGGCCAGGGCGGGCGCGAACTCAGGCTCGTACACCAAGAGCCGCGGGCCCGCGTCATCCACGAGTACCGCCAGCTCCGGCCCGGGCAGCCGCCAGTTGAGGGGCTGGAAGATCGCGCCGACCCGTGCGCAGGCGAGCTGCAGCGAGAGCACGTCGATGCTGTTGCGCGAAAGCGTCGCGACGCGCTCCCCAGCCGGCGCGCCGAGCTCGGCCTCCAGCCACGCGGCGCACCGGTCCACCCAGGCGTCGAGCGCCGAATAGGTCAGGCGTCGCCCCGAGCCGAGGTCGATACAGGCGGTCTTGCCGGGAATCTCCCGCGCATGGCGGGCCAGCCTGGCCGGTCCGTCGGCGCACGGGCGCTGGGCCTGATCCATCTTACGGCGCGGCGCGTGGACGGCCGCCTCCCTATGACGCTTCCTGGCGCGTCGCCGAGGCGTGCGCTCTTCTTCTTATATTGGATAATTGTTATGTGACATACGTCAAGCCATTCCCGCGATCCGGCTGAGCGCCTCCAGCACCATGTGCTTGTCCATGTCGTCGCCCAGGGCAGCGGTCACGCGATCGGCGTGCTCCAGGTGGGCCGCCTTGGCCTGGGCAAGCAGCTTCTCCCCGTCGGGAGTCAGCGCCAGCGCGTAGGAGCGGCGGTCGCCCGGCGCGGCGCCGCGCTTCACGAGGCCGCGGCCTTCGAGCTGGTCGATGATGGTCACCAGGTTGGGCCGCTGGATGCTCAGCGCCTCGCCCACTGCCTGTTGCTTCAGGCCCGGCGTGGCCTCGATAACGAGCAGCACCGAGAAGTCCGTCGGACGCAACCCGAACGGACGCAGCGCCTCGATCAGGTCCTTGAAGACCGCCACCTGCGCCAGGCGCAGGACGAAGCCGATCTGCGCGTCGAGCCCGCCCAGAGCGACTCCAGGCGAGTCGGGATCGGCGACTTCACGTGTGGCGGCCGAGGTACGCGACTTGCTCATTGGTCTTTGAATTCTCTCATCTTTCTGCCCCCAGCAGGGAACCCCCGGCGCTGCGTGTTCCGGCCACTTTTAGATGATGACATCCAATTATTGTTATGTCATATACCTATTTGACCGCGAGCACCGAACGATCTCGCCGCAGGCCGGAGGAACACCATGGACCAGATCGCCGCGAAGCCGCGCCTCGCCCTGCTGATCGACGGTAAGGACGTGGAGGCGACCGGCCAAGCCTGCTTCGACCGGCTTGACCCGATCGCAGGCACGGTGGCCACCCGAGCAGCCGCCGCCAGCCCCGCCGACGCCCACGCCGCGGCCAACTCCGCCGCGGCCGCGTTCCCCGGCTGGTCCGAGCTCGGCCCCAATGCCCGCCGTGCGATCCTGGCCCGCGCCGCGGACCGCCTCGAGGCTTTGGCCGGCAATTTCGTGGCGGCCATGCGCGAGGAGATCGGCGCCACCGAGGGGTGGGCCCGCTTCAACGTGATGCTGGCGGCCGGCATGATCCGCGAGGCGGCCGCCATGACCACCCAGATCGCCGGCGAGGTGATCCCCTCCGACAAGCCGGGCTGCATCGCCATGGCCGTGCGCCAGCCGGTCGGCGTGGTCGTCGGGATCGCGCCGTGGAACGCCCCTGTGATCCTCGGCGTGCGCGCTGTCGCCACGCCGCTGGCCTGCGGCAACGCGGTGGTGTTGAAGGCCTCCGAGGTCTGCCCGCGCACCCACCGCCTGATTGGCGACGCCTTCCGCGACGCTGGCCTGCCGCCGGGCGTGCTCAACGTGATCACCAACGCCCCCGCCGACGCCCCTGCCGTGGTCGAAGCCCTGGTCGCCCACCCCGCCGTGAAGCGGATCAATTTCACGGGTTCCACGAAGGTCGGGAAGATCATCGCCCGCCTGGGCGCCGAGCACATGAAACCGGTGCTGCTGGAGCTGGGCGGCAAGGCGCCGCTGCTGGTGCTGGAAGACGCCGACCTGGCCGAGGCCGTCAAGGCGGCCGCCTTCGGCGCCTTCATGAACCAGGGTCAGATCTGCATGTCGACCGAGCGGATCGTCGTCGTGGACGCGGTGGCCGACGCTTTCGTCGAGATGTTCGCCGCCAAGGCCCGCACCCTCGTCGCGGGCGATCCGCTGGAGGCGAAGACGCCGCTGGGCGCAGTGGTCGACAAGGCCGCCGCCGCCCGCGTGCAGGGTCTCGTGGATGACGCCGTGGCCAAAGGCGCGCAGATCGTGGCCGGCGGCGAGGCCGACGGCGTGCTTATGTCGGCCACCGTGCTCGACCACGTCACGCCGGTCATGGCGATCTACGCCGAGGAGTCCTTCGGCCCCTCGGTCAGCATCGTCCGCGTGAAGGACGAGGCGGAGGCCATCGCGGTCGCGAACGACACCGAATACGGACTCTCGGCCGCGGTCTTCACCCGCGACATCGCCCGCGGCCTCAAGGTCGCCCGGCAGATCCAGTCGGGCATCTGCCACGTCAATGGCCCCACCGTGCACGACGAGGCCCAGATGCCGTTCGGCGGCGTCAAGGCCAGCGGCTGGGGCCGCTTCGGCGGCAAGGCCGGCATCGCCGAATTCACCGACTTGCGCTGGATCACCATCGAGACCCAGTCCGGCCACTTCCCCATCTGACATCGAGAGCGAACGGAATCCCCATGTCCACCGAACCCTACGAGGGCGTCGTCAAGGTCGACTTCGACAACGGAGTCGCCTGGGTCACCCTGAACCGCCCCGACAAGCGCAACTGCATGAACCCCACCCTCAACCGGGTGATGCACGACGTGCTCGACGACCTGGAAGACGACGATCGCTGCGGCGTCCTGGTGCTGACCGGCGAGGGAACGTCCTTCTCCGCGGGCATGGACCTCAAGGAATATTTCCGCGAGACCGAAGCCAAGGGCCACATGGCCACCCGACGCGCCCAGCGCGACAGCTACGGCTGGTGGCGGCGTCTGCGCTGGTTCGAGAAGCCGACCATCGCCATGGTCAACGGCTGGTGCTTCGGCGGCGCCTTCGCGCCCCTGTTCGCCTGCGACCTGGCCATCGCCGCCGACGAAGCCCAGTTCGGCCTTTCGGAGATCAACTGGGGCATCCTGCCTGGCGGCGGCGCGACCAAGGTGGTCGAGCAGCTGATGAACCAGCGCCAGGCCATGTACTACATCCTGACCGGCGAGATGCTGGGCGGGCAGAAGGCCGCCGAGCTGGGGCTGGTCAACGAGTCCGTGCCGCTGGGAGATCTCCGTGGCCGCGTTCGCGCCCTGGCCGACGTGCTGCTGGCGAAGAATCCGGTGACGGTGAAGGCCGCCAAGGACGCCTTCAAGCGGGTCATCGACATGACCTACGACGACGCGGAAGACTATCTGGTGGTCCGCCAGGAAGCGGCCAACCACCTCGACAAGACCGAGGGCCGCAAGGAAGGCATCCGCCAGTTCATCGACGAGAAGAGCTACAAGCCCGGTCTCGCCAGCTACCGCCGCTAGTTCCAGCGCCACCGCCCGCCAGAGGCGGAGCGCACGAGGAGGACACATGACCGCGATCCCCGCCGCCAAGGCCGCCGCCCGCACCGGCGCGGCCGTCCCCCTCTGCTTCGCCGTGGCCCTGCTTGAGGGCTACGACATCCAGGCGATCGGGGTGGCGGCGCCGAAGCTGATCCCGGCGCTGGGCCTCTCGCCCGGCGAGGCGGGGATCGCCTTCGGCGGCGGCATGGCGGGGCTCGTGGTGGGCGCGTTGATCGGCGGCTGGCTCGCCGACCGCATGGGCCGCAAGCTGCTGCTGGCCGCGGCGGTGGCGATGTTCGGGCTGGCCACCCTGGCGACCATGGTGGCGGCCGACTATCCGTCGCTGCTGGCCGCACGCCTGGCGACCGGCCTGGGCCTGGGCGTGGCCATGCCCGTCCTGGTGGCGATCGCGCTGGAGGTGGCCGGCCCTGCCAAGCGGACCCGCACCGTGACCGCCATGTTCTGCGGCATGCCCGCCGGCGGCGCCTCGGCGGCCCTCTTCGCGGCATTTGCGTTCGACCACTTCGACTGGCGCAGCATCTTCCTTGTTGGCGGCGTCCTGCCGCTCCTCCTGCTGCCGGCCCTGATCTTCCTGATGCCCGAAACCCGGGGCGCGAAGCCGGCGGCGGCGGCTCCGCCCGAGGGCGGCGTAGCAACCCTGTTCGGCGGCGGACGCGCGTTGGTCACCCTGCTCTTGTGGCTGACCTTCGGCCTGACGCTTCTCGTCCTGTACCTGCTGCTGAACTGGCTGCCGAGCCTGGTGACGGCGCGCGGCCTCCCCGCCACCGCCGGCGCCCAGGCCGCCATGGCCTTCAACCTCGCCAGCGTCGCGGGCGCGCTTGCGCTGGGCCGCATCGTCGACCGCGTCGGCGCGCGGGCCCCGGTCGCGATGGCGTATCTCGGCCTCCTGGCGGCCATGCTGGGGCTGGCGCTGTCGCAGGCGCTGATCCCGATCCTGTTCTGCGCGGCCGCTGCGGGCTTCTGCCTGCTGGGCGCGCAGTACTCCCTCTACGGGGTGACGCCGATGTACTACCCGGCCGCCTCGCGAGGTCTCGCCACTGGCGCCTCGGTCGCCGTGGGCCGCCTGGGTTCGATCGCCGGCCCGCTGGTCGCAGGACAGTTGCTCGGCGCGGGCTTCACCGCCGGCGGCGTGGCCGCGGCCATGGCGCCCGTGGTGGTGGTCGCCGGTCTCGCGGCGACCCTGATGACGTTGAAGGCGAGCCTCCATGAGCGGTAGCCGCCGGCGAACCCAGGTCGCCATCATCGGCGCCGGTCCGGCCGGCATGCTCCTCGCCCACCTGCTGCGCCAGGCGGACGTGGACTGCGTCGTGATCGAGCGACGGGACCGCGACTATGTGGAAGGCCGCGTCCGCGCCGGCGTCCTGGAACAGGTCACCGTCGACCTGATGGCCCGCCTGGGTCTCGACCGCCGCCTGCGCGAGGAGGGGCTGGTCCATACGGGCACGAACCTGGCCTGCGACGGCGAGGTTTTCCGCATCGACATGGCGGCGCTCACCGGCGGCTCCGCCGTCGTGGTCTACGGCCAGCAGGAGGTGATGCGGGACCTCTTCGACGCGGCTGGCCCGCGTGGCGTGGAGATCATGTTCGACGCCCACGACGCCGCCCTCCACGACATCGGCTCCCCACAGCCCTATGTCACCTGGCGCCAAGACGGCCTCGAGCACCGGCTCGATTGCGACGTGATCGCCGGCTGCGACGGATTCCACGGCGTGAGCCGCACCAGCATCCCGGCCGAGGCCCTGGCGACCTTCGAGCGGGTCTATCCCTTCGGTTGGCTGGGTGTGCTGGCCGAGGCGCCGCCGTGCGACCACGAGCTCATCTATTCCAACCACGAGCGCGGCTTCGCGCTGGCCAGCATGAGGTCGCCCACGCGGAGCCGCTACTACATTCAATGCAGCCTGGACCAACGGATCGAGGACTGGCCCGACGATCGGTTCTGGGACGAGCTATGCCTGCGGCTGGGTCGCTCAGCGGGCGGCCGCGTCACCCGCAGCCCGTCGTTCGAGAAGAGCATCGCGCCGCTGCGCAGCTTCGTGACCGAACCCATGCGCTACGGCCGCCTGTTCCTGGCCGGCGACGCCGCCCACATCGTGCCGCCCACGGGCGCCAAGGGCCTGAACCTGGCGGCGTCGGACGTGATCATGCTGAGCGAGGCCGTGACCGAGTACTACCGCACCGGCTCGGACGCCGCCTTCGACCGCTACTCGGACCGCGCGCTGGCCCGGGTCTGGAAGGCTGAGCGGTTCTCATGGTGGTTCACGGGTCTTACTCATCGGTTCCCCGACATGACGGGGTTCGACCGCCGGATGCAGACCGCCGAGTTGGCGTACATCCGCGGCTCCCGCGCCGCACAGACCGTGATGGCCGAAAACTATGTCGGCCTGCCCCTGGAGTAGACCCGAATGAGAGTGATCCTGGCCGGCGAGGGTGCGTTCGGCGTCAAGCACCTGGAGGCGATCGCCGCGATTCCGGATGTCGAGGTCGTCAGCCTGGCGGGCGGCGTGGCCGAGGCTACGAAGGCGACAGCCGAGCGGTTCGGGATCGGGCACTGGACGCTCGACCTGGCCGAGGCGTTGGCCCAGCCGGGCGTGGAGGCCGCGCTCTTGGCCACGCCCACGCCGATCCACGCCGCCCAGGCCATCCAGTGCCTCGAGGCGGGCAAACACGTGATGGTCGAGATTCCCATGGCCGACCACCTGGCCGACGCCGAGCGGCTCGTGGAGACGGCGCGCCGCACCGGGCTCGTCGCCATGTGCGGCCACACTCGGCGCTTCAATCCCTCGCACCAGTGGATCCACAAGCGTATCCGCTCCGGCGAGCTCAACATCCAGCAAATGGACGCGCAGACGTACTTCTTCCGCCGCAAGAACCTGAACGCGCTCGGCCAGCCGCGCAGCTGGACCGACCACCTGCTGTGGCACCACGCGGCCCACACCGTGGACCTCTTCGCCTACCAGACCGGCGAGGAGATCAGCGTCGCCCGCGGCGTCCAGGGGCCGATGCATCCCGAGCTGGGCATCGCCATGGACATGTCGATCCAGCTGAAGGTCCCGTCGGGCGCGGTCTGCACCCTCAGCCTCTCGTTCAACAACGACGGGCCGCTGGGCACCTTCTTCCGCTACATTTGCGACAACGGCACCTACATCGCCCGCTACGACGACCTCGTCGACGGCAAGGAGCAGCCGATCGACGTCTCCAAGGTGGACGTCTCGATGAACGGTATCGAGCTGCAGGACCGCGAGTTCTTCGCCGCCATCCGC
>NZ_DASWTE010000207.1:0-22503 GCF_036402295.1 Phenylobacterium sp.
AATTCGGGGGCCGGGTAGCATGTTCCCCAGGCTTGGCGATAGTCAGATCATCGCCATGCCGCCGTTCACGTGCAGGGTCTGGCCGGTCACGTAGCCGGCTTCGTCGGACGCCAGATAGGCGCACGCGGCGGCCACGTCACCCCCCGAGCCCAGCCGACCGGCGGGAATCGTGCCGAGGATCTGGGCTTTCTGCTGCTCGTTCAGCTCGTCGGTCATCGGACTCTCGATGAAGCCCGGCGCCACGCAATTGACGGTGATTCCACGGCTGGCCACTTCCTTGGCCAACGCCTTGGAAAAGCCGATCATTCCCGCCTTCGAGGCGGCGTAGTTGGTCTGCCCGGGATTGCCCGTGACCCCCACCACCGAGGTGATGCCGATGATGCGGCCGAAGCGGCGCTTCATCATCCCGCGCATCGCTGCCCGGCTGAGGCGGAAATAGCTCTCGAGGTTGACCTTGAGGACCGTCTCCCAGTCCTCGTCCTTCATCCGCATGAGCAGGCCGTCCTTGGTGATGCCGGCGTTGGCCACCAGGATGTCCAGCGGGGTGCCCGCCGCGGTCTCGGCCGCCTCGATCAAGCCGTCGACAGCGGCCGAGTCGGAGAGATTCGCCGGCGCGATCGCGGTGCGCTCCCCGAGGCTGGCGGCCAGCTCCTGCAACACCGCCTCGCGGGTGCCGGAGAGGACGACGCTGGCCCCGCAGGCATGCAGGGTCTTGGCGATCTCGGCGCCGATGCCGCCGGTGGCGCCGGTGACGAGGGCGGTCTTGCCGGTCAGGTCGAACATGGTCCCTCTCAGAGCGACTTGGCGAAGGCTTCGAGGTCGGCCGGGCCGTTGAGCGGCGTGGCCTCGGCGTCGGGCGCGATCCGCTTGGCCATGCCCGACAGCACCTTACCAGCGCCCGCCTCGGCAAAGCGGGTGACGCCATTCTCGGCCATCCAGGTGACGCTCTCGCGCCAACGGACGCGGCCCGTGACCTGCTCGACGAGCATCCGGCGGATCGCCTCGGGATCGTTGGTGGGCTGGGCGGTGACGTTGGCCACCAGCGGCGCCCGCGGGCTGACGATCGTCGCGCCGGCCAGGGCGTCGGCCATCTCGTCGGCGGCGGGCTGCATCAGGGGACAGTGGAAGGGCGCGGACACGTTGAGCAGGATCGCCCGTGCGCCGAGTTCCTTGGCCTTCTCGATCGCCGCGTCGACCGCGGGCTTGTCGCCGGAGATCACGACATTGCCGGCGTTGTTGTCGTTGGCCACGACGCAGACGCCGACGGCGGAACCCGCCTTGGCGGCTTCCTCGGCCAGCGCCACGTCGGCCTTGGGTCCGATCAGCGAGGCCATGGCGCCCTGCCCCACGGGCACGGCCCGCTGCATCGCCTGGCCGCGCAGCTTCAGGAGGCGCGCGGTGTCCGGGAGGCTGATCGCCCCCGCCGAGGCCAGCGCCGAGTATTCGCCGAGACTGTGACCGGCGACGAACGCGGCCTTCTCAAGGCTGACGCCGAACTCCGTCTCCAGCGTCCGCATGACCGCGACGCTCACCGCCATCAGCGCCGGCTGGGCGTTCTCGGTGAGGGTGAGCTGATCCTCGGGTCCGTCCTTCATCAGCGCCGAGAGCTTTTGCTTCAGGGCCTCGTCCACTTCCTGGAACACCTCGCGCGCCGAGGCGAAGGCTTCGGCCAGCTCCTGGCCCATGCCGATGGCCTGGCTGCCCTGTCCGGGGAAGAGAAAGGCAAGGGTCATGGCGATCCCGTTCCTGGTGATTCCGAGGCGCGAGGGTTAGGGGATAGAACTCACGCAGACAAGAAAGACGAGTTCGGGGGGTAACGCATGCGGGCTGTGATCCGGCGCAACAAGCAACTGGTCTGCGACGAGATCGCCGACCTCAAGCCGGCCGAGGGCCAGCTGCTCGTGAAGACCCTCGCCTGCGGGATCTGCGGCTCGGACCTGCACGCGCTCCACCACATGGAACACATGATCGACCTGTCGCGGCGCGCCGGTGGCCTCGACAACGGCTTCGATCCGACGGCCGACACCGTCTTCGGCCACGAGTTCTGCGCCGAGATTCTCGACCATGGACCCGGCTCGCCCAAGACCCTGAAGGCGGGGGCGCGGGTGGTGAGCGTGCCCGTGACGATGCACGGCATGGGGGCCGAGATGCTGGGCTTCTCCAACCGCCTGCCGGGCGGTTTCGCCGAGCAGATGCTGCTGAGCGAAGCGATGGTCCTGGAGGTCCCGAACGGCCTGCCCACCGACAAGGCCGCGCTCACCGAGCCCTTCGCGGTCGGGGCGCATGCGGTCGCGAAGGCGCGGTTGGAGCCGAAGTCGGTGTCGCTGGTGGTGGGTTGCGGGCCCGTGGGCCTAGCAGTGATCGGGGCATTGAAGGCGATGGGCCACGGCCCGGTGATCGCCGCCGACTTCTCGCCCCGCCGCCGCGCGGCCGCCGAGAAGCTGGGCGCCGACATTGTCGTCGACCCCGCGGTCGAGAACCCGCACGAGCGCTGGGAGGCGCTAGGCGTGCCCAGGAGCCGCGCCGCCCAGTCGATGATGCAGATGATGGGCAACGCCATCGCCCGCCCCGTCGTGTTCGAGTGCGTGGGTTCGCCCGGCGTGCTGCAGTCGTTGATCGAGGCGGCGCCCTCAGGGGCGCAGATCGTCGTGGCCGGCGTGTGCATGGAGACCGACAGGATCGAACCCTCGATCGCCATCACCAAGGAGATCGAGCTCACCTTCGTGTTCGGCTACACGCCCGATGAGTTTGCCCTGACGCTTCGCCAGCTGGCGGAAGGGATCATCGACGTCGACGGCCTGGTCACCGGCAAGGTGCCGCTTGACGGCGTTGCCGGCGCCTTCATGGCCCTGGGTGATCCAGAGGCGCACGTGAAGATCTTGGTGCAGCCGAACGGCTGACGAACTGACCCTTGCGCGCATCGAAAGTCGGGTATTCAACTGAACCGCCCGCCGCCCCCGAAGGATAAAGAGCCATGACCCGGATCGCCCTGCTCGCGGCTGTCGCCGCCCTCGCCGCCACGCCAGCGCTCGCCGCGCTGAAAGAAGGGGCCAAGGCGCCCGACTTCACGCTCCAGGGCTTCCAGGCCGGCAAGCCGCTCACCTTCTCGCTCGCCGAGGCCCGCAAGAAGGGCCCGGTGGTCGTCTACTTCTTCCCGGCCGCCGACACGCCCGGCTGCAACATCGAAGCCAAGATGTTCGCCGACGCGATCCCGCAGTTCCAGGCGAACGGGGCCACGGTCATTGGCGTCACGGCCGGCAAGCTCGACCAGCTGCAGCGCGTCTCGGCCGACACCGACAAGTGCTCGGGCAAGTTCCCGGTGGCCGCCGACCCGGGCGCCAAGGTCGCCAAGGAGTACGACGCGACGCTGCCGGCCGGCATCTCCAACCGCACCTCCTACGTGATCTCGCCCGCGGGCCAGGTGCTGCACGTACACTCCGAGATGAACCCGACCGAACACGTCAACCAGACGCTCGGAGCCGTGAAGGCGTTCAAGGCGAAGAAGTAGCGCCGCTCGACCACGACCGAGCGCGGCCGAAAACCCTTGCCCGCGCTCGGCTTTTCCCCTATGTGCGCGCCTCTTCACGGAAGGCGGTCTCACGCGGAGATCTAATGGGTCGGGAAACTCCCGGCCGCCGCGCCAGGGATCCATCGTGTCCAGCGGACTTCCGCCACTGGACGCGCCGCCCTCCACCAACGGAAGAAGGAAACCATGGCGCTCTACGAGCACGTCGTTATCTCGCGGCAGGATATCTCGCCGCAGCAAGCCGAAGCCCTCAACGATCAGCTGAAGCACCTCATCGAGGAAGGCGGCGGCAACGTCGCGAAAATCGAGTACTGGGGCCTCCGGAACCTCACCTACCGGATCAAGAAGAACCGCAAGGGTCACTATTCCCTGCTGGCGATCGACGCCCCGGCCGACATCGTCAAGGAAATGGAACGCCAGCTGTCGATCAACGAAGACGTGCTGCGCTACATGACCGTGCGTGTCGAAGAGCTCGACCTCGAGCTTTCGCCGATCCTCGCCCGCCGCGATCGCGACCGCGAACGCCGCGACGACGCCCCGCAGTTTTAAGAAAGGGAGGCTCATCAGATGACTGACGAAACCTCCGCCGCCCCGGCTCCGGCCGCCGGCGCCGCCGCGGGTGGCCAGCGCCGCCCGTTCTTCCGCCGCCGCAAGGTCTGCCCGTTCTCCGGCGCCAACGCCCCGAAGATCGACTACAAGGACGTGAAGCTGCTCCAGCGCTACGTGTCCGAGCGTGGCAAGATCGTGCCGAGCCGCATCACCGCGGTCTCCGCCAAGAAGCAGCGCGAGCTGGCCAAGGCCATCAAGCGCGCCCGCTTCCTGGCGCTGCTCCCCTACGTCGTGAAGTAAGGGGGAGGCTCAGATGAAAGTCATTCTGCTCGAACGGCTGGAAGGCTGGGGCACCCTCGGCGACGTCGTGAACGTCAAGGACGGCTTCGCCCGCAACTTCCTGCTGCCCCGCCAGAAGGCGCTCCGCGCCAACGCGGCCAACCTCAAGGTCTTCGAAGCCCAGCGCGCCGAGATCGAGGCCCGCAACGCGAAGGCCAAGGAAGCGGCCGGCAAGTCCGGCGAGAAGCTGGACGGCACGTCCTACATCATGATCCGTCAGGCGGGCGAGAGCGGTCAGCTCTACGGCTCGGTCGCCGGTCGTGACGTGGCCGACGCGGTCAACGCCGAAGGCGGCAAGATCGAGCGCGCGATGGTCGTGCTGGACAAGCCGATCAAGACGCTCGGCCTGCACGAGGTGAAGGTGCGCCTGCATTCGGAAGTGACGGTCACCGTCACCCTGAACATCGCGCGCAGCCAGGACGAAGCCGACCGCCAGGCGCGCGGCGAGAACGTCATCAACGCCCAGTTCGAAGAAGAGCGCGTGGCTGCCGAACAGGCCGCCGCCGACCTCCTCGAAGGCGGCGCTGGCCAGCTGGCCCAGGAGTTCACCGAGGCCTGACGGCTAAGGTCTACTAGGCGACTTAACAGCGGCGCGGGGGTCACACCCCGCGCCGTTTGTTTTGCTTTGTTGCAATATTATCATTTCCGTCAAAAGCGACGCTTCCTAGCTTGTCCTGATGTAGGCCGGAGATAGCACCATCCGGCCGCCTTCCAGGGGAGCTACATGCGCTATCGCCACCTCCTGTTCGCCGCCGCCTCGGCCGCGAGCCTACTGGCCGTCGAGACGGCCGCCGCCCAGGCCTCCGATTCCGAGGTCACGGAAGTCATCGTCACCGGCACCCGCGTCGCCAACCGCTCGGCGCTGCAGACCGCAGCGCCCGTGGACGTCATCGGCGGCGCCGAGCTGAGTAAGGCGGGCATCACCGAGGTGAACCAGGCGCTGTCGGTCGCCCTGCCCTCGTTCAACTTCCCGCGGCCGGGCCTGGCCGACGGCACCGACACGATCCGTCCGGCGACCCTGCGGGGCCTCGCGCCCGACCAGACGCTGGTGCTGGTCAACTCCAAGCGCCGCCACTCGGCCTCGCTGGTCAACATCAACGGCACGATCGGCCGCGGTTCGTCCGCCGTCGACATGAACACCATCCCGGCCGCCATGGTGCAGTCGATCGAAGTCCTGCGGGACGGCGCCTCGGCCCAGTACGGGTCGGACGCCATCGCTGGCGTGATCAACGTGCGCCTGCGCGACGCCCGCGAGGGCGGCAACATCACCGCCACCTACGGCGAGCGGATCACCAAGGTGAAGACGCTGGTGGATGCTGTGCCCGCCGGCGCGAACTACACGGTCGACGACAAGAAGAACTACTCGCGCAACGACGGCGAGACGATCAACCTGAGCGGCTGGGTCGGCCTTCCCCTCGGCGAAGCCGGTCACGTCACGATCGCGGCGGAATTCCTCGACCAGAAGAAGACCATCCGCACCGCCCCCGACTGGCGGCGGCAATACTCGACCAGCGGCCCCTTCGACCCGCGCGAAGCCACCTTCGACCGCTACAACGCCTGGTTCGGCGAGCCCGACATCGAGCAGTGGACCCTGTTCGCCAACGGCGGCTATGACGTCTCCGACACCACTAGGCTCTACGGCTGGGCCAGCTACCAGAACCGCGACTCGACTTCGGCCGGCTTCTTCCGCCGCGCCCTCGACGATCGCAACATCACCGCCATCTATCCGGACGGCTTCCTGCCGCTGATCAATCCGGACGTGGAGGACCTGTCGCTCGCCGGCGGCGTCGAGTGGAAGCTCGGCGAGTGGGACATGGACACCTCGCTGGTCTACGGCCGCAACCGGATGGAATTCACCATCCGCAACACCCTGAACCGCTCGCTCGGACCGACGAGCAAGACCGTCTTCGACGCCGGCGGCTTCGAGTACGACCAACTGGTGGGCAACATCTCGGCGGTACGCGCCTTCGACATGGGCCTGGCTTCTCCGCTCAACGTGGCGGCCGGCGTCGAGGTCCGTCGCGAGGGCTACGAGATCTTCGCCGGCGAGCCGGACTCGTATCGCAACGGCGGCGTGCTGCTGCCGAACGGGACGCCGACCGCCTCGGGCGCCCAGGTGTTCCCGGGCTTCCGGCCTTCCAACGAGGTGGACAAGGACCGCACCTCTGTCGGCGCCTACCTCGACCTCGAGGCCAACCTCACCGACAAGCTCCTGGCCTCGGCGGCGGTGCGCTTCGAGCACTACTCCGACTTCGGTGAAACCGTGACCGGCAAGGTCGCGCTGCGCTACGATATCAACGACGCGTTCGCGATCCGCGGCTCGATCCAGAACGGCTTCCGGGCGCCCTCGCTGCAGCAGCAGTACTTCGCCACCACGTCGACCAACTTCATCAACGGCGTGCCGTTCGACATCACGACCTTCCCCGCCACCGACCCGGTCGCCGCGGCCCTCGGCGCCCAGCCGCTGGACGCGGAAGAGTCGATCAACTACGCGGCCGGCGTCGTCTTCCGGTCGGGCGCGTTCAGCCTGACCATCGACGCCTACCGGATCGAAGTCGAGGACCGCATCGTGCTGTCCGAGAACCTGACCCAGGCCAACGTGCGCGACTTCCTGACCGCCCAGGGCTTCATCGGCATCGGCGGTGGCCGCTTCTTCATCAACGGCGTCGACACCACCACCAAGGGCGTCGACATCATCGCCAACTACAAGGTCACGACCGACGAAATGGGGCAGTTCGCCCTCACCCTGGGGGCGAACTTCAACGACACCAACGTGACCAAGGTCCCCGCCACGCCCCAACTGTCGGCGCTCAATCCCGCGCCGGTGCTGTTCGACCGCATCAACGTGCTCACCTTCGAGGAGGGCTCGCCGGACTCCAAGGTCACTGGCTCGGTCGACTGGACGATGGGCGCCTGGGGCGCCACCGTGCGAGCCACGCGCTACGGCAAGGTGCTGGTCCCCGGCACCACGTCGGCGCTGGATATCGAGCTCGACTCGGCAATCCTGGTGGACCTCGAGGCGCGCTGGAACGTGGTCGAGAACGTGCGGCTGACGGTCGGGGCGGACAACGTCTTCGACGAGTATCCGACCAAGCTTCCGCCGCTGCTGAACTCGACGTCCAACACGCCGTTCTCGAACTACTCGCCGTTCGGCCGCTCAGGCCGCTTCGTGTACGGCCGGGTGTCTGTGAACTTCTAGACTGTATCCTACGTCCGGAACTGACGGCGGCGCGGGCGAGAGTCCGCGCCGTCTTCCTATGCGGCGCGGGGTCACAGCCGCGCCTTATCCACAGGCGGAATTTGTGTGTGGACGGGCTTCTCAAATGTGTCATCCACGCGCCCTCGGTTGGCTATCGATAGCGCCATGGCCTTAGTCCCGGCGCTCGATCTCCGCCCCGTGTCCAACGACGTCGCGATCCCGCACGCGCCTGCGAATGTCGAGGCCGAGCAGGCGCTGCTGGGCGCCCTGCTCTTCGACAACGCCGCCTTCGAGCGTCTGGGCGATCACCTGCAGGCCCGCCACTTCTACGAGCCGTTCCACCAGCGGCTGTTCGCAGCGATCGAGACCAACATACGCAAGGGCCAGCTCGCCGAGCCGATCCTGCTGGCCGAGCAGTTCAGCCGCGATCCCGCCTTCGAGGAGCTGGGCGGCGTCCGCTACCTCGCCGACCTCGTCGATCGCGCGCCGCCGGCGGCCAACGCCCCCGACTACGCCAACGCTGTCTACGATCTGGCGCTTCGCCGCGACCTCATCCGCATCGGCGGCGAGATATCGACCACGGCCCAGCAGGGCGACGCCGAACTCGACGCCCGCGATCAGATCGAAGCCGCCGAGCAGCAGCTCTATCAGCTCGCCGAGACCGGCGGTGTCTCCTCGGGCTTCGTGAATTTCGCAGACGCGCTGCGCGGCGCCGTCGCCATGGCCGCCGAGGCGCACAGCCGCGACGGCGGCTTGGCGGGCCTGTCCACCGGGCTCATCGACCTCGATCAGAAGATCGGCGGCATGCACCCGTCCGACCTGATGATCCTGGCCGCCCGTCCCTCGATGGGGAAGACGTCGCTCGCCTGCAACATCGCGTTCGACGTAGCGCGCAACTACGCCTGGGAGCCCCAGCCCGACGGCTCGAAGAAGACGGTTCGGGGCGGCGTCGTTGCGTTCTTCTCGCTTGAAATGTCGGCCGAGCAGCTCGCCATGCGCCTGCTGGCCGAGGCGTCGGGCGTGTCGGGCGATCGGCTCCGCAAGGGCGAGATCGACGCCATGGAGTTCGGCCGCGTGCGCGACGCGGCGCTCGAGATCCAGGAGGCGCCGCTCTACATCGACGCCACGGGCGGCATCACGCTCGCCAAGCTGACCGCCCGGGCGCGGCGGCTGAAGCGCATGGTGGGCCTGGACCTGATCATCGTGGACTACCTGCAGCTCGTCACCACCGGCGCGGGCGGGCCCGACAACCGGGTGCAGGAAGTCTCCATGATCACCCAGGGCCTCAAGGCGCTGGCGAAGGAACTCAACGTGCCGGTTCTGGCGCTCAGTCAGCTCAGCCGCCAGGTGGAGAACCGCGAGGACAAGAAACCCCAGCTCTCGGACCTGCGGGAATCCGGCTCGATCGAGCAGGACGCCGACATGGTCATGTTTGTCTACCGCGAGGAATATTACCTGAGCCGGCTGGAGCCGCGGGAGGGCACCCCGGAACACTTCACCTGGCAAGAGCAGGTCGATCAGGTGAAGGGCCTGGCTGAAGTGATCATCGGGAAGCAGCGTCACGGTCCGATCGGCAACGTGAAGCTGTCGTTCAACTCCGACACGACCAAGTTCGGCAATCTGGCGCGTGACTCGAGCCGCTACGATCCGCATTAGGCGGTGATGACGCCGCCGGACCGCGCCCGACTCACGATCGATCTCGACGCGCTCGCGCACAATCGCGCCATCATCGCCGAGGCCGCCGCCGGCGCCGAGGTGGCCGCGGTCGTGAAGGCCGACGGCTACGGCCTGGGCGCCGGGCCGATCGCGCGCCGCCTCCACGCCGAGGGGACCCGAACCTTCTTCGTCGCCCGGGTAGCCGAGGGCGAGCAGCTGCGCGGCGAGCTCAGCCACCGCCACGCGGCGATCTACGTCCTCGACGGCCTGCTGCCCGGGACGGTGGATCGCTTCGACGGTGCGGGGTTGACGCCGGTCATCGCGACGCTTCCCCAGGCGCACGCGGCGTTGGCCCTGGCCGCGGCCCGTGGCCGATACGCGGCCGCCGTGCAGGTCGACACCGGCATGAACCGTCAGGGGCTCACGCTGGATGAAGCCGCGGCTCTGGTGAACGCGCCGGGCGGCCTGCGCACGCTCGACGTCCCGCTGCTCGTCAGCCACCTGGGCTCGGCCACCGATCCGTCCGAGGCGCGCAACCCCCGGCAGCTGGCCCGCTTCCATGAGGCGCGCGCGCTGTTTCCCGAGGCGCGGGCCAGTCTCTCCGCCTCAGCCGGCGCCTTCCTGGGGCCGGACTACCACTGCGATGTGGTGCGCGCCGGCGTCAGCCTACTGGGCGGCGGGCCCGAGGAACGGCCGGACGCGCGCCTGCAGGCCGTCGCCACGCTCACCGCGCCCATCCTCGACATCCGCAACCTGCAGCCCGGAGACCGGGTGAGCTACGGCGCCGCCTTCACCGCGCCGCGGGCCATGCGCGTGGCCATCGTGGCGGCGGGCTATGCCGATGGCGTGATCCGAGGATCCATGGGCAAGGGCTACGCCTGGGCGGCCGGTGGGCGCCGCCCCCTGCTCGCGGTGAACATGGACCTGCTTGTGATCGACCTCGGCGACGCCCAGGCCGCGCCGGGCGATCCTGTCGAGCTCCTGGGCCCGAACGCCCTGCTCGACGACCTGGCCAACGCGGCGGGCACCGTGGCGCACGAGGTGCTCGTGCGCCTCAGTCCGCGGGCCGAACGGGTCTACCTCGGGGCTTAGCCGGCCTTCGCCGCGGCCTCGAGCCGCGAGAGGCCCACGGCCTCGACCGCCGCCTTCAGTTCGTCCATCGAAACGCCGCTGCCGCGGGCGTGGACCATGAACCGCTCGCCGACCAGGACGCTGTATTCGCCGCTCTTGTCGCTGCGGTCGTAGCTCTCCTGGGTCATGCGGCCGTTCACGACGCCCATCTTCTCGTAGCCGGTCGCGGTCTCCTTCGAGGACTTCACCTTGAAAGCGCCCGCCATGCCGGCCAGCGCGCCGGCCTGGCCGAGGTCGGTGACCTGGAGTCGCAGGTTCGCCTCGCCCTTGGCGTACTCCGCCTCAGCTTCCGACCCTTCGATACCGGCCGCGCCGCCGGAGGACGTCGAGACTTCGCCGCGCGTGAAACCCGCGACACTGGCCGGCAGGTAGGCCTTCAGCGCCTCGGGATCGGTCGCCGGACCCGACTCGCCGCTCTCGATGGCCTTGGCGGCCGCCGCAAGCTTGCCGACGTCGACCGAGCCTTCGCCGCCGGGCAGCTTCACCGTGCCGCTCACCTGCGCTCCGCTCATCATGCCGGCGCCGGCGCCCGTCATGACTGCGACTGATCCCATCACCATGGTGATGATGAAGCTGACGACGATCGCCACGACCACGACAACCGCCGTGTAGGGCAACGCCTTGTCCTCGGGCGTCTTCATCAGCTTGGGCAGGCCGAGATACAGCAGGTAGAGGCTGTAGAGCCCGCCCAGCAGGGCCAGCATCGCGATCGGCGGGAAGATCGCGAAGATCCCCGCCACCCAGGAGGCCGTGTAGCCGTAAGCGGCGACCTTCAGGGCCTGGATGCGATCCTTCGTGCCCCCGAAGTTGGGCGCCAGCGCCTCGATGATCAGCGCCAGGACGAACACCAGCACGAGCGACAGGGCATAGCCCACGATCGCCTGCACGATCGCGGTCACCGGCGACCATTTGACGACGACGCCGAAGGCGCCGGCCCCGAAGACCGTCATGCCGATGGCCTGGGCCACCGCCGGAATGGCCGCCAGCGGCATCACATAGCCGGTGTAGAGGCTTTGCACGGTCGGCTGTTCGCCGTCGATCACGTCCCAGGTCGGCCCTGGCTTGGTGAGGATATCCTTCACCCGCCCTATGAGGCCTGCGCCTGCCGAACCCGGTTCCACCACGCTCATTGTCGTCTCTCCCAGCCCGAGATCTTTGCTCGTCGAGTCCCCCGACGGGCAGACCCTACCCTAGCGGCAGGCCACGGCAAGCCATCGCACAGACGTAAAGCGCGCCGGTCGGGTAGACTTTCCCCCACTCGAATCACGGAGCACCCATGGCCCGCGACGGCGCCGTCTATGCCTGCCAGTCCTGCGGGGCCGTGCAGACGCGCTGGTCCGGCCAGTGTCCGGCGTGCGGCGCCTGGAACACCCTGGTCGAGGAACTGACCAGCCGGCCGCCCGGCGCGCTGAAGCCCACGAAGGCGACCAAGTCCCGCTACCTGGCGTTCGAGGGGCTCGACGAGGCGACGCAGGCCCCGCCCCGCATCGCCACGGGCGTCGAGGAGTGGGACCGGGTCTGCGGCGGCGGCGTGGTGCCGGGCTCGGCAATCCTGGTCGGCGGCGACCCCGGTGTCGGCAAGTCCACCCTGCTGCTGCAGGTGGCGGCCAGCGCGGCCCGGCGCGGCGCCCGCTGCGCCTACATCTCGGGCGAGGAAGCCGTGGAGCAGGTCCGCAGCCGCGCCCAACGCATGGGCCTGGCCGACGCCCAGGTGAAGCTGGCCGCCGAGACCAGCCTGCGCACCATCCTCGACGGCCTCAAGGCCGAGCCCTTCGACCTGGTGGTGATCGACTCCATCCAGACTATGTGGAGCGACGCCCACGAGGCTGGTCCCGGCTCGGTGACCCAGGTGCGCGCGGCCGCCGGCGAACTGGTGAGGCTGGCCAAGAAGCGCGGCATGGCCGTGGTCCTCGTCGGCCACGTCACCAAGGAGGGCGCCATCGCCGGCCCGCGCGTGGTGGAACATATGGTCGACGCCGTCTTCGCCTTCGAGGGCGAGCGAGGCTATCCGTTCCGCATCCTGCGTGGGGCCAAGAACCGCTTCGGCGCGACCGACGAGATCGGCGTCTTCGAGATGGGCGACGCCGGGCTGGCCGAGGTGAAGAACCCGTCGGCGCTGTTCCTGAATACCTCGGGCGAGCGGGCAGCTGGCGCCGCCGTCTTCGCCGGCATCGAAGGCTCGCGGCCGGTGCTGGTCGAGATCCAGGCGCTGGTGGCCCCGTCGGCGTACGGCACGCCGCGGCGCGCCGTCGTCGGCTGGGACTCCGGGCGCCTCGCCATGGTGCTGGCCGTGCTCGAGGCGCGTTGCGGGCTTGGGTTCGGCGATCGCGATGTCTACCTCAATGTGGCTGGGGGACTTCGGATATCGGAGCCCGCCGCTGACCTTGCCGCCGCCGCCGCCCTCGCCTCCTCCGCCTTCGACGTCGCCCTGCCCCAGGACTGCGTGGTCTTCGGCGAGATCAGCCTGTCGGGCGAGGTGCGCGCCGTGAGCCGCATGGACTCGCGCCTGAAGGAAGCCGCCAAGCTGGGCTTCCGCCGCGCGCTGGGCCCCGCCGACAACGAGGTTTCGGGCGGCCTCGCCTTCACCGGCGCCGCCCGGCTGGCCGAGGCGATCCAGCGCATCCACGACGCCGACTGGGACGGCCGCCCGTGACCCAGTTCGACTTCCTCGTCATAGCGCTCCTGCTGATCTCCGCGGCGGTCGGCTTTGCACGCGGCGCCGTGCGCGAGGTCTTCGCCCTGGTCGCCCTTGTCGCGGCCGCCGCGCTCGCCATTTTCGGCCTGCCGGTGTTCGGCCCGATGGTGCGCGAAGTGGTGAAGCCGGGTTGGCTCGGAACCATCGCCTCGCTGGTCCTGGTGTTCGGCGTTGCCTTCGTCGCCCTGCGGCTTATCGGCGCGGCCATCGCGCGCCACGTCCAGAACACCCAGATGCTGGGCTTCCTCGACCGGTCGCTCGGTCTGCTCATCGGGCTGGGCCGCGGCCTCATCGTGCTAGGCGTGCTTTTCCTCATGTTCAACGCCGCTACGCCGGAAGACCTGCGTCCCCGCTGGATTACGGGCGCCAAGACCTGGCCGCTGGCGGCCAGCATGGGCGGCCTGATCGAGCGCCTGGTCCCGCGCGGACTGGATGTCGCCGGCCGACTGAAGCCCGCTTTCGATCGCGCCGTGGGCAAAGGGTCAGGTGACAGAACGACGACAGACGGGTACGAGGCGCGCGAACCCGCATCTGCCGACCGTCCGGAGCGATCCCGATGAGCCAGGAGAACGAGCGTTGGTCCCCACCGGCGCGCGATCCCGACGACGATTCCCCGAGACTGGAGTGCGGGGTCTTCGGGATTCACGACACGCCTGAAGCCTCGGGGATAACCGCGCTCGGCCTGCACGCCCTGCAGCACCGCGGGCAGGAGGCCTGCGGCATCGCCTCGTTCGACGGCCAGCGTTTCCACACCGAACGGCACATGGGCTACGTGGGCGACGCCTTCGGCGGCGGCGACCTCAACAAGCGGCTGCCGGGCCACTCGGCCATCGGCCACACCCGCTACTCCACCGCCGGCGGCAGCTTCATCCGCAACGTCCAGCCGATGTTCGCCGACCTCGAGGCGGGCGGCATCGCGCTCGCCCACAACGGCAACCTCACCAACTTCCTGACGCTGCGCGAACAGCTGGTGCAGGAAGGCGCGATCTTCCAGTCCACGTCGGACTCCGAGGCGATCCTGCACCTCATCGCCCGCTCGCGCCGGGCCAAGTTCCTCGACCGCTTCACCGAGGCCCTGCAGCAGATCGAGGGCGGCTACGCGCTGGTCGCCATGACCAACAAGAAGCTGATCGGCGTGCGCGACCCTCTCGGCATCCGCCCGCTGGTGCTGGGCGACCTGAACGGCAAGGCGGTGTTCGCCTCCGAGACCTGCGCCCTCGACATGGTCGGCGCGACCTTCGTGCGCGACGTCGAGCACGGCGAGATGGTCGTCGCCGACCATAAGGGCCTGCGCAGCTTCCGGCCCTTCCCGGCCCAGCAGGCCCGGCCGTGCATCTTCGAATACGTCTACTTCGCGCGCCCGGACTCCGTGGTGAACGGCCGCTCGATCTACGAGGTGCGCAAGCGTATGGGCCGCCGGCTCGCGCAGGAAACGCTGACCGGTATCGACATCGACGTCGTGGTGCCGGTGCCCGACTCGGGCGTGCCCGCGGCGCTCGGCTTCGCGCAGGAGGCCGGCAAGCCCTTCGAGATGGGCATCATCCGCAACCACTACGTGGGCCGCACCTTCATCCAGCCCACCCAGGGCGAGCGCGAGCTCGGCGTGCGCATGAAACTCGCACCAAACCGCGCGGCGCTGGCGGGCAAGAAGGTGCTGCTGGTGGACGACTCGATCGTGCGCGGCACCAATTCGGTGCGCGTGGTGCGCATGGTCCGCGAGGCCGGGGCCGCCGAGGTGCACCTGCGCTCGGCGTCGCCGCCGATCCAGTGGCCCGACTACTACGGCATCGACATGCCCGACCGCGAGAAGCTGCTGGCCGCGAACCACTCGGTCGAGGAGATCGCCAAGATCCTCAACGTGGACTCGATGGGCTACCTGTCGGTCGACGGCCTCTACTGGGCCATGGACGCCGGCGAGCGCGACGCGGCGCATCCCCAGTTCACGGACCACTACTTCACCGGCGACTATCCGACCCGCCTCCTGGACAAGGAAATCGCTCAAGGCCGCAACGAGCTGGTCGAGCGACAGCTCTCCTTCCTGGTCGACGCGTGAGCCCTCCTTCGCCGACGCTTCGGAGAGCCGACATCGATCCTTCGAAGCTCCCGACGGGAGCGGAGTAGGATGAGCCGGCTCGGGCCCATCAAGCCCGACTGGTATCTCATTTTCATCATCGCGGCAGGCGCGCTCGCGACCGTGCTGCCCGCCCGCGGCGAGGCGGCGGTCTGGCTGGGCTGGCTGACCAAGTTCGCCATCGCGGTCGTGTTCTTCCTGCACGGCGCGCGGCTGTCGCGCGAGGCGGTGGTGCGCGGGATCGTGCACTGGCGCCTGCACCTGACGATCCTGGCCGCCACCTTCGCGGTGTTCCCGGCGCTGACGGTGGGCTTCTCCCTGCTGCCCGCCTGGATCACGCCGCCGGAGCTGGCGGCCGGGCTGATCCTGCTGGGCTGCCTACCGTCGACGATCCAGAGCTCGATCGCCTTCGTCGGCATCGCGCGCGGCAACGTGCCGGCGGCCGTGGCCTCGGCCTCGGCGTCGAACCTGATCGGGGTGTTCCTGACGCCGCTGCTGGCCGGCCTCTTGATGCACGCCGAGGGCGCGATCAGCCCGGGCTCGTTCTGGGCCATCATCGCGCAGTTGCTGCTCCCGTTCGTGGCCGGGCAGCTGCTGCGGCCGTGGATCGGCGGGGTCGTCGCGCGCCACAACAAGCGGCTGTCGCTGCTCGACCGGGGCACGATCGTCCTGATCGTCTACGTCTCGTTCTCGAGCGCAGTCGTCGAAGGCGTCTGGAGCCGGCTTAGCGGGCTCGACCTCGTGCGGCTCGTGGTGATCTGCGGCGTGCTGCTGGCCGCGGTGCTGGCAATCACGGCGATTGCGGCGCGGACGCTGGGCTTCACCAAGGAAGACGAGATCGCGATCGTCTTTTGCGGCTCGAAGAAGTCGCTGGCCAGCGGCGCGCCGATCGCCGCCGCGCTGCTGACGCCGGCGGTGGCCGGCGTCGCCATGATCCCCCTGATGGTCTTCCACCAGATCCAGCTGATGGCCTGCGCCGTGCTGGCCCAGCGGTATGCGGAGCGGCCTGACATGGAAGCCGAAAGCGGTTAGAGACCCCGCCTCATGTCCGACGAACTGCCGCTCAAAGACCACATCGCCCTCGTCACCGGCGCCAGCCGCGGCATTGGCCGCGCCGCCGCCATGGCGCTCGCCAAGGCCGGCGCCCACGTCGTGGCCGTCGCCCGCACCCAGGGCGCGCTCGAGGAGCTGGACGACGAGATCCGGGTGGCGACGGGCGAGCCGGCGACGCTGGTCCCCATGGACATCGCCGAGGGCGACGGGCTGGACCAGCTGGGCCTGGCCATCCACCAGCGGTTCGGCCGGCTGGACGTGCTGGTGCACGCCGCGGCGATGCTCGGGCCGATGACGCCGGTGTTCCACGTGGAGCCCAAGCAGTGGGACAGGACGGTGGCCGTGAACCTTACGGCGACCTTCCGTCTGATCCGGTCGTTCGAGCCGCTGCTGCGGAAGTCGGAGCGGCCGCGGGCGATCTTCCTGACCAGCGGCCGGGCCGTGCGGCCGAAGGCCTTCTGGGGCCCCTACGGCGCCACCAAGGCGGCGCTGGAGAACCTGGTGCGCACCTGGGCCGACGAACTGGAGCAGACCAACGTCCGCGCCGTGCTGCTCGACCCCAGCGTGATGCGGACCAGGATGCGGGCCGAGGCCATGCCGGGCGAGGACCCGACCACCCTGCCCGATCCGTCCGAGATCGGGCCGCTGGTCGTGGAGCTGGCGCAGGCCGATCTGGGCCTGCCGACCGCTAGCGTGGTTTTCGAGGACTGGAAGCGGGCCGGGACGCTCGCTTCGGCTTGACGCCGGGCCGCGCCAGCTTGGCGGTGCGGCCGCGCGGATTGCCGGCCTTCACCTTCTTGGGTTTCTTGGGGGCCTTCGACTTGCCCTCGGCGCCCTCGCGCGCCTTCTCGGCGGCGGCCTTGCGCCGCTTGGCCACGAGGCCGGTCTTGCGCGAGCTCGGCGCCGTCTTGGCCGGGCCCGGGCCGCCCTTGGCCTCGCCCTCGGCGTAGGGGTTCTTGTTCGACCGGACCGAAAGGCGGATCGGCACGCCCGGCAGGTCGAAGCTCTCGCGGATCGAGTTGATCAGGTAGCGCCGGTAGTGATCGGGCAACTGGTCCGCGCGGCTGGCGAACAGGACGAAGGTCGGCGGCCGGGCCTTGATCTGGGCCACGTACTTGGGCTTCACGCGGCGGCCGCCCACGGCCGGCGGCGGGTGCCGCTCGACGGCCATGCGCAGCCAGTCGTTGAGATCGCGGGTCTTCACCTTGGTCGACCAGTCGCCGTGCGCCTTCAGCACGGCCGGCAGCAGGCGGTCGAGGCCGCGGCCGGTCTCCGCCGACAGGGCCACCATCGGCGTGCCGCGCACCTGCGGCAGCAGGCGGCCGACCTCTTCCTGGAACTCCGCGAGCTTGGCCTGGGCGTCCTCGATGAGGTCCCACTTGGCCAGCACGAACACCAGCGCCCGGCCCTCGCGCTCGACCAGGTCGGCGATCTGCAGGTCCTGGATCTCGAACGGATGGGTCGCGTCCATCACCAGGATCACCACCTCGGCGAAGGTGATGGCGCGGATGGAATCGCCGGTGGAGAGCTTCTCCAGCCGCTCCTGGACCTTGGCCTTGCGCCGCAGGCCGGCCGTGTCGACGAGACGGACCGCGTGGCCGCCCCAGTCCCAGTCGACGGGGATGGCGTCGCGGGTGATGCCAGCCTCGGGGCCGGTCAGCAGGCGGTCCTCGCCGATGATGGCGTTGACCAGCGTCGACTTGCCCGCGTTCGGGCGGCCGACGATGGCGATGTTGACCGGCTTGCCGGCCGCCTCGGCGTCGTCCTCGTCCTCGTCGAAGGCGTGTTCGGCGAGGGCGGCGAAGAGGTCGGCCATCCCCTCCCCGTGCTCGGCGGAGATCGGGATCGGTTCGCCGAAGCCCAGGCCGAAGGCCTCGAGCACGCCGGCCTCGGACGCCTTGCTCTCGCTCTTGTTGGCGGCGAGCACGACGGGCTTGTTCTTGCGCCGCAGGACCTCGGCGAAGATCTGGTCGCCCGGGGTCACGCCCTCGCGGGCGTCGATGATGAAGAGGGCCAGGTCGGCCTCGTCGACGGCCAGCTCGGTCTGGGCCCGCATGCGGGCCTCCAGGCTCTCGTCGGTGACGTCCTCGAAGCCGGCCGTGTCGATCAGCTCAAGGTCCAGGTCGCCGAGGCGGCCGACGCCGAAGCGACGGTCGCGGGTCACCCCCGGCTGGTCATCGACGATGGCGAGCTTCTTCCCCGCCAGCCGGTTGAACAGCGTGGATTTGCCGACGTTCGGTCGCCCGACGATCGCGAGTTTGAGCGCCATGGGCCCGTTGTACCTGCCCGATCAGCGAATCGCGATCAGGTCGGCCTCCTGCGTGACCACATAGACCGTGTCGCCCATGGCGATCGGGGAGAGCGTCGAGGCGCCCTTGAGCTCGAGCCGCTTCACGATCTCGCCGGTCTTGGCGTTCATGGCGACCATTTCGCCGGTCTGGCCCACCATCAGCAGGCGCTCGCCCGCCAGCAGGGGCCCCGACCAGATCGGCCGGTTCTGGCGCTGGCCGCCGATACCGAAGATCCCGCCCTTCTTCTTGCTCTTGAAGCCCTCGTTGAGGTTCTTGATCCAGTAGATCTGGCCGCTTTCGCGGCTGGCGCAGATCACCTCGCCGGTCTTGGAGACCACATAGACCACGTCGCCGGCGGGCCAGGGCGCGGTGACGCCCACGACCGGCAGGCTCCAGCGGGCTTGGCCCGTGCGCAGGTCGGTGGCGGCGAAGACGCCCGAGTGGCTGACCGCGAAGACGTCGCCCTGGTAGATCACCGGCCGGCCCGGGATGTCGCGGATCTCGGAGAGCGCGCTCGTGCGGCTGGCGCGGCTGAGGGCCTCGTTCCAGATGTCGTTGCCGTTGGTGGTGCGGAGCGCCACCAGTTCGCCGGAGCCGAAGGCCGCGACCACCGTGTCGCCCGACACCGCCGGACTTGAGGCGGCCAGGATGCGGGCCGACTCGGCCAGCGCCTGGAAGTTCCAGGACGGCGCACCTGTGGCCACGTCGAAGGTCAGGAGGGTGTTGTCCAGCGACACCGCGTACACGCGGCCGCCGGCGACGGTGGGCGCGCCGTGGATGGCCTCGCTAGTCTTGGTCCGCCAGCCGACGGCGCCGGTCTTGGCGTCCATCTGCAGGACTTCGCGGTAGCCCGAGGCGACGTAGAGCTTGCCGTCGGCGTAGGCCATGCCACCGCCGAAGCCCAGCTTGTCGCGCTTGTTGTCGCCAGGATTGGTGCCGGTGCGCCAGACCTGCGAGCCGGAGGCGGCGTCCATCGCCACCACGCGGCCGTCGGCGTCCATCACGAACACCTTGCCGTCGGCGGCGACCGGCGGGGCGGTGACGTAGCGGCCGCGCTTGGTCCCCTGGCCGAAGCCCTTGCGCCAGGCGACGGACAGATTGGGGGCCGCGTCGACGGCGCCCACCGACTGCTCGGGCGTGCCGCCGGGCAGCGGCCAGGCGTCCATGCGGATCGGCGCCGGGAGCGCGAAGTCGACGCCCTTGAGCGCCTCGGCCGGCTCCAGCCGCTGGTCGGCCGGGATGATCGAGATGCGCTGGCCCTCGCCGGCCGTCTCGGCGGGCGTGTCGTCCTTCTTGTCGAACGGGTTCAGCCGGCTGACGGTCGAGCAGCTGGAAAGGCCCAGCGCGGCGAACGCGACGGCGGCCAGGATCGTGGAGCGGCGGATCATTGCGGTGCGCCGACCTCGGCTTGCGGGGCGCCGGTCGGCGCGCCTGGAGGCCCGACGACGGCGCCGGGCGGGATCATCATGGGCGGCGGCATGGCCTGGGCCGACTGGACGACGGCCGCCACCTGCTTGGCGGAGCCGGAGTCGATCAGGCTGATCGCCGCCTGGGCGCGCGCCTGGGCGCCCTGGGCCGCCTCGAGCGACTGGGAGATCAGCACGAAGTCGCCGCGGGCGCCCTTCAGGTCGCCGGCCCTCAGCTTGGCGAAGGCCAGGGCCTCGCGGGCCTGGACGCGATACGGGCGGCCTTCTTCCATCAGCGGCTTCAAACGCCCCTCCAGCTCCTTGAACGAGGCGGTGTCGAGGAGCGCCAAGGCGGATTTGAGGCGGGCGGCGTCCCCGACCACCGGGTCGGACGCGGCTTCGGCCGCCTGGTCCAGCAGCTTAACGGCCTCGGCCGGCTTGTCCTGCTGGTAGGACGCGAGATGCATCAGCGAGAGCGCCTTGTAGGCCGAGGCCCCCGACTTCGAGATCTCGGTCCAGATGGCGCGCGCACGCTCGCGGTCACCCTGGCCGAAGGCGTCCATGGCCGCGACGTACTGCTCGGAGGCCTTGTCGGTCTGGCGGGTCTTCCAGGTGTCGTAGCCCCAGTAGCCCAGGGTCGCGATCAGGGCGGCGGCCGCGATCCCCACAGCCCACGGCAGCGCCTTGCGGGCGAGCTGCTTGTAGCGGTCGGAGCGAAGCTGCTCTTCGACCTCTTCGAATAGATCCGTCACTTAAGGGGGCTCCGGGCGGCGCAAGTCGCGAGATTAAGAGGGGCGGAACCTATAGCGGGCCGCGATGCGCCTCAAGTGCGCCGGGCTCTGCGCCGCAGCCGGTGTCATTGGAACCATAAAAAGCACGAAGGGGCGCAGGCTATCCGGCGGCCCTGCGCGCCGCAGGCGCTGTCATGATTGCCCGCGGAAGCACGCGGAAGGACGCGGAAGGGCGCCGGGCCTGGCGAGGCGCCGGGCTCGTTCTGCTCTTTCCGCGTCCTTCCGCGTGTTTCCGCGGGCAATTGAGGGGGCGCTGCGCGCCGTCAGCCGGTGTTGGGCCAGGGGACCTCTGGGTCGTCGGCGGAGTCCGGCGGCAGGGCGTCGGTCGGGTCCGGCGGCGGCGGCTTGGGCAGGGTGCGCCAGGCGCGGGCGAGGTCTTCGGGAAGGTCGAGCAGCCGCGCGGCGCGCAGGACCTGGCCCTCGAGGTCGGCGGTGTGGAAGTCCGGCTCGTCGACCCAGTCGTCCAGTTCGACGTCGAAGCGGTCGAGGCGCTCTTCGCGGACCTCGTAGTCGGGGATGGCGGCGGCGGCGACGCGCTCGACCGCATTCTGCAGGTGGGTGACGCGCAGCTCGGTCAGTCTCTCGCGCAGCGCGGCGGCCCGCCGCCGCTCGATCGCCGTCCGGTCGGCCTCGTCCGCCCGCTGGCTTTGCAGCCTGGCCTTCAGCGCGAGCGTCTGGCGCAGCGACCGGGCCAGCCGCTGGTAGGTGCGGCCGAGGTCGGCGATGTCCGAGGCGTCCTCGGCGGCCATCAGCTTGTCGTGCACGCGCTCGGCGGCCGCCAGGTCGCGCTGGGCGAGCCGGGCCAGCATGGCGTCGTCGTCGAAAGCCGCATCGGACATGGGGGCGAGGAAAACACGGCCCTACGTCAGAAGCGGACGTAACGGGGCGCCGCGGTCGCATTTTTTCTGTGTCATCCCGGTTTCGCGAAGCGAAGACCGGGACCCATTGGACTCGGCGATGGGTGGGTGGCGCGGGCGGCGACGCTGCGGGAACCCGCCGACGCCGAGTCCAATGGGTCCCGGTCTTGGGCTTTCGCCCAAACCGGGATGACAATGGGGGAAGGAACGCGAGGACGGGCGATGCGGGTGACGACGCTGGGGTGGGGCGTGAAGCAGAGCTTCCGCGCCTATGTCGAGGGCTCGGGCGGGACGATCACGGCGCAGGACGGGGCGTCCCGGGACCCCGACGGCGCCTTCGTCTTCGAAGCCGCGGAGGACAGCGACCTGGCGGTGGACGCACGCGCGCTCAGCGGAACCGGCCGCTTCCGGGGCCGGCTGGCGTTCCAGGCCCACGGCGGCCTGCTCTCGGTGACGCTCGCCGACCCGTGGCTGGAGGCCGCCGCCGACGGCTGGGTCCTCTCCATCGCCGAGACCCCCACCCGCCGCACCGCCATCGCCCGGCTGGGCCCCCTGGCGACCGACGCGACCCTGCCCGCGGCGACCACGCTCGACGGCATGATGATCCTGGGCGACCACTACCCGCCGGGGACGGCGCTGGATCCGGTGCGGTTGGGGTAGCGGTGGGGGCTCAGCGTGCGGCTCCAAGGGCGACAACGGCTGCGACGTGTCTGTCGAGGGCCTGAATGCACTCCGGCGGTACCTGCTGGCGCTGAGAGAGAGGCGCGACCAAGAGACCCAGCCCGGCCCCGGACAACGCGCCTCGCAAGCTTATCGCGCAGCAACCAAGAACGCCTGTCGGCTTCTATCCATCCACTAGTAGAAGTGCATCACTTTAGTTCTATAGAAGCGACCTCGACCCATGTATATGGTTTTGTGCATACCCCAATCCGTCAACAT
>NZ_DASWTE010000208.1:0-6539 GCF_036402295.1 Phenylobacterium sp.
CGACCAGGAGGCGGCGGTGAGCGGGGCGTCCGGGCCGTAGGTGCGTTCCTCGAGGGCCGCGCGCTTGCGGGAGGCGCGCTCCAGCTGCTTCCAGTCACCGGCGGCCTGCGCCGCCTCGGCCTGGACGACGAGCGCCTGCCAAGCCGCGCCCTCCGCCGCCGTAGGGGCGCGCGGAGCCGCGGCGGCGGACGCGCCGACGACGATACTGATTGCCGCGCAGGCCCCGACGCCTGCCCGACAGATGCCGGAACGCATACTCCCGTCCCTTCAACGAATCTCCCGTGACTCGAGCCTACTCGCTTACGAGGCGAGTGCGCATGGGGCCTGACGTCGCGTGTGGTGCGGGGCCGATGTAGCCCATCCCCGCGGGCCCTTGAACCGCCTGCGAGCGGATTGATCCCGTAATCTCCGGACTCGACGGGCATCCCGTAGGGGCAGTCCCGTGGGTTCGACAGCTTGTCCTCCGCGTCCAACCCCCGCAAGCTGACGGGGTGCGCGAGTTGGGCCGCACGTGACGGCGACACCATGGACCTCGAGTTGCATGATGAGGATCTCGCCTTCCAGGCCGAGGTCCGGACCTTCCTCGACGAGAACCTGACGCCGGAGCTGCGCGCCGCCGGCGCGGGGCTGACCAGTGTCTTCTGCGAGCCGCGGTTCAGCCTGCCGTGGCAGCGCATCCTGCACGCCCGCGGCTGGGCCGCGCCCAGCTGGCCGAAACAGTATGGCGGCCCGGGCTGGACCGACGTGCAGCGCTCGATCTTCTCGGCCGAATGCGCCCGCGCCGGCGCGCCAAGTCTCTCGCCCATGGGACTGAAGATGGTGGGCCCGGTGATCATGGGCTACGGCACGCCCGAGCAGAAGGCGTTCTTCCTGCCGCGGATCCTCTCGGGCGAGGACTACTGGTGCCAGGGCTACTCCGAGCCGGGCTCGGGATCGGATCTCGCATCGCTTCAACTTCGCGCCGTAAGCGACGGGGGTGACTACGTTCTCTCCGGATCGAAGATCTGGACGACGCACGCCCAGTTCGCCAACCGCATGTTTTGCCTGGTGCGCACGTCGACCGAGGGCAAGCCGCAGCAGGGCATCACCTTCCTGTTGCTGGAGATGGACACGCCCGGCATCGAGGTGAAACCGATCATCACCCTGGCCGGCGAGCACGAGGTGAACCAGGTCTTCTTCGACAACGTCCGGGTCCCCAAGTCGGGCCGGGTGGGCGAGGAGAACCAGGGCTGGACGGTGGCCAAGTACCTGCTCGAGTTCGAGCGGGGCGGGGGCTCGGCGCCCGGGCTGCAGGTAGGGCTCAAGCGCGCGCAGCGGATCGCAGAAGCCGCCTACGGCGACGACGTCGGCCACCGCCGCCGGCTGGCCGAGGCCGAGATCGCGATCACTGCGATCGACATGTCCGAGCGGATGGTGCTGTCGGCGCTGGCGGGCGGCAAGAACCCGGGCCCGGCCTCGTCGATGCTGAAGATCAACGGAACCGAGGCCATGCAGCGGCTGGACGAGATCTCCATCGCCGCGCTCGGACCCTACGCCGGCGTCGACCAGCCGGCTGCGCGCGAGCCGGGCTCGAACGCTGAGCCGGTCGGGCCACGAGAAGGCCTCGTTGCCATGCCACGTTATCTGAACAACCGGGCCGCCTCGATCTACGGCGGCTCCAACGAGATCCAGAGGGACATCATCGCCCGGCTCGTGCTCGGGCTGTGAGGGAGTGAGACCATGAGCCTGCTGCTGAACCTGCGCCGCCCGCCCTACCGGACCTACTCCATCACCCAGCTGTGCCGCGAATTCGGCGCGACGCCGCGGGCGCTGCGCTTCTACGAGGAGCAGGGCCTGCTCTCGCCGGCCCGCCGCGACACCGCCCGGGTCTACTCCTACAAGGACCGGGCGCGGCTGCAGCTGATCCTGCGCGGCCGGCGGGTGGGCCTATCCATCGCCGAGATCCGCGACATCCTCGACACCTACGACGAGGAAGGCGGGCCGGCGCAGGACGCCGAGGCGCTGCGCATCCACAAGCGCCGCATCGAGCAGCTGCAGACGCAGCGGGCGCACGTGGACGAGGCGATCCAGGAACTGGAGCAGGCCGCCCAGCACCTGACGTGCAAGTATCCGGAGCTCAAGGAAGGCGAGGCCAAGCCGCAGGCGTGAGCGCGAGAGCCTAACGCCAGCCGCGGTCGCGGGCGGCCCGCTCCTGCGTCGCATCCAGCACCTCGCCCGCCAGTTCGCGATCCACGGCGGCCAGGACCTCGGGCGGCAACTCGCTGGCGGCGGTGCGGTAAGCGGGCGCGTCGGCCGGCATCCAGCGGGTTGCGGTGCGGACCCGCCAGCCGCCGTCCTCGCGGCAAGCCAAGCCGGCCACGCTGTTGCGGCGGCTCTGGAAGGTGCGGCAGTAGTGGCCCGCGCCGTTCTTGAACGTGAGCCCGATGCGGACCGCGCCCGGCTGTGGCGCGAGCTGGTCCTCCAGCGCCCGGGCCAGACCGGAACGGGCGGCCAGCTCGGTCCCGACCCCGATCTTCGGCTCCGCCGGCAGCACGAAGCGACCGGCCAGGACGCCAACCACCAGACTGGCCGCCATGCCCGCCCACGCCAGGTAGAGCCGGCGCGGCGGCGCGTCGTTGGCCGCCTGGGCTGCGAGGGTCAGGCGCAGCGGCACGGGCTCGTCGGCGACAGGGTCGTAGGCGTCGCTCAGCTTCTCGCCCAGCTCGCGATGCGCGGCGACTTCGGCGGCGAGCGCGGGGTCGGCGGCCATCTCCGCCTCGAAGGCCTTGCGGGCGGCCGGGCGCATCTCGCCGTCCAGCCAGGCCATGATGCGGCTAAGGCGTTCGGTCATGGCGCGGCCTCCCCGAAGCTGCTGAGCAAAGCGGCGCGACCGCGGCCCAACCGGCTGGTCAGCGTGCCTTGCGGCACCTCCATCACCTCGGCGGCCTCTTTGTAGGACAGCCCTTCCACCAGCACGAGGGCCACGGCCAGCCGCTGGTCGTCGGGCAGGCGCGCCATGGCCTCGGCGACCGAGCGGGCGGCGAGCCGGGTCTCCATGGCCGCGGCGCCGTCGGCGCCGGCGTTCTCCCCGGCCTCCTCGGCGGAGAAGACCTGGGCGCGGCGGCTTCGGGCGCGGGCTTCGTCAATCCAGGCGTTCTTCATGATGCGGAACATCCAGCTGTCGAGGCGGGTCCCAGGACGCCACTGGCCGCGGTGGAGCAATGCGCGCTCCACCGTCTGCTGCACCAGGTCGTCGGCGTCGGCCACGTCGCGGGCGAGCGCCCGCGCCAGCCGGCGCAGGCGGGGCAACAGCTCGACGATCGCACGGTCCAGTCGCTCCAAGGATCCGCCTTGTTTGAGGATGAAACGGACGGCATGCGCCGTTTCATCCCTGTGGTCCCGAAAAAAGCCAAGCTCTGGCAGTAACGCCGAAGCTCGCCGGAGGCGCCAATGACATTGCGCAAGTTTGCTCTGCTGCTGGCTGCGGGCCTGGCCCTGGCCTCGCCGTCGCGCGCGCAGCTGGTCGGCGGTTCCCTGCCGCAGGTCGGCGGCGTGCTGCCCGGCGGCGTGGGCGGCGCGGTCGACGGGGTCGTGGGACGGGCGTCGCGTCTGGCGGATACTGACCGCACCTTGGCCATGGTGATCGACGTCGTGGAACCGTACCGGCGTCAGGCCCGGGACCTGCTGCGGCGTCACGCGGCGGCGGTCGAGGCCGACGATCTGGGACGGCCGGTGGTCCGCGGCGAAGTGGCCGGCCTCGGGATCTCGCCGGAAGCGTTGCAGCGCGCACGGGCCGCGGGGTTCGCGGTTGCGCGGCAGGAGACGATCGAGGGGCTCGACGTGAGCGTCGTCGTGCTGTCGCCCCCGCGCGGGATGACCGCGCGCGAGGCGGTGCGGCGGCTGCGGGATTTGGACCCTGCCGGACGCTACGACTTCAACCACATCTACTTCGAGAGCGGGGCGACGGCCGCGCCCGTCTTCGCCGCGTCGACGACCGCGGCAAGGTCCGGGGAGGGGTTGCGCATCGGCCTGGTGGACGGGTCGGCCTCGCCGAACCATCCGGCGCTTGCCCGCGTGCCGCTGACCCAGAAGGCGTTCGCGCCGGGCGGGGCGCGCGTGACGGCGCATGGCGCCGCGGTCGCCTCGCTGCTGGCGGGATCCGCCGGGCCGTTCCGGGGCGCGGCGCCCGGGGCCTCGCTGTTCGTCGCCGACGTCTACGGGCCGACGCCGGCCGGCGGCTCGGCGCTTTCGGTGGCGCGCGGGCTGGGCTGGCTGGCCCAGATGCGCACCCCGGTGATCAACGTCAGTCTCGTGGGGCCGCCCAACACGGTGCTGGAGACGGCGGTCTCGGGGCTCGTGGCGCGGGGACACCTCATCGTCGCTGCGGTGGGCAACGACGGTCCGGGCGCGGCGCCGCTCTATCCCGCCGCCTACCCTGGCGTCGTTGCGGTGGCGGGTGTGGATGGCCGCCGCCGCGTGTTGCCCGAGGCCGGCCGCGGCGCGCATGTCGGGTTCGCCGCGCCCGGGGCCGACATGACGGCGGCGGACCTGAAGGGCGGCTTCGGTCGGGTGCGCGGATCCTCGTTCGCTGCGCCGCTCGCCGCCGGCCTGCTGGCGCAGCGGCTCTCCGCGCCGGATCCGGCGGCGGCACGGCGGGCCCTCGAGGCGCTCGGCCGCGAGGCGCTCGACCTGGGCGCGCCGGGGCCCGACCCGATCTACGGGCGCGGCCTGGTGGCCGCCGAGCTGGCCACCCGACCCGCGGCGCTTGCGGCTCGCCGCTGACTTTTTCTGCGACGGGCCGGGATGAAACCCTGAGGCGCCGTCGTTGGACCTCCCGGAAGACCTTTCCAACCCGGAGATCCGACCATGCATGTGAAACCCTTCCTGCTCGCCGCCGCCCTGTCGACCGGCGTCCTCCTGGCCGGATCGGCCAGCGCCCAGCTCCTGGGCGGCAGCCTCGGCGGCGCGCTGACGGGCGGCGGCGGCCTCACCGGCGGCCTCGGCGGAGTCACGGGCGGCCTGATGGGCTCGGGCTCGGCTCAGGGCGCCGGCCGCCTCGGCGTCGACCCCAGCGACCTCACGTCCCGCGTGGGCGAGACCACGGGCCGCGTGCGCAGCAAGGCGGCGGGGGCCAAACGCGCGGCGGCCGAGACGGCTCAGTCCGCTTCGGGCCAGGGGCAGGCCGCGGCCGCGGGCGGTCTCGGCCAGCTGCTCGGCGCCGCGAGCGGCGCAGGCCAGGCGGCGGGCTCGGCTTCGGGTCAGGGTCAGGCCGCGGCCGCGGGCGGGCTTGGCCAGGCGCTCGCCTCCGCGAGCGGCGCGGGCCAGGCGGCGGGCTCCGGTTCCGGCCAGGCCTCGGGCCTCCTGCCCAACGCCCCGAGCGCGCCGGGCCTCCCGAGCGTCCCGAGCGCGCCAGCCGCCTCGACGTCCGGTTCTGGCTCCGGCTCGGGACAGGGTTCGGGCTCGGCCTCGGCGGCGCCCCTCGGCGTCTCGGCCGATGTCAGCTTCGGCGCCCAGGCTTCCGGTTCGGCGTCGACTCCCCGCTGACCGGGCGCGTCGGGTCGGCTCGGCGGAGAGGCCGAGTGGCGAGCGGACCCAGCGCAAGGGCCGCCGGAGCGATCCGGCGGCCCTCAGTCTGAACGTCGTCCGGCCCCGCCCCTGGCGAGGCTAGAGGTCGACCCAGGCCTGGAACGAGCGGTCCACCAGGGTCGACCTCGCGGACGGCAGGGGCGCGCGGATCGTGAAGGCGGCGCCCTTGTCGCTGTTGACTGTCAGCACGCCCTTCAGGTCGCGCACGATGGCGGCCACGATCGACATGCCCAGGCCGCCATGCGCCGAGCGCCCCTCGCTGAGACCCTTGCCCTGGTCGGCGACCGTCAGCACCAGTTCGTGGCCGTCGCGACGACAGGTCACCACCAGGCGACCGCCCGGCTTGCCGTCATAGGCGTGCTTCGCGGCGTTGATGGCGAACTCGTTGATGGCGATGGCGACCTGCTGGGCCATGTCGCCCGGCACGGTGGTCAGATCGGACTGGATCGAGCAGGTAAGGCCCGTCGAGGCCGAGATCGCCTGGCAGAGGCCGGCGAGGAAGGGGCTCATCTCCACAGAGGGCCGGTCGGCGTGCTCATAGAGGTAGCGGTGCAGCTCGCCCACGGCCACCAGGCGGGCCCGGCTGGCCTCGAGGGCGGCCTGGGCGAGCGGATCGCGCGCGCGCAGCTGCTCGAACACGAGCATGTCGGCCGCCAGCTGCAGGCTGTTGGCGATGCGATGGTTCAGTTCCTGGATTTGGCGATCCTGGTCGGCCAGTCGGGCCCGAGCGTTGGAGAGCTCGCGGGCCAGGCTGGCGTCGGATGTCGCGGCGCTAGCGAGCATAGAAGTTGCACCCAAATCTATAGTGAAGCTTGTTTCCTCTACGGGCCGTCGCATTTTGCGTCGTCAGACATTCAACAACGAGTTGCAGTCGTCAGTTCCCAAGGTTGCAGAATAAATGGGGCGGAAGAAGGGCGTGTGCTCAACGCACGCCCAGGAATTCTCGCATTAACCTTTTGGCAATACTTGAGGCG
>NZ_DASWTE010000209.1:0-12918 GCF_036402295.1 Phenylobacterium sp.
AGTGGGCCGGTCCCGAGGATCTGCACGACCGGCTTCAGACGCGCTGCGCACATTGAGCGGTGCGGGCTGTGGCCCTGGGAGAGCTCCAAGCCTAGCAGTCGTATACGCTCTTGAGCTCAGCCACATTTTCCTTGGACAGCATCCTCACTGGCAGGCCGCGCAGGAGGACGAGCAATTTTGCCGTCTCCTCCAGTTCCTCAGCCGCTGAGACCGCCGAGGAAAGGTCCTTTCCGGTGACGACCGGCCCGTGATTAGCAAGGAGCACGGCGCCATATTCCCCGCGCAGAGCCCGGATCGCATCTCCCATCTTGGCGTCGCCCGGTCGAACGTAGTCGACCAGCTTCACGCGGCCCACGCGCATCACGACGTAAGGGGTCAGCGGCGGGATGCAGTCGTCCGGATCCGTATCGCTAAGGCAGGCCAGCGCCGTCGCGTGGGTCGAATGCAGGTGAACGACGGCTCCGATTCCGGGCCGCGTTTCATAGAACGCGCTGTGCAGGAAGAATTCCTTGGATGGGCCATCGCCCGAAATGTGTCGTCCGTCGTGGCCGACCTTGCTGAGCCGTTCCGGGTCGAGGAATCCCAGGCACGAATTGGTCGGCGTCACCAGGATCCCGTCATCGACGGCTGCGCTGATGTTCCCGGCGGAGCCGACGGAGAAACCGCGTTCAAACAGCGAGCGCGCCAGGCGCACGATGTCCTCGCGGATCTTGATTTCAGACGCGTTCACCTGGCCTGCAACCTTTCCAGCGCCTTGGCGAAGAAGTCGGCAGCGCCGAAATTGCCCGACTTGAGGGCCAGAGCGATGGGCGTCTCACCGCTCGAGAGGAGAACGGGAACGCCGGGGTCGATCTCCTGGCCAATCGTCAGCGCGCCAAGGTCAAGGGCCGACACCACCGCGCCGGACGTCTCGCCGCCGGCCACGACCAGTCGCCTCACGCCCGCCCGAACCAGCTTCCGCGCCGCATCCGCAAAAAGGGCGTCGAGCTTGGCTGCGATCTCTTCGCGGCCATACTTCGCCTGCATCGCTTCGACGTTTTCCGGCGCGCTGGAGGAGTAGGCCAGCGGGGCGTTCCCGTGATGGCGCGCAACGAACTTCACGACGTCCTCGGCGGTGGTCTCGCCGCTCATCACTTGGTCGACCTCGATCGCCATCGTCGGATGGTCTTGCTTGTGCAGATCGATTTGACGTCGCGTGGCGCCGGAGCAGCTTCCGGCCAGGATCGCCTCGGGCCCGTCGGCTCCGATCAACCTGCCCGCCTCTCCGGACGCCAGACCGCGCCGAATGAAGTTTCCCGGCAGGCCCATCGCGACGCCTGACCCGCCGGTCACCAGCTTGTGGTCGGCGACCGCTCGTCCGATCGTTTGCAGGTCTTCATCGGATATCGCATCGACGACCACGAGCGTGTCGCCGATCTCCGAGAGAGCGATAGCGAGGTCGTCCGTGCCCTTGCGGACCGTATCCAGCGCCACGTGTCCTACCGGCGACCGGGACTGGTGGCCCAGCCAGCGGCGGACGTCCGGGTCCGTCATCGGCGTCAGCGGATGGTTCTGCATGCCGGATTCGCTCAGAAGACGATCATGGACGAACAAGTGCGCCATGTAGACGGTGCGGCCGGCTCCGGGAAACGCAGGACAAACAACGACGCCCTTCACCTTCAGCTCGGCCGCCAGCGCCTCGGCCACCGGCCCGATGTTGCCCGCGCGGGTCGAATCGAACGTCGAGCAGTACTTGAAGACGATCTGCCGACAGCCTTGAGCCAGCAGCCAGTTCAGGGCGGCCAGGGATTGCGCCAAGGCCTCCTGGACCGGAATGGTTCGGCTCTTCAGGGCGACGACACCCGCCTCGATCTCGACCGGCGCAGCGGTGGTCGGCACGCCCAGGAACTGCGCCGTACGCAGGCCGCCCTGTGGCGCGACGCCCTTCGCCAGCGTGTTCGCGACATCGCTGGCGCCGGTGAAATCATCGGCGATCACGCCCAGGAGCACGTGTTCCACCTTCTCGGCCGCGCGGGCCGCCCTGTCCTGAGCCCTTCCCGGGCTGCCTTGGTCTGGCAACGGCGCGCCATCCGAGCCGCCTATCCTTGAGCAGGTTCCGGAACGCGCGTGCGCGGGTTCAGCGCTGACGCAACGTGCAGCACCCCGAGCTTCGGACTGGTGAGCACTGGGATCGCTTCTCCATCGACTCCCTTCAGCGCGTTCGCCATGGAGGCCTGGGCCAGGACAACCACGTCCACGCGGTCCGCCAGCGATGCGAAGCCGTCGCGGACCAGGGCGTCGTGCGCCGCGGCGTCTCCGCTTCGCAATTTGTCGAACGCGCCCTCGCACAGATGAGCGTCGATCTCGACGCTGAGCCCCCTCGCCCCGGCGTGGCGTTGGATCAGGCGACGGGTCGGATCCAGCGTAGTGCTCAAGGTCGCAAGAACGCCAATTCGGCCTCCGCGCCCTACCGCCTCCATCGCCATGCCCTCGTCCACGCGGAAGACGGGGACGTCGCACAGCGGCGCCGCCGCATCGACCGCAGGACCGAGCGAGGAACAGGTGACGAGAACCGCCGAGGCGCCCGCGTCCCGCGCCGACCACACCAGGGTCGCAAGCCGCCGCATGGTCTGGGCCGAAAGCGACCCTTCGCGGATCGTGTTCCCGAGCAGGCTCTCATCCAACATGTTGAAGGCGCGCCAACCGGGCAGGTGCTGCCCCACGAGGTCATTGAAGACGGGTACGACCCCGGCCACGGTGTGGATCATGGCCAGCGCCGGCCGCTCATCAATGGGTGTGGTCATCGCGCGCCTTTCCCCGAACTCGGATTTGACCCTGTCGGTCGGGCGGCTTTCAGCTCTGTCGCGTCATCGAGGCGACACCCAGCAACTGCCACCCGGCAATGGCGATCAGCCTACCCCGCGTCTGACCGAAGATTTGGCTTTAGTGACGTCGCAAACGCTACTTTCGGCCGCTGTGGCGTCTTCGATCGACGATCTCTGCTCACGCGGCCGCGCGGGTGCCTCGAACGGAACGCGGCCGCGCGGTTGACTATCTGGATGTTGATTATCATGAAGATGGCTGACGGCCAACCGCTGTCGTCCAGTTTGCGCGATCGCGAGCGACTGCCTCCCTGAAGCCGACCCCCGCGCATGAGGGGCGGCGAGCGGCCACTCGGCGTGGGCCTCAAGTACCGGTTCTAGGAGAGCGGGTCGTGGGCGCCTGCACGAGCGGGCTCGCGCGGCTTGTTTCGGAAGGCCGGCGCGCTAAACGCCTCCGATGCCCGCCACCCCTCTCCGCCGGCCCCATCGCCCGGGCCCGCAACGGGGTGATCGGCAAGGACGGCGCCCTGCCCTGGCGGCTGAAGTCGGACCTCGCCATCTTCCGCGCCGTGACCTTGGGCAAGCCGGTAATCATGGGCCGCAAGGCCTGGGAGAGCCTGCCGAAGAAGCCCCTCCCCGGCCGCACCAATTCCCCGTTATGGGCTGCTGAACGGACGGCTGCAGTACACCGCGCCGAACGAAGCCTGGAGCTTCGCCGCTTACGGCACGAACCTGCTCAATAAGTTCTACCTGATCGGCGGGGCGGGCTTCGGCCACAGCTATACGGCAGGCGCCGAGGAAATCGACCCCGGCCGTCCGCGCGAGTACGGCGTGGAAGCCCGTATCAAGTTCTGATCACAAACGGCCGCGCTCCCAACACCGCGGCTGGGAAGGCCGCCGACCCTCAGCGGGTCAGCGGCCTTCGCCCTTTCGGGGCTTGAGCACCACTGGCTCGCCGCGATTTGCGTCGATCAGCCGTCAGCAAGGGCTTGCTCTTCCGCGGCCATAGCGCGAAGCGCTGGGAGGTTCTCTTGGACGGCGCGCCGAACAGACGATCAGGCCGCGGCGCATTATGCCTATATCATCGCCGGCAGCTGGAATGCCTACGATGGCAAGCTCATGTCCGCGGCCAGCGGCAATGCTCACCTGAAGCTGGAGGG
Source organism: Phenylobacterium sp. (assembly GCF_036402295.1). Classification (GTDB taxonomy): domain Bacteria; phylum Pseudomonadota; class Alphaproteobacteria; order Caulobacterales; family Caulobacteraceae; genus Phenylobacterium. The sequence goes on from NZ_DASWTE010000209.1 coordinate 3,962, forward strand.
CTAGGGCGTGGGGCGCTCGTGCACAGGGCGTCCCACCGCGGGAAGTACTCATGCTCGAAGTCCCACACACTCCGCTAACTGATTGATTTACTTTAGATGATTCTCTCTCGGCCATCGAGTGTGTAAGGAGGTGCGTAACCGGCGCCGAGAGTCGGACGAGCGCAGGCAGCCGGTGGTGCATCCCAGCGAGGTGGTACTCCTGCTCGTGCGCTTCGTAGTAGCAGAACTTGACGCGGCTGGCGTCGACGGCCGCGTCATCGGCCACTCACCCAGCTTTGCCGGACTGGCGGCTTCCTCTCCTCGTGCCGGCCGAACAATCGGCCGTGAACTACGGGCTCTGCGGCTCCATTTCTATCGCCACGCTCGCGGGCGTCCCAAAGGACCGACGGAAGGTCCCGGCAAGACCAAGCAGCAGAACCCCGGCAAGCGCGGCCGCGATGGCGTGAACAAGCCAGAACTGGGCTGGCGGCAATAGCTCGTAAAGCGCGCCTATGCGGCCGGCGAACAGGCTGCCGAAGAAGATGGAGGTCAGGTAGAGCCCGATCAGCATGGCGTTCAAAGCCGGTGGCGCGACCCGTGAGACGAGCGCCACCGCCGTGGGCGCAAAGTAGAGGTACCCGATGTTGGAGATCGCATGGAAGGCGATCGCCCACCCGAGCGCAGATCGCGAGCGGCCCCCGTCGTGCATGCCTGCAGCCGCCAACACGAGCACGGCTGCGGCGAACGCGAAGCAGCCCAGCGCCATCTTGCCCAGCTCATCGGGCTCCTTGCCGCGTCGGGCCTGGGCCTTCCAGATCCAAAGGACCACGGGCAGCAAGGCTGCCGTGAAGAAAGAGTCGACCGACTGCATCCAGGGGACCGGGATCTGGAAGCCGCTGACGTTCAGGTCGAGGTGATCCCGGGCCCAAAGATTGTAGGTGTTCCAGATCTGGGTCTGAGCGACCCAGAACAACATGGCGACAGGAAGAAGGCCCAAAACGCCTTGGACGACGCGGCGCTCGCGTGCCGTGAGCTGGGTTCGTTCGCCCTTCGGCTTGCGTGGCGGATCGGGCGGGAGGGTGCGGTTTCCGGCCAGGTAGACCACCACCCCGACCAGCATTCCAAGCCCCGCGAACCCGAAGCCGTAGTGCCAGCCCGCGCGCGAGGCCAAGGTCCCGGTGATCAGCGGAGCGATCAACGCGCCGGCGTTGAGCATGGCGTAATAGATTTGGAAGCCGAAGGCGCGTCGACGGTCCTTGCCGTCATAGAGCGCGCCCACCTGGGCGGCCAGGTTCCCCCGGAAGAGGCCCGCGCCCAGGATCAGCAGCAGGAGCGCGATCAGGAACGTCTGGTCGAAGACCATGCAAGCATGCCCCGCAGCCATCATCAGGGCGCCCGCCGTGACGGCGGCGCGACGACCGATGAGTCGATCTCCGACCAAGCCTCCCGCGACGGGGGTCAGATAGACCATCCCCGCGTAGAGGCCGAAGATCTGCGACGCGAGCGCCTGGGTGCTGAGCGGCCCGGTCACCGTGAATATGGCGGAGCGGAAGGCTTCGAAGCCGATGATGGTCTCGATACGGCCTGGCCTGAACAACTGCTCTGCCATGAAGAGCACGAGCAGAGATTGCATCCCGTGGAACGAGATGCGGTCCCAGAACTCGGTGGCCGCGATGACCCCAAGGCCCTGCGGGTGGCCGAAAAGCAGCGTCTTGCGTGGCCCGTCCGCGCCTTCAGGCATGGCGGCTCCTCCTCATCCGCGCTTGAAGCAAGCTCCAGCCGGCTGATCCGCGCGCACCGGCGCAAGGACGCGCGCCGTGCGGCGCCGCTTCACCGCTGGGGTGTCCTGGGGAGCGCTCTTCCGTCGCGGGTTGGGGGCGGGCCGCTCCAACGGTCATGCGCGCTATGCCGTCGTGCGGTCGATCACGACGGGCATCGCCTGTAGCTGCCGCATGGTCGAGCGATCGAGCCAGGTGTACGGGCCGTCCGTCAGCGCGAGCGTGATGTCAGGCCTGACGAGCGCTTCCACCACCACCTGGGCGAACATGCGCGCCACATTGCGCCCCGGACAGATGTGGCCCCCTCCGCCGAAGGTGGCGTCTCCGCGCTGGGGCCGGTCGAGCCGGAAGGCCTCGGGATCCGGAAACGCTTCGGGGTCACGATTGGCGGCGGCCCAGAGCATTACGATCGGCGTGCCCGCCGGAATGCGGACCCCGTCGTGTTCGATTTCTCCGAGGGCGTACCTTTGGGTGACGATCACCGGAGGCTCGAGCCGGAGTCCCTCGAAAGCGGCGGCGGGGACGAGGGTGGAATCTTCGCGCACCCGGGCCAAGGCCTCAGGGTTTCGCAAGAGGGCATAGATCGTGTTGGCGGCGGCCAGCGCCCCCGTATGGAACCCGTCGATCAGGTTCGCGGCGAGCATCATGCCGATGTTCTCGGGCATCACGCCGCCCTCGTCGGGGTCGTCGGCGATGTCGAGCGCTTCCAGTTCGTCGGCCATGGCGTCCACGAGCGCATTGCCGCCCGCTCGGCGGGTCCGCAACACGGCTCCAGCGACGAGGTCCAGGTAGCGCGCCGCGGCCTGATCGGCGGTTACCAACTCGTCGTGCTCCTTCTTGAAGTAGAACATCGGCGAGATCGCACGCACGACCTCGACGACCTCGGCCTGTTCAGCTTCAGTCATCCCCAGGAGCGCGCCCCAGAAGCGCGCCGTCAGCCGCTCGGCAAAGTCGAACTCAAAGTCGATCGCCCCGCGTCCGGCGCTCTCGTCGAGGAGGTCCCCGACAATAGCCCTGGCCCGAGGGACGAGCCGCGCCACGACCTGGGGCATGAAGTGCCGGGCGAAGATGTTGCGCGTCGGGCCGTGGAGCGGCGGGTTCGTGGTGAAGACCTGGTTGGTGACGAGGCGCGCAATCGCCGCGCCCACCGCATCCGTCGCCGGCGCGTCGTGGACGCTGGCGCGGGAGCGGGCCATCAGGACGCCAGGCGGCGTATTGCCCGCCTCCGGATGGGCCGCGATGCGGCGAACGTCGTCATTGCGGAAGGCCACGACGCTGCCCGCTTGGGTCCGCAGCAAGCGCAGCTCGGGACGGGCGAAGAGGACCTGGTAGGCCTCGCCGAATCGGTCCCGGCCGTCGAGGAATCCGAACGCGGAGATGTCAGGCAGGTCGGCGATTTCCGTCATCTGTGGTGTCCGTTGCCGGTAGGAAAAAGCGCGCGCCCGGCGGCGCGCAGTTGGGTAAGGATCAGTAGGCGCCCGGAAGGACCGGTGGAGGACTGTAGTAGTGGGCGTAGCGCTCAGTGGCGCCCGCCAGGAGCTCGCTCGCCGACAGGCCCTGGGGGAACCTCGCCGGCGACATGCGGGAGAGATCGAAGCTCGGCGCGCCGCGAACGACCCAAGCTGCGATCTCCTCCCCCAGTGCGGGCGAGATCGACAGCCCCCCGACGTTGCAGCCGGCCAAGAGGTAGAGATTGTCGAGGCCGGGCGCGGGACCGACAATGTGCTCGCCGTCGATGGTCATGGTCGGCAAGCCGCCGCGATGCTCCCGGATCGGCGCATCGACGAACACGGGGAATTGGTCGCCCACAGTCGCCGCCAGACGGCGCAGCACCGAAAGATCCAGCTCCAGATCCTCGACGCGGAAGTCCACAGGCGTCTGATTCAGATCAAGGGGCCGCGGATCGCGCTCGTAGCCGCCGAGCATCAAGCCGCCGCGGTCGGGGCGGACGTAGACGTTCACATCGATGACGCGAACGATCGGCTGGTCGTTGCCGACGCCATCGATCGGCTCGGTCACCATCAGCTGGTGGCGCATCGGGACCATCGGAGCCTCGGAGCCGGCAAGTTGGGCGAGACGTCGAGCCCAGGCGCCGGCCGCATCGACCACCGCGTCCGCCTCGAATTCACCGCGGTCCGTCAGGACTCGCCGGACCTTCGCGCCCTCCGCGACGAAGCCGTCGACGCGCGTGTGCGGGTGGAGCTCGGCGCCGAGCTTGGCCGCGGCGGCCGCGTAGCCGCGCGGCACCTGCGCCGGCTCCAGGAAGACGTCGGTCTTCAGATGTGTCGCAGACAGCACGCCGGTCGGACGCAGGAACGGCATGCGCTCGCAGGCCTCCTCGGGGCTGAGCGCCTCGATCGGAAAGCCCAGCGACTGGCCCCAGGCCACGGCCTTCTCGAGCTGGACGCGGTGTCGCTCCGTCCGGGCGATGTTCATGCTGCCGGGCTGGTAGAGTTCCATCGGCTCGCCGGTTTCGTCCGCGAACGCCAACAGCTTCTCGACCGAACGCCGCGCCAAGGTCGACATGACGATGTTGCGCCGCAGCTGTCCGCTCAGCCCGGCGGCGCGCGGGGAGGTCTGCGAGGCGATCTCGGCCTTGTCCAGCAGAGCGACCGAGCGGCCGGCCCGGGCCAGGTGGAAGGCTGCGCTGGCCCCGAGCGCGCCGGAGCCGACCACGACGACGTCAAAACGCGGCATGAGCGTAGGCTTCTCCGAGGCGGCCACGATGATCGGCGTCGTCTTCGCGACCGGTTCGGACACGTGGCGCGAGAGCGCCCCACTGTTGTCGGACCCTCAGGGAGGCCGCCAGGGCCTGCACGAATACGGGAACCGAGATCGGCGGCGCGAGGCCAAGCGAGCACTGCATGTGATCCTCCCTCCCGTCGCGTCCTGTTGTAATAAAAGCTATATCGATGTTCGCGCCGTGACAAGCCGCTGTCCCTTGCGGCGCTGAAAACGACGCGCCGGGACCCGCTCCCCGCAAGCACCGCCCCTCGGGGACCGTCGAGCAGGTCCCTTGATGAAGCGTGGCATCTCTGTTAGCAAAAACTATATTCTGTTGTTCGCCGACGCGCTTGAACAAGGGACGACGCGCCATGCCCTACCCCACCATCGCAATGAACATCGACGGCGAGTGGGTGCGGGAGGGCGCGGCGGGGGCCCGCGATGTGTTGAACCCCGCGGACGGACAGACCGTGGGCTCCGTGCCGCTCGCGGACGCCGCGCAGCTGGACGCCGCCGCCGAGGCCGCCAAGCGGGCGTTCGCGAGCTGGCGCGGGACCAGCCCTCGCGACCGATCCCGCCTGCTCCGGGCGGGCGCCGAGCGGATCCGCGACCGCGCCGAGGATCTCGCCACGATCATGACGCTCGAGCAGGGCAAGCCCCGGCTCGAGGCCAAGGGCGAGCTGCTCGTCTCGGCCGACGTCCTGGACTGGTACGCCGAAGAGGGCCGGCGCGCCTACGGACGGATCGTCCCGGGCGCCTCCAACGTCCGACAACTCGTGACCCACGAGCCCGTTGGGCCCGCGGCGGCGTTCACGCCCTGGAACTTTCCGGCGCTCACGCCGGCGCGCAAGATCGCCGCAGCCCTCGCCTCCGGCTGCACACTCGTTCTGAAGGCGGCGGAGGAGACGCCCGCGACGGCCATGGCGCTCGTCGCGGCGCTCGTGGACGCCGGCCTCCCGCCGGGCGTGCTGCAGCTGGTGTTCGGGGACCCGGCCTTCGTGTCCGAGCGCCTCATCGCAGCCCCCGAGGTGCGGAAGGTCTCGTTCACGGGGTCTGTGGCGGTTGGGAAGCTCCTGATGGCCCAGGCGGCGCAAGGCGTGAAGCGAACCACTATGGAGCTCGGGGGCCACGCCCCGGTCATCATCTGCGATGACGTCGATCCGGCCCGCGTCGCCCGCCTGCTCGTCGCGGGAAAGTTCCGAAACGCCGGGCAAGTCTGCATCTCACCGTCGCGGTTCTACGTCCAGGACGGAGTCTACGATGCATTCTGCGAGGCGTTCGTGGACGGGGCGAAGGCGCTCATCGTGGGCGACGGCTCGAGGGCCGACGTGACCATGGGACCCCTGGCCAACGATCGACGTCTCGGCGCGATGGAGGCTTTCGTCGAAGACGCCCGCGAGCGTGGGGGCAAGGTGCGGACCGGTGGCGCGCGCGGCGCCAACGGGGGCTATTTCTTCGACCCCACCGTCGTCACCGACCTCGCCGATGACGCCAGGCTTCTGATCGACGAGCCGTTCGGACCCGTCGCGCCGATCGCTCGGTTCGGGCGCCTGGAGGAGGCGCTTGCACGGGCAAACAGCCTTCCCGTGGGGCTGGCGGCCTACGGGTTCACCAACAGCAACGGGCGGGCGATGACGATCGGAAACGAACTCAAGGCCGGCATGGTCGGCCTGAACACCCTCGCCGTATCGACGCCTGAGACCCCCTTCGGGGGGGTGGGCGAAAGCGGGCACGGACAGGAAGGCGGGCTCGAAGGGCTCGCCGCGTACCTCGACGTGAAGTTCATCGCCCACGCCGCGGAGGCGTAGCGCGCACCCCTCGCCACCGGGCGAACGCGATCCGCGGCGGCAACCCGGCGGGATCCCTCGCGCGACCTCTTGGACCCGCCCGTCCCAACAGCGCTCCCGCAGAAGGGCTCCCCGCGCCACGTCTCATGGCTGATCGAGAGGCGCGTCGCCCGCTCCAGTTGCGGCTCTGAGAACTATATATAGTAAAAAATAGCATCGTATCGCATCGGATTTTCGGCGAGTTGACAGACCGCGGATTCTGATCGAAGCATGTTGACCTAGTAAAAACTATTTCGCAGGGGCCGCGATGAGAGCTCCGTTGCCCTGGGGACATGGGAGGGCCGAATGACCAGCCGAACAAAGTTGATGTGCGGAAGCATGTTGAGCGCCGTCATGGCGCTCGGAGCGGCGCCGACGGCTCACGCCGCCGACGCAGCCGCGCCGGAAGGCGACACGATCGAGGAACTCATCGTCACGGCGGAACGCCGCCAGGAGAACATGCAGCGGGTCCCCATCGCCATCACGGCTCTGGGCCCCGAGGCGGCGCGCATGCTGCAGACGTCGGGCGATATCGCCAGGTTCGTGCCGAACATCCAGAACGAGCAGGCCGCCGGCTTCGGGAACAATCGCCTGGGTATCCGCGGCATCGCCCAGGGCGACTTCAACGGCAGCTCGACCACCACCAACATGGTCTATCTCGACGACCAGCCCATGAACGCCCAGTACGCCCAGGGCGTGCCGCTATGGGATGTGGCCCGGGTCGAGGTTCTGCGGGGCCCGCAGGGCACCCTGTTCGGACGCAACGCCACGGGCGGCGCCATCCGCTACATCTCCCAGATGCCGGGGACCGAGCAGGAAGGCTATGCTGAGTTCACCTACGGCAACTCCAACGAACGGGAAGTCCGCGCCGCGCTGACCCTGCCCATCAACGACGCGGTTCGCGCCCGGGCCTCGATCATCAGCCATAAGCGGGACGGCGACGTCTACAACATCACCCTCGACCGGCACGAGAACGCCGAGGATTACTACGGCGGTCGCCTCATCGTCGAAGCGGATCTCAACGAGCAGATCAAGGCGACCTTCAAGGCCCAGTACCTGAACAGCACCGTCGGCACGGTCGGCTGGAAGTCGACCCCGGGCCTGTCGACGTCGAACGGCCTCGGCATCGGCCTCAACGGTTTTGAGAACATCGGCCAGGTTCAGGCGGCCTACGGCTACAAGAACCTGGGTCCCGGGTCCGATTACAAGATCATCGAGACCGACGGCGACAACGTCGAGCACATCCGCCACCTGCCGCTGTCCCTGAACGTCGATTGGGACCTGGGCTTCGCGACCCTGACCTCGCTGAGCGGTTTCCTGGACGTCGACATGGTCGGCACCTTCGACAGCGACAGCTCGCCGGCGCCGATCGTGAACGTCTACGAGCAGTTTGCGCTGAAGCAGTTGACACAGGAATTCCGGCTGACCTCCAACGGGGATGGTCCGTTCAAGTGGATCGCCGGCGCCTTCTATATGTTCGAGAGCAACGCGGACAAGCTCTCCGCGGACGCCACCGCCCGGTGGGTGAACGTCGCGTTCCCGAACGCCAACGCCGTCATGTACCAGCGCGAAATGGCGCAGAAGCTGCACACCTACGCAGGGTTCCTGCATACGACCTATCAGGTGACGCCGAAGCTGATGGCCACGGTGGCGGCGCGCTACACGTACGAGAAGAAGGACGCCTTCTACGCGTTCCGGACGCTTTACGAGTTCCCCACGACGGTGGGCGGCACGTCCTTCGAGTACGCGGACTTCCGGAAGGCCATCAAGTCGGGCGCCTACGGGCCCATCCTGCGCCAGGCGAATCCGGCGACGGACACCGGCGAAGACAGCTTCTCAGAGCTGACCTGGAAGGTGGCCTTGAACTATCAGGTGACCGACCAGACCATGATCTACGCGCTCGCCACCCGGGGCTTCAAGGGCGGCTCCTTCAAGCCGACCGCCAACAGCCGCGGGGATCTGGTCGCCGACCCGACACAACCCATCAAGGCGATCCGCCCGGAGATCGTCCTCGACTTCGAAGGCGGCGCCAAGACGACCTTCTGGAACGGCAGGGCGCGGGTGAACGGGGCGGCCTACTACTACAAGTACGACGATTACCAGACGAACCAGCTGGTGAACGGCGAGCAGACCTTCACCAACCTGCCCGAGGCGGAGCTATACGGCGCCGAACTCGAGCTGGAGGTCATCCCGGTTTCGAACCTGAACGTCGTGGCGGGCTTCGGCTACGCTCACTCGAAAATCACGAAGGTCATCGACCCGACGCTGCCGGACAACGCCGCCATCATCGGCAACAAGCTGCCCTTCGCCGAGAACTTCAACTTCAACGGGGTGGTCAGCTACGACCTCGAAACGAGCTTCGGCACGTTCACGCCGGAGCTGAGCGTCAAGCACTACGGCAAGTTCTACATCGACAAAGAGAACAGCCGGGCCATCGGCGACTTTACGATCTTCAGCGGCCAGATCAGCTACAAGTCGCCGAACGAGAAGTACTATGGAATGCTTTGGATCAAGAATATCGGCGACAAGGTCCGGCCTATCACGATCGACGACTTCAGCGAAAGCTTCGGGTCCGATCAGACGTATGTGAACCAGCGTCGCAGGTTCGGCGTCACCGCCGGCGTCCGCTTCTAGACGGCGTCGGAAAGGG
>NZ_DASWTE010000210.1:0-4360 GCF_036402295.1 Phenylobacterium sp.
ACGGCGGCGATCGGCAGGCTGGTCGCCGAGAAGGCGAGGGTGCGGCCGAGCGACAGCGGGGCGTCAGCGGCGGGAGCGGTCATCGGGCGGGTCCGGGCGCGGTCATCTCTTCGCCGGTCAGGCCCTCGAGGGCGCCGGCGGAGCCAGCGAGCGCCTCGCGCGCGTCGAGCTGGCGGCGCACCTCGGCGGCGCGCTCGGGCGTCAGGCCGTAGCCCAGCAGGGTGAACGCGCCGAGCGACACGAACACGATGGGTCCGGCCAGGAACACCAGCATCAGCGACTGCACGGCCTCGGGGGTGTTGGCCGCGCCCGCCTTGGGGTCGTATCCGGTCTGGCCCAGCACCCAGAACGTCAGCGAGATGCCAACCCCGGCCGCGATCTTGTTGGTCAGCGTGGTCAGCGCGTAGAGCACGCCGCCCCTCTCCTTGCCCTGCCGCAAGCGCATCTCGTCGGCGACGTCGGCGGTCATGGCGCGGGTCAGCACGTTGAAGCTGGTCGCCATGAAGCCCGTGAAGAACATGGTCGGCGCCATCGCCAGCAGGTTGCCCTTGGGCAGGAACGGCAGGGTGACGAGGAGCAGCGAATAGACCAATGCGGCGGCGATCACCGCGCGATGCTTGCCGATCCGCGTCGCCAGCCACGCCAGGCTCGGGGCGCCGACGATGCCGGAGACGATGTAGATGAGCAGCAGGATGTTCGCCTGGCTCGACGTGAGGCCCATGAAGTCGCGGGAATAGAAGAGGTAGAGCGCCGCCATCCAACCCGGCCCCATGCCGAGCGCCAGGTCGGCGACGATCACCCGGGACATGTTGCGGTCGAAGACGAGCTCGCCGTAGTCGCGCAGGCGGAACCGGACGCCGGGCGCATCGCGCATGACCGTCTCGGGCGTCCGCCAGACCACCAGAAGTACGGCGATCGGCGTAAGGGCGATCAGGTACCAGATCATGGCCCGTACGGCTTCGGGCTCGCTGTAGCCCATCCGGTCCATCACGATCGGGAACAGCAACACGCTGACAGCGCCGGTGACGCCCACGGCCACCATCACGCCGAACAGCCGCGCCCGGTCGTCGTAGGACCTGGCCAGCGTCGAGGCCCAGGCCGAGTGCGACAAGAGCAGCATGGACGAGCCCAGGTACATGATCAGCAGGAATCCGACGAGGCCCGCGGTCCCGATCGAACGGTCGGCCTGCAGCAACAGGAAGAGGCCTGCCATGAGGAACGGGGCGCCCAGGAGGGTCCAGAAGCGGTAGCGCCCCCACCGGGTGCGCGTGCGGTCCATCGCCAGGCCCAGCGCCGGCTCGATCGGCACGTCGATCATCCGCGCCAGGCCGAAGGCGGCGCCCACGACCGCCAGCTCCACGCCGATGCTCGCCGCGAAGTAGGCCGGAAGATGCACCGCGACCGCGATGGCCAAGGCCTGCAGCGGCAGGCTGGTGGCGGCGAAAGCCAGGGCGAGGCCAAGGGGTAGGCGCCCGTCGCGTCCGGCCGTCGTCATCCATCCTCCCTTGCGCCGGGGCCTCTGGGCGGGCCCCTCGGCGCGTCAGCTTCTCGTCAGCTTGGCGACCTCACGGCCGGGAATTCGGGGTCGCCCGCCAGGGCCTCCAGCACGCTGCCCTCGGCGATGGCGTCGCGCTCGGCCAGCTTGTGGCGGATCTCGGCGTGGCGCTCGGGCGAGAGCCGGTAGCCCAGGAAGCAGCCGCCTGCGATCATCACGAAGACGATGGGCCCGACGATGTAGGCCAGCTCCAGGCCGCGGATCGCCTCGGGCGTGTTCACCGCGCCCATCTTGGCCTGGTAGCCCACCGCGGTGAGGGCGAAGTTGAAGGTGAACAGCACCGCGCCCGCCTGGGCGAGCTTCGTGGTGGCGTTGGTGACCGCGTAGACGAGGCCCATCCACTCGCGCCCGCTGTCGAGCCGCAGCTCGTCGGCGATGTCGCCGGCCAGCGCGCGGATCATCACGGTGAAGCCAGCGGCCATGGCGCCCACGACGAACATCAGCGGTGCGAAGACCATGAAGTTCCCGGCCGGCAGGAACGGCAGGATCATAAGGCCGATGGAGTAGAGGGTGGTGTTGAACATCAGCGCGCGGTGCTTGCTGATCCGGTTCGCCAGCCAGGCCGTGAACGGCGCGCCCGCGAAGCCGGCCGCGATGTAGATCATCAGCAGCACGTTGGCTTCGGCGATCGAGAAGCCGCGGCTGTCGCGGAAGTAGAAGAGGTAGAGGGCCGCCATCCAGCCAGGTCCCAGCGTCACGAAGAAGTCGGCGGCAAGGAGGCGCAGCACGTTCCCGCGGGCGATGAGGGTGAGGTAGTCGCGCGCCCTGAACGACGCCGAGTGGTCCTTGGCGATGGTCTCTCGGGTTGAGGTCAGCACGATCAGGACGGTCACCGGCGTGGCCCCGATGATGAACCAGATCATCGCCCGGACGCCCTGCGCCTCGTCGTAGCCCTGCTGGCCCATCACCACGGGGATCAGCAGCACCGCCATGGCGCCGATGACGCCCAGGCCGGTAATCGCGCCGAAGATGCGGGAGCGCTGCTGGTAGGTGGGCGCGAGCCGCGCGCCCCAGGCCAGGTGCCCCAGGTAGACGCCCGAGTAGCCCAGGTACATCACCAGCAGCCAGCCCACGAGGTAGCCGAGGCCCACGCCCTCGGGGGCCGCCAGCAGCATGTAGAAGCCGGCCATCAGCACCGGCGCGCCCAGCAGCATCCAGACGCGGTAGCGGCCGAACGCCGTGCGGGTCCGGTCCATGGCCACGCCGATGCCGGCGTCGATGGGAATGTCGATCAGTCGGACCAGGCCGAAGGCGGCGCCGACGACGGCGAGCTCGAGCCCGATCGAGGAGGCGAAGTAGCGGGGAAGGTGGACCGAGATGGCCAGCTGCAGGGCGGCGATGGGGATGCTGACCGAGGCGAACGCCAGGACGCCGGGAAGTGAGAGGTGGCCCGGGGGAGCCGCCTTTTGATCTGACACTGGGATCCTCCGACACGCCGCTCGCCAACCGGAGCGCGTAGGTTACGCGCGTTCACCAAGACCGGCGCAAGCGGATTCCGATTACAAAACTGCAAGGAGGCCATGCACGGATGCACGGCCTCCACCAGATTGGCGTCGATGTCGAAGCGGGGCCGGTCAGCCGCCTTGCATCTTGCGGAAGAACTTCGCGGTCTGCTCGCCGCCGTTCAGGTAGGCCCTCTGGCCAGCCTCGTCGGTGATCTTGGCCCAGGCGTCGCGCACGCCCTCGACCGTCGCGCCGGCGCCCAGGTAGACGCCCTCCGTCTCGACGATGCGGGAGAGCGCGAACGCACCGGCGCCCGCCGTCAGGATGTGCCCCGTCGGCGCCTCTTCCGAGCAGAGGAACACGACACCCGGCGTCACCAGCTCGGGCTTCAGCTGCTCCAGCACCTCCGGCGGCATGCCCAGGTTCTCGGTCATCCGCGTGGCGGCCACCGGGCTGATGGCGTTGACGTGGACGTTGTTCTTCTGGCCCTCGAGCTTCAGCGTGTTCATGAAGCCGATCAGGCCCAGCTTGGCCGCGCCGTAGTTCGACTGCCCGAAGTTGCCGTAGAGGCCCGACGACGAGGTCGTCACGACGATACGGCCGTAGTTCTGGTTGCGCATGATCTCCCAGACGGCCTTCACCGGCTTCACGGTGCCGAACAGGTGGACGTCGACCACGACCTGGAAGTCGCCGAACTCCATCTTGGCGAAGGTCTTGTCGCGCAGGATGCCGGCGTTCGCGATCAGGATGTCGATGCGGCCCCAGGCGTCCATGGCGTCCTTGACCATCCGCGCCACCCCCGCGTCGTCGGTCACCGACGAGCCGTTGGCGATCGCCTCGCCGCCCAGCGCCTTGATCTCGTCGACCACCTTGTTGGCCGCGTCCGAGCCGCCGCCCGAGCCGTCCATCGAGCCGCCCAGGTCGTTGACCACCACCTTGGCGCCGCGCCGGGCGAGCTCCAGCGCGTGCTGCCGGCCCAGGCCCCCGCCCGCGCCCGTCACGATCGCCACTTTGCCGTCGAAGCGGATGTCCGCCATCAGGAGTCCCTCTTGAACAGGTGTTCGAAAATTCGGCGCGCGTTGTGCGGCGCGGCAGAGGCGCCGTCAAGCTGACCGAACGAGAGGGGAGCTACGCCGCCGCGACCTCGGGCCGCCGAGCGCACGCCTCGACCGCGCGTTCGATCGCCTCGAACAGCTTGGCGGCGTCGATGGGCTTGGGCGCCACGTCGTCCATGCCGGCTTCGATGTACTCGGCCACCTGGTGGCTCATGGCGTTGGCGGTCACGGCAATGATCGGCGTACGCCGGCGATCCTCCCGCGCCTCGAAGCTGCGGATTTCGCGGGTGGCGGTGACACCGTCCAT
>NZ_DASWTE010000211.1:0-6302 GCF_036402295.1 Phenylobacterium sp.
GGGCGGGGTTTCGGTCAGAAGCCGCCTCATGAGCGGCCATGTCGCGGCGATCTTCCGCCACCCCGTAAAGGGCTTCACGCCCGAGAGCCTGAACCATGTGGACCTCGCCCCCGGCGAGGGCTTCCCGCACGACCGCATCTGGGCGGTGGAGAACGGACCGTCGGGCTTCGACCCCGCCGCACCGGCCTGGACGTCGAAGCAGAAGTTCACCGTGCTGGCGGCGATCCCGAAGGTGGCGGCGGCGCGCACGCGCTACGACGAGGCGACCGGCGTGTTCAGCGCCGAGGCCGCGGGCCGGCCGATGTTCGCAGGAAGGCTGGCGGAGCCCAAGGGCCGCGAGGCGTTCGCCGCCTGGCTGACCGATTTCCTCGATCCCGACGATGTGCGCGGGCCGCTCCGGGTGATGGACGCCCGCGGCGGCTTCCGGTTCACCGACCACCCGCAGGGCCAGGTCTCGGTGATCAACCTCGCGAGCGTCCGCGACCTGTCGGCGAAGATGGGCGTGCAGCTGGACCCGCTCCGCTTCCGCGGCAACATCTATGTCGAGGGCTGGCCCGCCTGGGCCGAGAACGATTGGACGGACCGCGGGTTGATGCTCGGCTGGGCGCGGGCGACGGTCTTCAAGCCCATCGTGCGCTGCGCGGCGACCGAGGTGGATCCCACGACCGGCGTGAAGGACCTCGAGGTGGTGAAGGCGCTGTTCGACAACTACGGCCACAAGCACTGCGGCGTGTACCTGAACGTGACCTCGTCAGGCCGCGTCGGACTTGGCGATGCGGTGACCATCCCGCAGGCGGTCGAGGCGGCGAAATGAGCCTCAACCTCGTGCAGGCCTGGAAGGGCGCGCGGGCGCGGCTGGAGGCGGCGGGGCTGGCCGGTCCGGTGATCGACGCGCGCCTGCTGGTCGAGGCCGCCGCCGACGCCTCGCGGGTCGACATCGTGACCGACCCCTACCGGGCGCTGACGCCGCAGCAGGAAGCGACGCTCGAGGACTACCTGTCCCGTCGCGAACGCCGCGAGCCCGTGAGCCACATCCTGGGCCGCAAGGGCTTCTGGAAGATCATGCTGAACGTCACGCCCGACGTGCTGACGCCCCGGCCCGACACCGAGACGGTGGTGGAGTTCAGCCTGCGCGAGTTCCCGGAGCATGCGCCGTGGCGGATCCTGGACCTGGGCGTGGGCTCGGGTGCGATCCTGCTGGCGCTGCTGGCCGAGCGGCCGGCGGCAAAGGGCCTGGGCGTGGACGTCTCGGAGGAGGCGCTGGCCGTGGCGCGCGACAACGCCGCCGCGCTGGGGCTGGCGAACCGCGCGGCGTTCCTGCGCGGCGACTGGACGGCCGGCCTGGACGGCGAATCCTTCGACCTCGTGGTTTCGAACCCGCCCTACATCGCCGACCACGTGATCCCGACCCTGGAGCCCGAGGTGAAGGACCACGAGCCGCACCTGGCGCTGAAGGGCGGCCAGGACGGGCTCGACCACTACCGCATCCTGGCGCCCGAGATCCTGCGGGTGCTGAAGCCCGGCGGACGCTTCGCGGTGGAGATCGGCTTCGACCAGAAGGACGCCGTGGAGGCCCTGTTCCGCGAGGCGGGCGCGGTCTTCGTGCAGACGATCCGGGACCTCGGCGACCGGGACCGGGTGGTCGCAGGCGAGAAAAAGGCCTTGGAAACCACCGCCTGACTCGCTACATCAGATCACGTCTCCACCCTAATTCGTCGGTGTTGCAGGTAGATGCGTCCCCATGCAGGACGCCCGCCGGGCCCGACAGGCGCGACGCTTTCTTGATCAAGCAGGCCTCTCGCTGACGAGCTTCCGGGCGGAAGACGGGGAACACTTACGCCTTCACAGAACTGACCGGGCCGGGGCCCGACCACGCTGAAGGCCAAGCCGCCGATTGGGGCGCTAGGGAAGAACCGAACGGTTTTCTGAATTTATGAGAGATTTCAAGGGTATGAAGCGCCAACGCGGGCGCAATCGGGGTGGTGGCGGCAGCGGCGGCGGCAAGCCGACGCAGAACGCCAACCGGGCGTTCGATTCGAACGGCCCCGACGGCGTGAAGGTGCGCGGCAACGCGCAGCACGTCTTCGAGAAGTACCAACAGCTGGCCCGCGACGCGAACGCGGCCGGCGACCGGGTGTTGGGCGAGAACTACCTGCAGCACGCCGAGCATTATTTCCGCCTGCTGCGGGCCCTGCAGCCCAGCCGGTCGGCGAGCGAGATAATCGGCCGCGACCAGTTCGCGTCGGGCTACGACATCGACTTCGAGGACGAGAGCGGCCAGCAGGCCGCGATGGCCGCCGACGAGGCCGCCGCCGAGGGCGGTGAGGTCCGCGAGGACGGCGAAGGCCAACGCGACCGCGACCAGAACCGAGACCAGAACCGCGACCGCCCCCGGGATCGCGACCGCGATGGTCGGGGCGATTACCAGGCCCGCGACGGCGAAGGCCGCCGGGACCGCTGGCGCGACGGCGAAGGCCGCCGTGACCGCGACGGTCGCGACCGTAACCGCGATCGCAACCGCGACGACCGCCCGAGAGACGACAGGCCGCGCGCCGAGGGCGACGAGCGTCCTCGTGACGAGCGTCCCCGTGATGACCGGCCGCGCGATGAGCGTCCCCGTGACGAACGTCCTCGCGATGATCGGCCGCGCGAGGACCGCCCGCGCTTCGAGCGCGACCGCCGCGACCGCGAAGACCGACCCGAGCGCGACCCGCTGGCCGTGGTCCAGCCCACCGGCGACGCCGAACCCCGCGGCCCGCTGCTGCGCGACTCCGAGGGCGGCGCGAGCCACGCGCCGGCGTTCCTGCAGGCCACCCGGCCCGTGCCCGCGCCGGCCGCTGCGGCCGACGACGAGGCCAAGCCCAAGGCCCGCCGCCGCCGCGCTCCGCGCAGCTTCGAAGCCGGCGAAGGCGCTCCGGCTCCGGCGGAGTCCGAGGACTAGTTTCCCTCCCTTGATGGGGAGGGACAGCTCGCGGCAGCGAGCTGGGTGAGGAGGTGTCGATCCTCCCCACCCTCTGAGTTCTGGCCCACACTGCCTCACCCTGGCCGCTCGCGCGGCCTGTCCCTCCCCATCAAGGGAGGGAAAGCTACTCCGTCCGCTTCAACAGCTCCGCCAGTTCGTCCTTCCAGAGCGCGGCATGCGTGTGCGTGCCGTGGCCGCGGGACTGGAGGGTCGCCGGGATCAGCACGTAGCGGGTGGTCTTCAGGCGTTTCGCGGCCGCCTCGGCGAGGCCGAGCTCGGGCGGGTTGATGAAGTCGTCGGCCGAGTTCACCCAGGTCATCGGCGCGGTGATCGCCTCGAGGTCCTTCGAGGGGTCGTAGGTGCGCGAGGCGTCCACCTGGTAGATGAAGTCGTTGGCGTCCATGGCGGCGATGCGGCGCGGCTGCTCGCGGGCGAGCCATTCATCGACCGCGGCGCGGGTTGGCAGTTGGGCCTGCATCGGCAACGGCGCGGCGCCGGCGAGGATCAATAGGTTGGCGGCCGTCTTCAGCCCCTGGACCGGCTGGGTGTCGTAGTCACCGCCCTTCCACGCGGGATCGGACGTGATCGCCTCGATGGCCATGCGCCGCCACAGCCGGTTGCGGCCAGCGATCTCAGTCGGCTGGCAGGCCAGCGGCATCAGGGCCTTCGCGGCGCCAGGCCAGGTCTCGGCCCAGACGAAGCTGTGCATGCAGCCCATGGACGTGCCCATGATCAGCCGTAGCTTCTCGACCTTCAGGCCCTTGGTCACCAGCGCGTGCTGGGCGGCGACCATGTCGGCGTAGTCGTATTTCGGGAATTTCGCGCGCAAGCCGTCCGACGGCTTGGAGCTGCCGCCGTGGCCCAGGTTGTCGGGCATGACGATGAAGTACTTCGCCGGATCCAGCAGGCCGCCGGGCGCGAAGAGCACGTCGGCGAATAGCGGGTTGGTGAACTGCCGGCCGTTTCCGCCGGTGCCGTGCAGGATGAGGACGGCGTTCGTCACCTTGCCCGCGGCGTCGGGCCTGGGCGTCCCCAGCGTGTGGTAGCGGATCTTCAGCTCCGGCAGTGTCTCGCCGGTGCGGAAGCGGAAGTCCTTGATGACGTAGTCGTGCGCAGTGGGCTCAGGCGCGGCCTGGGCGGCGGTGAACGAGGCAATGGCCACCGCGAGGGCGGCGAAGAGGCGGCGCGGCATCGGAAGTCTCCTGGCGCGCCACCCTAGCGCCTCGGACTAGAATCGGTAGCCCACGCCCAGGCGGAAGGTGCGGCCCGGCAGCGGGGCGACGTCCTTGAGGAACGACGCGTGCTCGCGGGCCTCGATGTTGGTCAGGTTGCGGCCGTCGAGGAAGACCTTGAACTCGGGCCTGTCCTGCACCGGCCGCAGCACCAGCGAGGCGTTGAGCATGGTATAGCCGCTGGTGGGCAGCTCGAACGTGGCCACGCGGTCCTGCTCGGCCACGTGATGCACCTCGACCGTCCCGGTCCACCAGCCCCCTTCGTAGACGCCGCGCCCGGTCACGGACCACGGCGGGATGCGGACGGCGGGGCCGAAGTCGGTCTTGCCGCGCACGTAGTCGGCGGACGCCTCGAGGTGGAAGCTCTTGTCGCCGTCGCGCCAGGTCTCGACCGAGGCCTCGAGCTCGCCGCCGTAGAACTTCGCCTCGCTCTGCACGAAGGTGAACACTGGGAAGCCGGACTCCGCGTCGACCTCGCCGTTCGGGACCAGGTCGATGAAATTGTCGTAGTCGGCGTAGAAGGCGTGGGCGTCGAGCGTCAGCGGGCCGCGCTCGTAGTGCAGGCTGGCGTCGGCCGAGTAGGACACCTCCTTGCCGAGCGTGGGGTCGCCGATCTCGAAGGCGCCGGTGGCTGGGTGGGCGCCGAAGGACGACAGTTCCTCCTCGGTCAGGCCGCGGCTGGTGCGCGAGAGCGCAAGGCCCAGGAACAGGCCCTCCGCCGGCCGCAGGAAGCCGGCGATCGAGGCCGAGACGTTGGTGAAATCACGGTCGGCGCGGACGTTCTTGATCGCGCGGGTGTCGAGGCGGATTCCGCCCTCCAGGCCCCAGGCGCCCTTGTCCAGGCGCTGCAGGGTGAAGACGCCCCACTCGTCGATCTTGGTCTTGGGGATCAGCGCCTCTTCGCCGATGGCGTCGAACGACCGATGCAGGCCCTGGACGCCGATCGCGCCCTGCCAGCCGCCACGGTTGCGCTGGACCAGCTCGATCCGGCCCTCTTCGCCCGTGGACAGGAAGGTGGTGCCCACCTCGTCGCCCTCGAACTCGGTGTGCTTGTAGTCGGCGTAGCCGCCGGCGAAGCGCACGCTCTCGAACGGGCCGCCATCGAAGGTGAGCGCGCCGCGGGTGTCGACGCGGGTCTGCTTCAGCTTGATGCGCACCTCCTCCTCGGCGGCGCTGCCGTACTCGCTGTCGGTGTGCTTGACCGCCAGGCCGCCCCAGCCGGGCTCGCCGGCCCAGGAGACGCCGCCGCCGAAGGCGTCGAGCTTGGTGTAGGTGTTCGGGACCTTCGTGCCGTCGCGCGACGGTTCGGGCAGGCCCTGGGCAGCCGCGAGGCGGCGGGAGATGGCGGCGGCCGGGATCTCGTAGTCGTCGGTGCGGCGGCGGACGCCGTCGAGGGTAACGGTGACGCCGTCGGCCACCCCGGCCTTCAGCGCGCCCGAGACCTGCCGGCCGTCGTCCACCGAGGAATAGGTCGCCAGGGCGCGGCCATGGACGCCGGCCTCGAACTTGGACGGAATCCGCTCATCGATCACATTGACGATGCCGCCGATGGCCGAGCCGCCGTAGGCCAGGGCCGAGGGGCCGCGCAGCACCTCGATGCGCTCGGCCTCCTGCGGGTCGCTGGCCACCTGGTGGTCGGGCGAGAGGCCAGAGGCGTCGATCTGGCCCACGCCGTTGGTCAGCACCTGCACCCGCGGGCCCGCCAGGCCGCGGATCACCGGCCGGCTCGCGCCCGGGCCGAAGAACGACGAGCGCACGCCGGGCAGATGCGCCAGCACGTCGCCCAGGCCCGCGGATGGGGCCAGGTCGAGGGCGTCACGCTTGATCACGTTCACGCTGGTGGTGGTGGAGTCGAGCGAGACCACGTAGGGCGCACCGGTGACCACCACCTCGGAGAGGTCCTTGTGGCCGGGCTCGGCGGCGTCCGCATCCTCGGCGGCGTGCGCTGCGGACGCGGACAGGACGAGAATGCCGACGGAGGCGAACAGGGCGACGCGGGACATCAGCTGGACCTGACCTTGAACAATGGCTTGAGTGTTATGAAATAACATAACGACTCGTCAAGCGCGTTGCAGAGACGGTTGAACGGCGATAGCGGAAGGGCATGG
>NZ_DASWTE010000212.1:0-11495 GCF_036402295.1 Phenylobacterium sp.
CGCCGCCGCCAGCGGCGCCTGCGCCCCCGCCCGCTGCTGAGGAACCCCGGATGGAAGACCGCCCCTACAACGTTCTCTTTCTCTGCACCGGCAACTCGTGCCGTTCGATCATCGCCGAGGCGATCATGAACCGGCTGGGCGGCGGGCGCTTCAAGGCGTACTCCGCCGGCTCGTTCCCCACTGGCCAGGTCAACCCGCGCGCGCTCGAACTGCTCAGGAAGTTCAACCACGGGACGGCGGAGTTCCGGTCCAAGTCGTGGGACGAGTTCGCGCGCGAGAACAACCCCGACGCGCCGGAGCTGGATTTCGTCTTCACCGTCTGCGACGACGCGGCGGACGAGGCCTGTCCGTACTGGCCCGGCCAGCCGGTGACGGCCCACTGGGGCATGCCCGACCCGGCGCGCGCCACGGGCAACGAGGCCGAGATCGGGCTCGCCTTCGCCGACACCTATCGCATGCTCAACAACCGCATCTCGATCTTCCTGAACCTGCCGCTCGCGAAGCTCGACAAGCTGTCGCTGCAGCGGAAGCTGGATGAGATCGGCGCGAGCGCGGCGCAGCCCGCCGGATGACCGACGTCGAGACGGGCGCAAGCCTGGAGCCGCCGCGCGAGGCCTTCGATCCCGCACGCCGGCTCGCCGCCGAGGCGCTGGGGACGGCCCTGCTGCTGGCCGTGGTGGTGGGCTCGGGGATCATGGGCGATCGCCTGGCCGGCGGGAACGACGCCATCGCGCTGCTGGGCAACACGCTGGCCACCGGCGCGGCGCTGGTGGTGCTGATCACCATCTTCGGGCCGCTGTCGGGCGCGCACTTCAACCCGGCCGTGACGTTGGTCTTCGCGCTCCGGCGCGAAATCGGCTGGCGCCTGGCGCTTGGCTATGTGGCGGTGCAGGTCGTGGCCGCCGCCGTCGGCGTCTTCGCGGCGCATGCGATGTTCGCCGAGCCCATACTGCAGGTGTCGACAAAGCTGCGCGACGGGCCGGACCAGGCGTTCTCGGAGTTCGTGGCGACCTTCGGCCTCTTGGCGACGATCCTGGGGACGCTGCGCTTCCGGCCCGCGTTCACACCCGCCGCCGTCGGACTCTACATCACCGCCGCCTACTGGTTCACCGCCTCGACCTCGTTCGCCAACCCGGCGGTGACCGTGGCCCGAAGCCTCACCGACACCTTCGCCGGCATCGCGCCCGGCTCGGCGCCGGTGTTCATCGCCGCCCAGATCGCGGGCGCGCTGGCGGCGCTGGGCGTGACGGGCTGGCTGTTCGGTTCCCGCCACGAGCTATAGCCCACCCGGCTCAGGCGGAAGCCCGCGCCTGGGTCGGAGCGTCCGCGGCGATGGCGAGCGTCGCCTCGATCCCGGCGACCAGCGACTCGGCCGAGATCGGCTTGGCGATGTGGTGATGGGCGCCGGCGGCGTGCGCCAGCGCGACGTGCTCCGTCGTGGCGTTGGCCGTCAGCATGGCGATCGGGATCGGCGCGCGGCCCTCCGCGGCCTCCCAGGCGCGGATGCGGCGGGTCGCGGTGAGCCCGTCCATCACCGGCATCTGCATGTCCATCAGCACCAGGTCGAAGGGCTCGCTGCAGCAGCGGGCGACAGCGGCTTCCCCATCCTCGACGATGACGAGGTCGGCGCCGTAGGGCTCCAGCAGCAACTGCACCACACGCTGGTTCGTCGGGTGGTCCTCGGCCAGCAGCACCCGTAGCGGCCGCAGGTCGGCGGCCTCGGACAGGCCGGCCGGGTCCTCGGCGACCGTGCTGGCCCGGGCGAAGCGCGCTTCCAGGCGGAAGCAGCTCCCCCGGCCCGGCTGTGAGCTGACGGTCAGGCGGCCGCCCAGCAGGTCGGCGAGCCCCTTGCAGATGGGAAGCCCCAGGCCGGTGCCGCCGAAGCGGCGCGTGGTGGAAACGTCGTGCTGTTCGAACGCCTCGAACAGGCGGTCGGCGTCGCCGGCGTCGAACCCGATGCCGGTGTCGCGAACCTCGACGACCACGTCCCAGCCGTCGGCCGTTTCATGCGCCGTGGCGGCGACCGCGACCTCGCCCACCTCGGTGAACTTGACGGCGTTAGACACCAGGTTCGACAGGATTTGGCGCATCCGCAGCGCGTCGCCCGAGACGGCTAGGCCTTCGATCTCGTCCGCCTGCACCCGGAAGCCGACGCCGCGGTCGGCGGCGCGCGCGGCAAACGGCATGACCGCCGCCTCGATCTCGCGTCGAAGGTCGAAGTCCCGCTGCTCGATCCGGATCTTCCGGGCCTCGATCTTCGACAGGTCGAGCACGTCGGACAGCACCCGCTCGAGCGTGCGGGCGGAGTCCTCGATGAGGCTGAGCATCTCCTGGCCCTGGGCGCTCGCCACCTCGCGCCGCAGCGCGCTCGCCACGCCCATGACGCCGTTCAGCGGCGTGCGCAGCTCGTGGCTCATGTTCGCCAGGAACACAGACTTCGCGAGGCTGGCGTCCTCGGCCGCCGCCACCGCCGCCTTCTGCGCGGTGATCTCGACGAAGGCGCTCACCGAGCCGCCGCGGCGCGTCGCACGCCGTTCGACCCGCCACCAGCGCCCGTCGGCGGACGGTAGCTCGACGGCCTCGCCCGACGCGATGTCGGGCGCCTCGGCCTGGGCCTCACCCCGCGCGGTGGCCAGCTTCTCGCCCAGCACGCGGACCAGCGCCTGTCGCGGCGCTCCGAGGGCGATGCCGGCGGCGGGCCCGGCAAAGTCGGCGAAGGCGCCGTTCCAGGCCACCAGGCGATCGTCGGCGTCGTAGACGGCGAGGCCGTTCGGCATCGCATCGATGGCGTCGCGCAGCCGGTCGAAGGCGATGCGCCGCGAGCGGCCGACCAGGACCACGGCGGCAAGGGCGGAGAGGCTGACCACGGTGACCGCCGCGGCCGCCAGCGCCACCTGCTGAGGCGGGAGCACGGCGCCGGAGACGATCACCCGCGGATCCGGCGTGATGCGCACCGCCGCCATGGCCGTGAAGTGCAGGCCGACGATCGCCAAGGTGAACAGGCCGATGGCGATGGCGAGCCGGGACCGGCGCGCGCCGGGTGTGCAGACGCGCAACGCGGCGCTCGCCAGGGCCACGCCCATGACGATGGACGCGACGGCTTCCGTCGCGTTCCAGGCGAGATGGCCCGGGACCCTGAGCGCGAGCATCCCGGTGAAGTGCATGGCGGCAACGCCTGTGCCCAGGATGGCCCCGCCCAGCCAGCGGTTCGCGGCGGGCTGCGCCGCGGCCCCGAACCCGAGCGTCGCGAAGAGAATGGAGAGCACCAGCGACAGGCCGGTCAGGCCCGGGTCGTAGGCCGCGGGCGCGTCCGACCGGAAGGCCATCATGGCGACGAAGTGTGTGGCCCAGATCCCGGCCCCGGCGACGAAGCCGGCCAGGGTCAACGCCCGGCCGGCGTAGTCGGGACTGCGGCCGAGGCGCGCGTAGAGCCCGAGGCTCATGCTGCAGGAAAAGACGCAGACGGCGGCGGCGAGCAGCACCAGCCGCCAGTCGTGCTCGACCAGGACGCAGGTCAGGACAGCGGTCATTTCGCCCTCCGCGGGATTGCGGCCGGCGCCCTGACGGGTCGCGTCATCCTTCGATGCTGCAGCACGCGAACCCCCATGGCGCACCACCGAAGGTAGATAACGACCGTTAATCTAACGTGTTATCTCATGTGACCGACAGTCGCACGGGCTGCAGGTTGGGATTATTCACCTAAAACGTGTGAAATCCGAGAGCCGTGCAGCAACGAAAAGGGCGGCCAGGTCGCCCTGGCCGCCCCGCAGTTTCTCTATCCCCGATCCGGCCCTCAGGCCTCGATCAGGTTCCGTTCGCTGGCCGCCGCCTGCATCGACTTCTGCAGCTTCTCGAAGGCGCGCACCTCGATCTGGCGCACGCGCTCGCGGCTGACGCCATATTCGGCGGCGAGCTCTTCCAGGGTGGTCGGCTCGTCCTTCAGGCGGCGCTCGGTCAGGATGTGGCGCTCGCGCTCGCTGAGCTCGGTCATGGCCGACTGCAGCAGGCTCATGCGCAGGTTCATTTCCTGGTTGTCGGCGATGACGCTCTCCTGAGAGGGCGTCTGGTCGTCGACCAGCCAGTCCTGCCACTCGCTCTCGCCGTCCGAACGCAGCGGGGCGTTGAGGCTCGCGTCGCCGCCGGCCAGGCGACGGTTCATCGACACGACCTCTTCGTCCAGCACGCCCAGCTTGGTGGCGATCTGGCTGACCTGGTCGGGGCGCAGGTCGCCCTCCTGCAGGGCGGCGATCTCGGACTTGGCCTTGCGCAGGTTGAAGAACAGCTTCTTCTGCGCCGCGGTGGTGCCCATCTTCACGAGCGACCAGCTGCGCAGGATGTACTCCTGGATCGAGGCGCGGATCCACCACATGGCGTAGGTGGCCAGCCGGAAGCCCTTGTCCGGGTCGAACTTCTTCACCGCCTGCATCAGGCCGACGTTGCCCTCGGAGATCACCTCGCCGATCGGCAGGCCGTAGCCGCGGTAGCCCATGGCGATCTTCGCCACGAGGCGCAGGTGGCTGGTCACCAGCTGGTGTGCGGCTTCGGAATCCTGATGCTCCTGCCAGGCCTTGGCGAGCATGAATTCTTGGTCCTTGGCCAGCATGGGGAACTTGCGGATTTCTGACAGGTACCGGCTGAGGCCGCCTTCAGGCGACATCACGGCGAGCACGTTCGCGGCCATGGGTCTATCCCCTCATACGCTAGGACTTTCTCGGGCCGCCGCGCGTTCCAACCCCGCTGCACGGCGGTCCGTGCTTTGGGCGCGCTTCGACGATCGTCCCCTCCAACCACTCAGATAGGTGCGAGGTTGCGGTGACGCTAGGCCGCTGGGAGTGACGACCCGCCGAAAATCCGACTTCTGTAGTCAAGATTTTTACGCTGCTCAGATGGCGCAAACAAGGCGCCGTTCCTTACGGATTTGATAGGAAAACTGCATGCCTCGGACGGCGCGGCGGACCCCGTGAGCACATTTCGCTGTTTCTGTGCGGGGCTGTCGGAACGGGGTGCGGTCGGGCGTCCTTTGGGACACCAACCCTCCGACCTCAGAAAGGAGCCCCCATGCAACCGCTCATCACCTGCCTCTGGTTCGACGGCGAAGCCGAGGCCGCGGCGAAGTTCTACGTCTCGCTCTTCCCGAATTCTAAGCTGGGGGCTGTCACGCCCTACCCCTCGGATATCGAGGGCAAGAAGGCGGGCGAGGTCATGACCGTGGACTTCGAGCTGAACGGGCAGAAGTTCGTGGGCCTGAACGGCGGGCCGGAGTTCAGGTTCAGCGAGGCGATCTCGTTCCAGATCCCCTGCGAGAACCAGGCCGAGATCGACCGCTACTGGAACGCCTTCGTGCAGGGCGGCGGCGAGGAGAGCGTCTGCGGCTGGTGCAAGGATCGCTTCGGCCTCTCGTGGCAGGTGATCCCGAAGGACCTGCCGAAGCTCCTGAGCCCCGCCGATCCCGCCAAGGCCAAGCGCGTCAGCGACGCGTTCCTCAAGATGCGGAAGCTGGACATCGCCGCGATCAAGGCTGCCGCCGACGCGGCGCCAGAGCGGGTCTAGGTCTATCCCGCCAGGGCGTCGCGCGTGTCCGTGCGCGACGCCTCGGCCCGTTCGAGGGTCGCCTCGATCCCCTGCGTCAGGCGCTCCGGCGTGATCGGTTTGGAGATCAGGTGGTCGGCGCCCGCGGCCAGGGACTGCTCGACGTGTTCGCGCATGGCGTTGGCGGTTAGCATGCCGATGGGGGTGCGGGCTCCGCCCGCCTGCAGCTCGAGGCGCCGAATCTCGCGTGTGGCCGTCAGGCCGTCCATCTCCGGCATCTGCATGTCCATCAGGATCAGGTCGAATTGACCCGGCCGGAACATCTCCACGGCTTCGCGGCCGTTGTCGACGATCGTCAGGTCGACGCCGGCGGGCTCCAGGATCAGCTGCACGACGCGCTGGTTCGTGGGATGGTCCTCGGCAAGCAGAACGCGCAACTGCCCCACGTCGGCGTCGTTCTCCTCGGCGGCGCTCCTGCCGTTTTCGCCGCTCACGAGCGAGGCGGATCGGGACAGGGGGAGGCGGACGGTGAACACGGACCCCGCCCCCGGCTGCGAAGCGGCTGAAATCTCGCCGCCCATGAGCTCGACCAGCGTCCGGCTGATCGCGAGCCCCAGGCCTGTGCCGCCGAACTGACGGGAAATCGAACCATCCGCCTGCGTGAAGCGCGCGAAGAGCCGTTCGGCGGCCTCCGGCTCGAAACCGATTCCGGTGTCGATCACCTGGATCTGCACGATCGTGGCGGCGCCTGCAGCCGCCGGCTCGGTCGCGTCAATCTCGATCCGCACCTCGCCCTCCGAGGTGAACTTGATGGCGTTGGACGCCAGGTTCGAAAGGATCTGGCGGATGCGGACGGCGTCGCCCGTGAATTCGCCCTGGGCATTGGCGCCGTAGGTCACGCAGAACCGCACGCCCTTCTCGTCGGCCCGGGCGCGCATCAGCTCGGCGGCGGTCTCGACCTCGTGGCGCAGGTCGAACGGCGCGGACAGGAGTTCGAACTGGCCCGACTCGATCTTCGCCTGGTCCAGGATGTCGGAGAGAAGGCGCTCCAGCGTGTGGCCGGACGACTGGATCAGCGCGACCATCTCTTGCTCGTCCCGCGAAAGCGGGCGGCGCGCCAGGGCGCCGGCGGTCCCGATCACGCCGTTCAGCGGCGTGCGGATCTCGTGGCTCATGTTGGCGAGGAAGGCGCTCTTGGCCTGATTGGCGGCCTCGGCGGCGTCGCGTGCGGCCTCGAGCTGCTGCTCCAGAAGCTTGCGCGAGGTCAGGTCCATGGTCGTGCCGACGATGCGGGCCGGACGCCCGTCGGCCGTGCGCTCGATCAGCCGGCCGCGGGCCAGCACCCACTTCACCGAGCCATCGTGGCACAGCATGCGATGCTCGATGCTGGTGTGCGGGGTCTCCCCCCGGAAGTGGGCGACGTAGGCCGCGTCGACCATCTGCATGTCGTCGGGGTGAACGTAATTGCGCCAGCCGCCACGCCGGGAGAATACCCCTTCGGCGGAGTGACCGAACATCTTCGCCCATGTGCCGCTCGCCCGCAGCTCGTCGCGAACGAGGTCGATCTCGAACAGCCCGTCGCCCGACGCCTCGATGGTCACCGCCAGCTTCCGTTCGACGTCGGAGTAGGCCGTCTGGCGGTCGGCCAGCGTCTTGCTGAGCGCGTTGTGGTCCAGGGCGTAGCCCCGCGCCGACGCGATTCCGGCGAGCATCAGGGCGCCGATCACGACCGACTCCAGGGTCACGCCGTTGGCGAGGCTGGGTCCGGCGACGATCGCGGCCAAGGGCGGCGTCAGACAGGCCCACAGAATCTGCCGGCTCGCGCCGAAATAGACGAAGACGTTGATCAGCGAGCCGACGAGCCAGGGGGCGGCGATGGCGATGCCCACCGGCGAGCCATCCGCGAGCCCGCCCAGCGCCACCGCGACATACAGGCAAGCGCCCACGAAGTTCACGCCGGCATAGGCGGTAACGGCCCGTGTGGGGGGCAGCCGCAGCACGACGCGGTCCAGGCGAGGCCGGATCGCGAACTCCCAGGCCACGATCGCCGCCAGCCAGGCCAAGGGAACGATCCATGGGTGGATCAACAGGGACGCTGCTGCGAAGACCGCGGCGAACGCGACCCGGTCGCGGGTGCCGATCAGCGCGAGCTCGACACTGGTGGCGATGTCGAGCGGACGCGCCGCCGCCGCGCGCGCCGCCTCGCTGCCCGGAGCGGGCTTCGCCGCGGGCGTCCCGCTCATTCGGCTCCGCTCTTGACGCCGGCCGCCTGCATGTCTGTCCCTCGCCTGCCTGCACAAGCCCTGCAGTCCGAACCCTAAGGTCCAGTTACGTCGCGTAACACAGGTCAACTTGCCGCGGGGAAGCCGGTCGCTGTCGGAAGTCCCGTGAGGCGTCGTCGTGGCCGGCGGCCCCCGCTTTATGCTCGCGCTTCGCCGCAGGGCGCGGGATGCTGGCGCCGCCCGATGCGCTACTTCCTTCTCGTCATCCTCCTGTCGCTGCCGTTCTGGGCGCTGGCCGAAGTCGCGCAGGCGGAGCCGCTCCCGGGGCTGCCGCTCAGCGGGCTGATGGCCTTCATGCCCGCCCTGGCGGCGCTGATCCTCGCGGCGCGTGCGGACGGCGCGGCCGGAGCGAGGCGGCTCGTGGCCCGCTCGTTCGACGTGGCCCGCATGCGCGGCCACGGCGCCTGGTGGGGGGTCGTCATCCTGATGCCGCTCGTCACCTGGCTGCCCGCGCTCGTCCAGGGCGGGCTCGCGCCGGTCTCGCCGGTCGCGCTCTGGGCGCCCTTCGTCATGCTGGCGGCGTTCTTCGTCGCGGGCCTTGGCGAGGAGCTCGGCTGGTCGGCCTACATCCTGGAGCCGCTGGCGAAGCGCTGGGGCGAGCTCGCCGCCGCATTGCTGATCGGGGTATTCTGGGCCGCGTGGCATCTGATCCCGTTCCTGCAGGCCGATCGGGCCTGGGACTGGATCGCCTGGCAGTGCGCCAAGACCGTCGCCGTTCGGGTCGTGATGGTGCGCCTCTATTTCGGCTCGGGCCGCAGCCTGTTCGCGGTCGCGCTGTTCCATGCCCTGGACAACGTTGCGGCCTTCTCCTTGCCGATGTGGGGCGGGACGTACGACGCCCGGGCCACGACCCTGATCCTCGTCGCCGTGGCGATGACGCTGACGCTGGCGCGGCGGCGCTAACGGAAGTCCACGTGCAGGTGGTCGTCGTGGCGGGCGGCTGAGCAGCCGGCGAAGCGGCCGCGGGCGCCGGCAGCAGGCCCAGAACCAGGGCCAGCATCGTTCGTCTCAAAGCTTCTCCAGCAGGTCCTCGAGCTTCGCCATGTCGTCCGGCGGCGGGCTCTCGAAGCGGAGCGCCTCGCCCGTCACCGGATGGCGGAAGCCCAGCACGGCGGCGTGCAGGGCCTGCCGGGAAAGCTGTGCAGCTTCGATGGCGGCCCTGACCGGCGCGGCCGGGCTCCCCGAGCCATAGGTCGGGTCGCCCAGGCAGGGCGCGCCTTTGCTGGCCAGGTGCACGCGGATCTGATGGGTGCGGCCGGTCTCGAGGCGGCACGACACGCGGGCGGCGAGCGGCTTCTCCGGCGGGCCGTAGGTGCGCACGACCGTGTAGTGGGTGACGGCGTGGCGGCCGCCGGTCTTCGTGAGCGCCATCTTCTTGCGGTCGTGGGTCGAGCGGGCGATGGCGCCTTCGATGGTCCCGCGGATCGGCGAGGGGGCGCCGCGGGTCAGCGCCACGTAGGTCCGCTCGATGTTGTGGGCGGCGAAGAGGGCCGAGAGGCCCTGGTGGGCGGCGTCGGTCTTGGCGGCCACGACGACGCCCGAGGTCTCCTTGTCGATGCGGTGGACGATCCCGGGCCGCGCCACGCCGCCGATGCCGGAGAGGCTGTCGCCGCAGTGGTGCAGCAGCGCATTGACCAGTGTGCCGCTCTCGCTGCCGGGCGCGGGATGCATGGCCATGCCGGGCGGCTTGTCGACCACGATCAGGTGCTCGTCCTCGTAGAGCACGGTGAGCGGGATGTTCTCCGGCTGCGGGTCGGCGGGTTCGGGCGGCGGGATCTCGAGGCGATAGTCGCCGGCCTGCGCCTTCGCCGAGCCGTCGGTGAGGGGGACGCCGCCGCGGCTGACCCGGCCCTCGGCCATCAGCGCCTGGATGCGCGCGCGGCTGAACTCGGGCAGGGCCGCGGCCAGCGCCTTGTCCACCCGGCCGCCGGCTTCGAGCGTCACCACCCGCAGGCCGTAGACCTCGTCGTCTTCTGCCTCAGACGCCATGCTGCCCGCTGGACATCGGCTGTCGTACTCCTGTGCTATGCCTCGTTCATATCGGGCTGGAAGCGGGGAGCAACGAACATGCGGATCGATCGACGCAAGGCGCTGGCGCTGCTGGGTCTGGGGGCGGCGACGCCGGCGATGGCGCAAGGCTCCGGCGTGAGCTTCAAGCACGGCGTCGCCTCGGGCGATCCGAAGCAGGACCGGGTTGTGCTGTGGACGCGGATCACACCCGAGAAGCCCGGCGCGGACGTGGCCTACACCTGGCGGCTGAACCCCATCGACCGGCGCGCGGGTGGGGCCAAGAGCGGGTCGGGCGTCACGGGGCCGGGCCGCGACTACACGGTGAAGGTGGACGCCACCGGCCTGGACGCGGGCCGCGCCTACACCTTCGAGTTCGAGGCCGCGGGCGTGAAATCGCCCATGGGCCGCACCCGGACGCTGCCGGCCGGCGCGACGAAGGACGCGGTGCTGGCGGTGGCCTCGTGCGCGCTCTACCCGAACGGCTACTTCAACGCCTACCAAGCCATCGCCGACGCGCCGCGGATCGACGCTGTGGTGCATCTGGGCGACTACATCTACGAGTACGGCGGGCCCGAGAGCTACGGCATGGACTCCGCGGTGGCCGGCGAGCGGCCGCACGACCCGCCGCGCGAGATCGTCAGCCTCGACGACTACCGGCGCCGTCACGCGCAGTACAAGTCCGATCCCGGCCTGCAGGCGGCGCATGCGAAGGCGCCCTGGATCGTGGTCTGGGACGACCACGAGACGGCCAACGACAGCTTCTCCACCGGGGCGCAGAATCACACGCCGGGCGCCGAGGGCGATTGGACGACGCGCAAGGCCGCGGCGCTGAAGGCCTATTTCGAGTGGATGCCGATCCGCGAACCGGCCGGCGGCGGCCTGGCTGAGGCGGCTATGCGCAGCTTCCATTTCGGCGACCTGGCCAGCCTGATCATGGTCGAGACGCGGCTGACCGCCCGCGACAGCCAGGCCAGTCTCGAAAGCGACGCGCCCGAGGTGGGCGGCAAGCGCGACCTGACCAAGCTCAAGGCCAAGCTGGCCGACCCCAAGCGCCGGATGATGGGCGAGAAGCAGGAGGCCTGGATCGGCGCCGAGCTCGACCGCTCCGTGAAGGCCGGCCACGCCTGGCAGGTGATCGGCAACGAGGTGGTGATGGCGCGCGTCATGCCCGCCGATCCTAGAAAGCACCTGACGCCCGAGCAGTACGCTGCGATCCCGGAAGCGTCGAGGAAGCGCGTGGCGCGCTACGAGGCGTTCGCGGAGCTGGGCCTGCCAGCCGGGCTCGACATGTGGGACGGCTATTCGCATGACCGCGAGCGCCTGTACGACGCGTTCAAGCGCACCAAGGCCCGGCCCATCGTGGTCAGCGGCGACAGCCATTCGTTCTGGGCCAACGAGCTGCACGACGCGGCCGGTGGCCGGGTGGCCTGCGAGTTCGGGACCACCGGCATCACCAGCCCCGGCGCCGGCGAGGTCAGCCCCGGCATCAACGCCGGGGAGCTGATCGCCAAGGCCAACAAGGAAGTGGTCTTCAACGATCAGGTCTCGAAGGGCTTCGTCCTGCTGACGCTCACCCGCGAACAGGCCAAGGCCGAGATGGTCGCCGTCTCCACCATCGTGGCCAAGGACTTCACGACCAAGGTGGTGAAGACGTTCGCGGCGGCGCCGGAGGGG
>NZ_DASWTE010000213.1:0-11284 GCF_036402295.1 Phenylobacterium sp.
GGTGTCGGGGTAGAGGTTCGTCAGGATCGGCACGGCCACCGCCCAGGCGATGACGAGGCCGGTCAGCATGGCCATGCCGACGGCCACGCCCATCAGGTGGCCCGCACCCATCAGGGCCAGCGACATCGAGGCGCCGATGCCGGTGGCGCCCGCGCCCACCCGGAAGTAGCCCGCCACCTCGCCCGCGAAGGCGCGCGTGCCGACGACCAGCGCGAAGAGCGCCGAGGCGCCGCTGCCCAGCAGGATCGCGATCAGGCCGCGCCGTCCGTCCGCGGCCTGCTCGGCGCTGTCGCCGCGCATGCCCGAGCCCACCTTGAGCACCTCGGCGGCGGCGACGCCTTCGGGGTAGGGCAGCGGAGAGTTGGTCACCAGCGCCCGGCGCAGCGGCACCGTGTACATGACGCCCAGAAC
The DNA here is from genome assembly GCF_036402295.1 of Phenylobacterium sp. Taxonomy (GTDB): domain Bacteria; phylum Pseudomonadota; class Alphaproteobacteria; order Caulobacterales; family Caulobacteraceae; genus Phenylobacterium. Next base: position 412 of record NZ_DASWTE010000213.1, read on the forward strand.
GCCCCCGATCGCGCAGAGGCCGAACGTCGTCCAGAACGGGAATCCGGTCCACGCGCCCACGATGACCAGGCCCGGCAGCACGAAGATCACCGAGGCCATGGCGCCGGCCGCCGAGGCCACGGTCTGGACGATGTTGTTCTCCCAGATCGTCGAGTCCTTGAAGGCCCTGAGCAGCGCCATGGAGATGATCGCCGCCGGGATCGAGGTGGCGACGGTGAGCCCCACCTTCAGGCCCAGATAGACGTTGGCCGCCGTGAACACGAGGCAGATCAGGACGCCGAGCAGCACGCCCCGGATCGTCAGTTCCACCCGCCGGGCCGCAGCCCCCGCTGCTATGTCGGTCACGTCGTTCCCCCCGCGCTGACCATGGTTAGAGCGCGCCCGCGTGCGCCGCTCAAGTCACCGGGTGCGGCGCAGTTCCAGGAGATCGAGCTTCGACTCGTGGGCGGGCCACGGGAAGGCTATGCGCCAGGCCTCGTCCCCGACGCGGCGCACCTCGCCGATCATGTCGCGGTCGGTATCGGCGCCGTAGCGCGGCGTGCGGACCTCGTCACCCAACTCCAGCACGCCCACGAAGCGGGCCTTGCGGGTGTCGACCGGGCAGATCAGGCCGACGGGGCGTTGCGAGCCATTGGTCTTGCGCAGGACCAGGTCGCCGCCGGGGGTGAGGGTGACGCTGCAGCGGAACCAGCCGTAGGCGATGTAGGGCAGCATGCCCTCGCTGGCGGCGCCCAGCTTGATAGTTCGGCACTGATAGCGCCCCGGCGTGGGCTGCGGCCGCGTCAGGTTCACGCGCGGATCGGCGACGGGCCCGAGCCGGCGCATCGCGTCGCCGTCGCCGCTCTCGATCACCTCCTTGCGCGCCTCGTCCCAGGCGACGTCCAGCCGCGACAGCCGCTGGGTGTCGTCACGCGTGGGGACGCAGGTCATCTCCTGGCCGGCGGCGGCGCCGCTGGAGAGAGCGCAGAGCGCAAGGGCAAGGCGCAGTCGCATGGGAAGGTCCGGAGCCGGCAGGCGTCAGAATCTGCGCTTGAACGCTACGCGCGCCGGGCTCACGCGCAAACCCTCGTCCTCTCGCCACTCGTCCTTGGGCCGGATACTCACCTCAGGCGTCTCGGCCGCCGAGGAGAGCCGAAGCTTTGCCCGCGGCTCGGTCGGCGGCAGGCCGCTGGAGCGGCGCAGCAGGCGCGGGTCGTGCTCGACAATAACGAACGCCTGGGCCGGTCCGGCGGCCATCCGCGGCGCCGAAGCCACGACGGCGGCCGTCCGTGATTGAGCGAGGGCGGGGAGCGGGGCGAGGGCCAGGGCGGCCAGGGCCAGGGTAAGCTTCGACAGGCGGTCCAACTTCGCACTCCGGCATGGAACCGCCCGCCTGAACCCCTTCAGATCACATTGGTTTCGTCCTTCAACAAAACGTCAGGCCCGGTCGATGCGCGCGGCGTAGCAGCCCGCGCCCGCGTAGTGGGCGTGCAGGTAGGCGGCCTGCGGGTTGGCCAGCAGGCGCTCGATCGCCGCGTCGAGCTCGGCGGTCGGCGTGATGTCGGCGTCGATCATCATGCCGCTCGCGTCGAAGGCCCGCAGCGACAGGAACTGGCGCGCCGCGAACGCCGGCGGGATCTCGCCGGGTGCGAAGCTGCGGTCCTCCACCCCCTCACGCACGAAGATCGCGTGGCGCGAGCGGAACGGCGTGTCGGCTGGCTGGTGCTCGTAGTTCATCAGCAGGACGGTCTCGCCCGGACGCGCGTCCTCCAGCGTGACGCGACAGGGCGAGCCCGGGCCGTCGACGGTGCGGCGAACAATCCCGCGCTCGGCGAGGGCCTCGTCCGGCAGGCCGAACAGGGGCTGGAACTGGCCGGCGGGAAGGGCGGAAACAACGAACGACATGACTGATCTCCTTTGGCCAGAAGATCGTGCGAGGCGTCGTCCGAGCCAATGTGGCGATGCCAACACATGTCCGAAAGCCGCCAATCAGAGCGCGTCGTGGAAGATGATCCCCAGCGTGTGACGGCGGCCCGCGCGCAGGCGGCTGACGCCGTGGCGCATGTTCACGCGGTAGATGCCCTTGCCGCCGTGCACCGGCCGGTGGTGGACGGGAAAGACCACGGCGTCGCCCTGGCGGAGCGGCACGACCTCGACGCGCGACTGCATGCGCGGCCGCTGCTCCGTCAGCACGAACTCGCCGCCCTCGAAGTCGCGGCCGGGCTCGGACAGCAGGATCGCGGCCTGCAATGGGAAGACGTGCTCGCCGTAGAGGTCCTGATGCAGGCAGTTGTAGTCGCCGGGGCCATAGCGCAGCACCAGCGGTGTCGGCCGCGCCTGGCCGGCGGCGTGGCAGCGGGCCAGGAACTCGGCGTGCCCGGCCGGAAAGCGGGCGCGCTCGCCCAGGGCTGCATTCCACCCGTTGGCGATCTCGGCCAGCGGCGGATAGAGCTCCGTCCGTAGCGCGGCCACCGGTTCGGGCAGCGGATAGGCGAAGTAGCGGTACTCGCCGCGGCCGAAGCCGTGCCGGGCCATGACCACGGTCGAACGGAAGCCGTCGCCGTCGTAGCGGGCCGCGATGGCCTCGCAGCCGGCCGTGTCCAACAGGCCCGGGATGAGGGCGCAGCCGTGGGTGTCGAGGTCCTGGCCGACGGCGGTCCAGTCGATGGTCGGAAGCATCATGCCCCGCAGATGGCCGCAAGCCGCGAGCGCGCCAACCCGCCACGTCGACGCCACGTCCGGATTGCGCGAACCCCGTTCCACCCCTAGATAGCCGCCTGCAACCCCAAGGAGCAGGCCGATGCGGCTCGCGCTGGACAATCCGACCACCCGAAACGTCCACGCTGCGATGACCCTCCGCCATGTCCGCCTTCGTCACGCTCGACGGCCTCAGCTACGCAACGCCTGACGGCCAGAGCCTCTTCGAGAACCTGACCCTCGCCTTCGGGGCCGAACGCACCGGCCTCGTGGGGCGCAATGGCGTGGGCAAGTCCACGCTGCTGCGCCTGATCCAGGGCGAGCTCGTCCCGTCCGCCGGCGCCATGACGGTGCGCGGCCGGCTGGGCGTGCTGCGCCAGGCGCTGAGCCCGCCGTCCGGCGCGACCGTGGCGGCGTTGATGGGCGTCGACGCGGCGCTCGCGCGGCTGCGCCGGGTCGAGGCCGGCGAGGGCTCGGAAGAGGACTTCGCCGAGGCCGACTGGATGCTCGAGACGCGGCTGGAGGCGGCGCTGGCCGAGGTGGACCTGGCGGACTTCGATCTCGAGCGGCCGGCCGCCTCGCTGAGCGGCGGGCAGGTGACGCGGGCGAACCTCGCGGGCCTGCTGGCCGCCGAGCCTGACCTGCTGATCCTCGACGAGCCCACCAACAACCTCGACGCAGCCGCGCGCGATCTCGTGGCCGAGGTGCTGGACCGCTGGAAGGGCGGGGCGATCGTGGTCAGCCACGACCGGGCGCTGTTGCGGAAAATGGACCGCATCGTGGAACTGACCACGCTGGGCGCGCAGGTGTTCGGCGGCGACTACGACCTCTACGTCGAGCGCAAGGCCGAGCTCGAGGCAGCCGCCGCCCGCGAACTGGCCGACGCCGAGAAGCAGGCGGCCCGCGTGGCGCGCGAAGTGCAGATCGCCGCGGAGCGCAAGGCGCGCAAGGACGCCGCCGGCAAGCGCGCCCGCGCCAGGGGGGACGCGCCCAAGATACTGCTCGACGCCCAGCAGCAGCGGGCCGAGAACTCCGGCGCCCGCGCCCAGCGCCTCGCCGATCGCCTGAAGTCCGACGCCGCGGACGCCGTGGCGAGCGCCGAGGCCAAGGTGGAGCGCGTGCGGCGCCTAGCCTTCGACCTGCCGCGGTCGGGCCTCGCCGCCGGCAAGACGGTGCTGGCGATGGCGGACGTCGGCTTCGCCTATCCGGACGGCGCGCCGCTTCTCGACCGCGTCTCGCTCAGGATCGTGGGGCCGGAGCGGGTCGCGATCTCTGGCCCGAACGGCTCGGGCAAGACCACGCTGATCCGACTGGCCGCGGGCGAGCTTTCGCCGACCGCCGGGGAGGTGACCCGCGGCGTAAAGGCGGCGTTCCTCGACCAGCAGACGGCGTTGCTCGGCGACGACCCGACCCTCGTCGCGGCGTTCCGGCGGCTGAACCCGAAAGCGACCGAGAACACCGCCCGGGCCGCGCTCGCCCGCTTCCTGTTCCGCAACACCACCGCCGAGAAGCCGGTGGCGGCGCTATCAGGTGGCGAGCGGCTGCGGGCGGCGCTGGCCTGCGTGCTGCTGGGCGATCAGCCGCCGCAGCTGCTCATCCTCGACGAGCCCACCAATCACCTGGACCTGGACTCCATCGGCGCCGTCGAGGCCGCGCTTTCCGGCTACGACGGCGCCTTGCTGGTGGTCAGCCACGACCGCGACTTTCTCGACGCGATCTGCGTCGAGCGCGAGGTCGCGCTGGGCTAGAACCCCTGCGCCAGCACCGAGATCACGTCGGCGCCGGCGATGCGGTCCCTGGCGATCTCCTGGTATTCGGGCGAGCCCGCCCAGGTCAGCGCCGCCGCCCGGTCGGCGAACGACAGGACGACGAGCTTGCGGCCGCCCCATTCGCCCTCCATCGCCTCGGGCCATTCGTCCGAGACGAGGAGCCGGCCGTCATAGCGACCCAGCACCCGCATGAACTGCGAGGCATAGCGGTCGTAGACCGCCCGGTCGTGGATGGCGACGCGGGCCACGATGTAGGCGCTCATGCGACGGCCCTCTTCACGACCCGGAAGACCGCGTTGGCCCGGGCGCACGGCTGACCGTCGGCGGTGACGAAGGCCTGGGTGAAGCACAGCGTGCCGCCGGGCTTCACGAACACCGTGTCGAACTCCAGCCACTGGCCGGTGAGCGCTGAGGCCAGGAAGTCCAGCGTGAGGTTCACCGTCACCAGGCTGGAGACTTCGCCCAGCTTGCGCACGCATGACAGCCCCATGGCGTTGTCGGCTAGGGCCGAGATGAGCCCGCCATGGACGAAGCCCCGCCCGTTGCAGTGGGGTGTTGCGGCGCGCAGCCCCAGCACCACAGTGTCGCCTGAGAAGCGCCGGTAGATTGGCTCCCAGGGCGCGGTTACGGGGCTCTTGCGGTCGTGCCGCTCGAAGCCTTCGGGGACGTCGAGAAGGGCTTCCATCACGCCGCTCCCGCCAGCTGGGCCAGACTCGTCAGCGTGCCGTGGCAGGCGCGCGCGGCCTCGGCGCCCTTCAGCCGGAAGTGGGCGTGAAAGAACCCCTGGTGGGTGTCGTGCTCGTGGAAATGGTGCGGCGTCAGCACCACGGAGAACACCGGCGTCTCGGTGGCGAGCTGCACCTGCATCAGCGCCTGGATCACGGTCTGGGCCACGAAGTCGTGGCGGTAGATGCCGCCGTCGACGACGAAGCCGGCGGCCACGATCGCGGCGTAGCGGCCGGTGCGGGCGAGCGTCTGGGCGTGCAGCGGGATCTCGAAGGATCCGGGCGTCTCGAACTTCTCGATGGCCTCGGCGGGGATGCCCAGGCTCGCCATCTCGTCGACGAAGCCCGTGTAGGCCTCGCGGACGATCTCGGCGTGCCAGAGCGCGTGCACGAAGCCGATGCGGCCGGCGCGGTAGGCGCCATTGGCGGTGGGGAATTCGAGGGTCTTAACTTGGGTCATGGTTCGGCTCCCTGAGGAGGTTCGAGGACCACGACTCAGGGGCAGGCCACGCACACGCCGGACGGAATCCGCCTGGCGCGACTTGGCCGTTCTCATAACCGGACTATGACCGTCGGCTCCGGGATCGCACCGGCTCTGCTCGTCCCTGGACCACCCTATGACGGAGGCCCAGGCGCCCGCGGGCTCGTCCCATCCTCTCGCGAGGGGAGGGCATTACCGCCGGTGGGGAGTTGCACCCCGCCCTGAGAACGTAGGCCGCCGGACGGTCCGGCAGCGACTCGGAAGATAAGCGCGTTCCGCAACGTCAAACAAGCGTTTGAATGCGGTCGCTCGCCTCAATAAGCCCGGCCGTTGCCAAGCTCCCCGATGACCCCCACTTCAGAAAGAGTCATCCGGGAGTGCTTTCATGTTCGACCACCTGTCCCTCGGCGTGCGCGATCTCGATGCGGCGCGGCGGTTCTACGACGCCTTCTTCGCGCCGCTGGGCGCCAGCATCGCCTCCGAGAAGCCCGGCGAGATCGCCTACGGCCCCGGCGGGACGGCGGGCCTCTTCTATCTCTATCCCGTCGAGGGCGAGCGGGTGGCGGGCCTGGGCGCGCATTTGGCGTTCACCGCCGAGACCCGCGCTGCGGTGGACGCCGCCTACGCCTCTGCCATTGCGAACGGTGCGACGACCATCCGCGCCGCCGGTCCGCACCCCGACATCGCCGCTGGCTACTACGGCTGCGTGATCCTGGATCCGGACGGCAACAAGCTCGAGATCGTCGCCGGCACGATGCACTAGCCAGCGCGGTCGTAGGCGGCCTTCAGCCAGGCCGTCACCTCGGCGTCCACGTCGGCCGCCGAGGTTAGCCGCACGCGATGGGTGACCATGGCGTTGAACGACCCCGACGCTTCCAGCCGCCCGGCGGGCGCGTCGCCCTTGAGGTTGAGACCCAGGTCGACGCGGTCCTTGGTCGAGGGCTGGACGAGGCCGAACTGCTTCTTCCGACGCAGGCTGGTGTAGCCCTTCTTCGGGGCCAGCTCGACGTCGTCACCGAGGTCGCGGACGATGGCGATCACCTTGTCGTAGACCGGCCGCACGGCCGCCTTCGGCCCGGCGAACATCTGGGCGGTCAGGTCCTCCTCGCCGATCGAAGCGGCGTCCGACTCGCGGGCCTTCAGGGCGATGGTGTTGGCATAGCCGTGGGTCAGGCCATGCTCGGCCTTCAGCCAGGCCACCAGCGCGGCATGCTTGGTCTCGCCGTGCGCCTTGGCCAACGCCGCCCAGGCGACGAGGTCCTTGCCGGTCTTGGCCGCCAGGCTGGCCGAGTAGGCGGCCAGGGGATCGTCGCTCATGGTAGCTCCCTCGTTCGATGCCGCGACAGCATTGCGGGCCGCCGTACGCCGGTCTTGGACGAATGTCAGCGCGCTCAGTCGATCCGCGCGAAACCCAGGTCGGGGCCTTCGAAGCGCTGGCGCAGGTACTCGCCCGGCGTCAGGCCGGCGAAGGCGCGGAAGTCGCGGTTGAAATGGGCCTGGTCATAGTAGCCGGCGGTCTGGGCCACGGCCGCCAGGTCCGGGCGCGTGGCCGTGCCGATGGTGCGGATCGCCTCCTGGAAACGCAGGACGCGGGCGTAGAGCTTGGGCGCAAGGCCCACGGCGTCGACGAAGGCGGCGTGGAAGCGCTGGCGCGTCCAGCCCAGCTCGGCGGCCATCCAGGCGACCGGCGCGCCGCCCTGCGAGGCGTCGAGCTGGCGCATGGCCCAGCGGATCTCCGAACTCCAGGCCTGGCCGACGGCGATCCGGGTCTCGACGACGCCCTCGAGGATGCCGAAACGGGCCTCGGGCCCGGGCGCGGAGCGCAGCTGGTCGGTGAGCGAGCCCGTGCGCGGCCCCAGAACGCCGTCGAGGTCCAGCACGTGGTCGGCGAGCTCGGCGGGACCCAGCTGCATTCGGAACGCGCCCTCCGGGGTCAGCCGCACGCCGGCGAGCCACGAGCCGTGGGGTGAAGCGATGGTCAGGTGCTGGTGCTGCAGGCCCGAGATCCAGGCTTCGCGGAACGTCTCGACCTGCCCCGGATCGTCCCGGTCCTCCAGCAGCTGGTCGGGGCCCAGGTTCACCATCAGGGCCAGGTCGCCCATCGGCAGGATATGCTCGCGGGTGTGCGGGAAGGTCCCCTTCACCTCCCAGTACTGGTTCACGTAGGGCGCGAAGCGGGCGTCAGGGAAGCCGAGCGTCAGCTCCCAGTCCTGGCCGCCGCCTGTCTCGCGATGCCGGATCAGCTGCATGTCGACCCCCCGAGTAGGAGGCTCGCATACCGCGGGTCACGCGGCTAGGCGCGCTTGTTCAGGGTGATCGCCGTGGCCGTGGCGCCGACGTTCTGGGCGCCGGTGGCGCCGTAGACGACGGCCTTGTTGCGCTGGGCCGTCACCTCGTCGGCGATGCACTTCACCAGGCCCTCGGTGACCGTGCGGGCGGCCTCGATGGCGCGGCCCTGGCGGGCGAGGACGGCGTCGAAGGCCTCGGTGGCCCGCACCAGGCGGGCGCGGGCGGCCACCGGCGCGCTCTGGACAAGACGGGTGTCGGCGCGCACGCGGGCGCTCTCATGGCGGTAGAGGTTGGCCAGCCGCGAGGTCTCGTCCAGCAGCCCGGCGGCGTCCTGCGGGCGGCGCTCCTCGAAGGCCTGGGCCTGGCTGGCGATCAGCTCGGTCAGCCGCTCGGTCAGGATGATCAGCTGTTCGACCCGGTCGGCGGCGTCGTTGGCGGCGATGGCCATCAGGTGAGCCCCTGCATCTTCAGGATTTCGCGCTGGACGGTGTCGGCGAGCCCGATGCCGCCCTTCTTGGCCATCTGCTTGCCCATGGCGTCGGTCATCAGCGAGCGGAACATCTCCTCGCCGTGGCCGCCGCCGAAGGGCCCGTCAGCCTTCACGCCCTCGAACATCTGCTGGAGCATGAACGACAGGAACTGGCCTTCGAACTTCTCGGCCGCGTCCTTGGCCCGGGTGCGGACCTGGGCGGCCTCGGCCTCTCCCAGCGCGGGTTTCGTCGGCGCGGTCTTCGACAGATCGGTCGTCGGGACCGGCTGCAGCAGGGTGGGGGAGAGCGTGGCGGGCGAGATGAGGCTGCTCATCACATCACCTCGATCTCGGCCTGCAGCGCGCCCGCGGCCTTGATGGTCTGGAGGATGGAGATCATGTCGCGCGGGGTGACGCCCAGGGCGTTCAAGCCGGCGACCAGGGTGGACAGCGACGTCCCCGTCTTCACGGTCAGGAACTGCTTGCCCTTCTCCTCCTCGACGGTGACGTCCGACTGCGGGATCACGGCCGTCTCGCCGACGCGGGCGAAGGCGCCGGGCTGGCTGACCGCCGGCTGCTCGCGGACGGTGATGGTCAGGTTGCCTTGCTGGATGGCCACGGTGGAGACGCGCACCGCGTCGCCCATCACGATCACGCCGGCCACTTCGTCGATCACCACCTTGGCCGGGCTGTCGGGCTCGACCGACAGGTTCTCCACCTGGGCCATGAAGCTGATCAGGTTCGTTCCGGGGGGCGCTCGCAGCGCCACGATCGTGGGGTTCTCGGCGATCGCCGAGCCCGGGAAATTGCTGTTGATCACGTCGGCGATGCGCCGCGCGGTCGTGAAGTCCGGATTGCGCAGGGTCAGCCGCATCTGGTCCATGCGGGCCAGCTGGAAGCCAATCTCGCGCTCGACGATGGCGCCCCCGGCGATACGGCCCGCGGTGGGCACGCCCTTCAGCACGGTCGAGCCCGAGGCGCCGCCGGCGCTGATCGAGCCGGTCTGCACGGTACCCTGCGCCGCGGCATAGGCCTGGCCGTCGGCGCCCAGCAGCGGCGTGACCAGCAGCGTGCCGCCCAGCAGGCTCTTGGCGTCGCCGAGGGCCGACACCGTCGCATCGATCTGCGAACCCGGCGCCGCGAAGGGCGGCAGCTTGGCGGTGACCATCACAGCGGCCACGTTCTTGGTGTTGAGGTTGGCGTCGCGGACGTTGACGCCCAGGCGCTCCATCATCGCTTCGAGGGTCTGCTTGGTGAAAGGCGCATTGCGCAGAGCGTCGCCCGTGCCGTTCAGGCCGACGACGATGCCGTACCCCACCAGCTGGTTCTCGCGGACCCCCTCGAACTCGACGATGTCCTTGATCCGCGACTTGGCGAACGCAGGGGCGGCCACGAGGCTGGCGACGAGGAAGAGGGCGGAGAAAAGACGCATGGCGACCTTCGGGCAGACTGGCTCGTGCTCCTCTCGCCAGAACCGTGCCAGCTAAAAAGGGTAAGGAAATCAGCGATCCGGTGGTGCGGGCGGCAAGTTCGACTAGGCAGATTCCTCCACCCGTTAACCATGCTGCAAGTTTGGCCGGTCAAGGTGGCCGCCTAGTATCGAGGGTCGAGCGCGCCACCCCATGAAGGTCTCCGGAACAGGCGGTCTGTCGCAGACGTCGGGCGCCAAACCCGCAAAGGGAACAGCGACGGGCGGCGGCTTCCACGTCGCGAGCACGAGCGTGCCGGCCGCGCCGGCCCAGGTCTCCTCCGTATCGAACGTCTCGGGCGTGATGGGGGTCGAGGCCCTGCTGGCGCTGCAGGACGTCGAGTCGCCCACAGAACGCCGCCGACGCTCGGTCGGCCGCGCGGGCCGGCTGCTCGACGAACTGGACGACATCAAGGTGGCGCTGCTGGGCGGGGAGCTCACCCAGGCGCAGCTCGACCGGCTCGCCCGCGCGGTCCGCGAGCAGCGCGCCGCGACCGAAGATCCCAAGCTGGAAGCCGTGCTGGACGAGATCGAGACCCGCGCGGCGGTGGAGCTGGCGAAGCTCGAGGCGGCAAGCCGTGCGGTCTAAATTCACGCAACCCACCGGCGACGTTGAAACCGTCGGTCGATTTGCCTATACAGCCGGCGCGTGTCTCAGGGTCCCCAGGGGCGTGAGGTTTTCATGAAGACAGCCACTGTTCTGGCTGAGGGTTCCGAATATCGTCCTTCCGAGGACGAGGAGTTCATGAACGAGCGTCAGCTTGAGTATTTCAAGCAGAAGCTCCTGGCCTGGAAAGAGGACATTCTCCGCGAATCTCGCGAGACCCTGTCCCATCTCCAGAAGGAAACCGAGAACCATCCCGATCTTGCCGATCGGGCGTCCTCGGAGACTGATCGGGCCCTTGAGCTCCGGACTCGTGACCGGCAACGCAAGCTGATCTCCAAGATCGACGAAGCGTTGCGCCGGATCGAGGACGGCTCGTACGGCTACTGCGA
>NZ_DASWTE010000214.1:0-7632 GCF_036402295.1 Phenylobacterium sp.
GGTGGACGCGCGCCTCGCCGACGGCAGCCGCGTCAACGCCATCATCCCGCCGCTGGCCGTCGACGGCCCGCTGGTTTCGATCCGGAAGTTCGCGAAACAGCCGATCCACATGGATCGCCTGATTGAGCTCGGCAGCATCACATCCGAAATGGCGGCGATCTTCCAGGCGATGGTGAAGTCCCGGCGCAACATCCTGATCTCCGGCGGTACGGGTTCAGGTAAGACGACGCTGCTGAACGCGCTGTCGGCCTTCATCGACGACGCCGAGCGCATCGTCACGATCGAAGACTCGGCCGAACTCCAGATGCAGCAGTCGCAAGTGGGACGCCTGGAGACCCGACCACCGAACATCGAGGGCCGGTGCGAAGTCACCCAGCGTGACTTCGTCCGCAACGCGCCCCGCATGCCGCCCGACCGCATCATCCTGGGCGAAGTCCGCTCCGGCGAGGCCTTCGACATGCTGCAGGCCATGAACACCGGCCACGACGGCTCGATGACGACGGTGCACGCCAACACCCCGCGCGACGCCTTGTCCCGCATCGAGCAGATGATCGGCATGGCGGGTCTGGAAATCTCGCCGCGATCGGTCCGCCAGCAGATCGCCGCGGCCATCAACCTCGTCGTCCAGGCCGAGCGCATGGACGACGGCCGCCGCCGCGTTGTCTCGATCACCGAGATCGTCGGCATGGAAGAGGACGTGATCACCACCCAGGAGATCTTCCGCTTCCGTCGTCAGGGAAAGTCGCCGGACGGTCAGATCACAGGCACGTTCGAGACGACCGGGGTGCGCCCGCGCTTCCTCGACGTCGTGATCTCGCGCGGCATTGAGCTGCCGCCGGGCCTGATGTTCTCGGCCGGGCGAAAATCGGTCTGACCGATGGCCGCCGTCATCACCCCCATCATCTACGTCCTGACCTTCATCGCGGTCGTCATCGTGGTGCAGGTCGTTGCGGGCTTCGTGTTTTCGCGTCGCGATCGCGAACAGCGCGTCAACCGCCGGCTGACCATGCTGGGCCAGGGCATGAGCCGCGAGGAGGTCTACACCTCACTCGTCCGCAAGGGTGCCGCGTCGCCGACGGTGTCGAACGACGCTCGGCTGAGTCGACTCTGGGACAACGTAGCCCTCTATTGCAGCCAGGCCGGCCTGACGTGGACGCCCATTCAGGTCCTCGGCATCGTGGCGGCGGTCGCAGCCGTCCTATGGCTGGTGGCGCTCAGCCTGGCGAGCTCGGGTGGCGGCATATCGCTGTTGCTGAACGGCGCGGTGTCGCTGGTCGGCGCCGTAAGCCTCGCGGCGCTTGGCGTATGGATCTGGGTGCGCCGCCTGCGCAACCGGCGCCTGAAGCAGATCGAGGAGCAGCTCCCGCTGGCCCTCGACATCATCAACCGCGCGATACGGGCCGGGCATCCGGTCGTTTCATCGGTGCAGTTGGCGTCCGACGAGCTTAGCGATCCGCTGGGGTCCGAGTTCGGAATCATCGTCGACGAGACGACCTACGGCATGGACTTCCGGGAGGCGCTCTCGAACTTCGCGCATCGGACCGGCTCGCCGGACGGGCACTTCTTCGCCGTCAGTGTCGCCATCCAGTCCGACACGGGGGGCAACCTGGCCGAGATCCTCCAGGGTCTGGCGACAGTGATCCGCGGTCGCTCGACGCTGGGCAAGCGGGTCCGCTCGTTGGCCAGCGAAGGCCGAGCTTCGGCAGTCCTGCTCAGCATATTGCCGGTGGCGATGGTGTTCTTCCAGATGTTGATCAATCCGACGGTCTATTCCAGCAAATTCTCGGATCCGATCTTCTGGCCTGTCGTCGCGGGAACGACATTGGTTTATTTGTGTGGATGGATGATGGTCCATCGCATCATCAACTTTAAGTACTGAGTGCAAGAGATGTTGGCGCTGTTCGACATACTGATCCAGTTGTTGACCTTCGGCGCCGTCTTCGTTGGCGTCCTGTTTGCGCAACGCACGGTGGGCGCCGCATTGACGGTTCGCCGGCGCATGGGCGACCAGATGGGTGCGGTCGCCCAGGCGGGCGAAAGCGGCGTCATGCGCTCGGACGCCATCGAGAACCGTTTCCTGAACTGGGTTCAGTCGGCGCTGCTGACGGACACGGCCGACCGGAGCAAGCTTCGCCGCGACCTCGCGCTGGCCGGCTTCGAGCATCCGGCGGCGCCGGCCACGTACGTCGCGACGCGGATGTCGCTGGCGATCGGCCTCCCGCTCCTCCTGATTGTCGGGCCGACGCTCCTGGGCCGCCCGCTGGCGGGGCTTGGCGCGATCGTCTTTCCGCTCGTGCTCTGCGGCCTCAGCCTGATCCTTCCGCGGTGGTTCATCAACCAGCGGGCGAAGGGACGGCGCGGGGCGATCGAGCTGGAGTTTCCGGACGCGCTGGACCTGCTGGTGGTCTGCGTCGAGGCGGGTCTCGGCCTCGAGGCAGCGGTCGTCCGGGTCGCCCAGGAGGTGAAGGCCTCCCATCCTCGCATCGCCGAGGAGTTCGGACGGCTCGCCGACGAAATGGAAGCGGGCCGCGGCCGCGCGGACGCGCTGCGCGCCATGGGCGAGCGGGTGGACGTCGATTCCGTCAAGTCGTTCGTCGCCCTGCTGATCCAGACCGAGGCCCTGGGCGTCAGCATCGCCCAGAGCCTCCGGACCTATTCTGTCGAGATGCGCGAAACACGCTTCCTCAAGGCCGAGGAGAAGGCCATGCGGATCCCGGTCCTCATGACCCTTCCGATCGTGGCTTGTTTCATGCCGGTGATCATCGTGGCGCTGCTCCTGCCGCCCCTGATCGACGTCGCGCGTACCCTGATGCCGCAGCTTGCAGGCCAATGAGGTCCCCACCATGACCCGTTCCGCTTCCGGCGCCGCCCTGACTGCGCTGCTCACGACGGCCTGCGCGGCCGTTCCGCAGCAGGCCGAGTGGGTCGAGGCGCGGCCACTGCAGATCGGCGCCGAGCGACAGGTCTCCGCCGCCGACGGCTACTACTCCGGCGCCGTCGCCGCGATCGGCCGCCGCGACTACGCCGCGGCGCTGGAGCTCCTGCAGATGGCCCGCGCTCGCGCTCCGAGCGATGTGCGCATCTTCAACGCGTTCGGCGTCGTCTACGACAAGCTGGGCCGCTTCGACCTGAGCGCCCGCTACTATTCCCAAGCTGCGGCGCTGGAGCCGTCGTCGCCCATCATCGCCGCGAACGTCGCCTATTCCGCCGTCCTGGAGCACCAGGTCGCTCAACCCGTGGAGGGCGTTCGGCTGGCGCGCGCCGACGGCGAGCTGAGGCGTTTCGACCAGCCCGATCTCACCCCTGAACCCGCGCCCGTCGTCCATCGGATCGTCCAGGCGGCGTCCGCTCCGGTCGTCGCCACGGCAGGCCCTCCCGTTCGGATCGAAGCCACGCGAACGCGGCTGGCCTCGGCGTCGCCGCGTCCGATGGCGCAGCCGGCGTTCTCGGAGGCTTCTCCCCCGCTGACCCGGGCCCGCGCGCCGGCGCTCGATCCCATCGTTGCGGCCCCGCAGCCGGCGATCGCGGCGAGTGGCGCGCCCGTCCGCATCCAGGCCGCATCGACCCGCCCCGCTAGCGCCTCGCCGAGGCCCATGCGCCAGCCGACCTTCGCCGCGTCGACCGAGCCGGCCGTCCCGGCCGCTGGGCCGCCGGTGCGGCTGCCGCTGGCGACGGCGGCGGTCTCTCCGCAAGCCGTGCCGCCGGCCGCCCCGCGGCACGTCCTCTACCCCATCGTGAGCGCCGCCGCGTCGCCCATGGTGGCCAGCGCGCCAGTCCGCGTCGACGCCGCCGGACGGCCGTCGCCGGCCTCTCTGCGCGCCATGGGCCAGCCTACCTTCGTGGCGGCGGCTGAGCGGCCGCCTGCGGCCGGCCCCCCGGTGCGTCTCGCGCTGGTGTCGCAACCGCCGTCGCCCCGCCAAGCCATCGCCCAGCCCGCCAGAAGGACTCCGGTGGTCCGCCTCGCCGCAACGTCGGCCGCTTCGTCGCGTGTGGTGAAGCTCGCCGCGGCGACGCCTGCGCCGCGCCGCCTGCCGCTGCTGACCGGAAACACCCTGCTGGTGATCAACGCATCGGGCCGGCAGGCCGGAGGCGATCCCGTCGTGACGCGCCTGGCGCGTCTGGGCTGGTCCGTCCCGAAGGCCGCGCGGCCCGGGCCGGCGCAGTCGCAGACCAGCATCGTCTATCCGGCGCGCAACGCCGCGGTCGCCCAGGCTTTGGCAAGAACTCTGCCGTACAAGGTTCGCCTTGTGAATTGCGCCAGCCGCTGCGACCGTATGCGTCTGGTCGTGGGCGCCGACGCGCTCGCATGGCGCAAGGGGCCGCGCCCCGGATCATTGGTAAGGGCGAAGAGGGCATGATCACCCGCTGGGCAAGCCTCGCGCTGACCGTGGTGCTGCTGGCGGCCGGCCCGTCGGCAGCCAAGCCGTCGGCGGAGGGGACGCTGACGGCCGCGGGCGTGGCCGAGATACGGCGCGCCATCGACGAGCAGAGGCTGCTCGACGCCGGCCGCATGATCGACCAGGCGATGCTCGGCGGCGTGACCGACCCGCGGCTTTCACTGCTCGGCGGCGACCTCAACCTCGTCCGCAAGCGGTACAACGTCGCCCTGACCAGCTATCGCATGGCCGAAGGCGCGGCCGAGACCCGCGCCCAGTCGCTGCAGGGACAGGGACTGGCCCTGGCGCTGCTCGGACGATCGACCGAGGCGCTGGAAATGTTGAAGCGCGCGGTCGCCGAGGACCCCAAGGCCTGGCGCGCCTGGAACGCCCTGGGCGCGCAGTATGACACCCGCGGCGACTGGACGGCGTCCGAGGCCGCCTATGCCCAGGCGATGGCCAACTCGGGGGGGGCGCCGCAGGTGCTCAACAACCGCGGCTACTCGCGGCTGCTGCAGAGCCGGCGTGACGAGGCCGTGGCCGACCTGGTCGCCGCGCTGCAGAAGAAGCCCGACATGAGCGAGGCGCGGACCAACCTGCGCGTGGCGCTGGCCATGGGCGGCGACTACGAGCGCGCGGTGTCGGGCGCGTCGGCCGACGAGCGGGCGGCGCTGCTCAACAACGCGGGCTTCGCGGCCGGTGTTCGCGGCGACTACGCCAAGGCGGAGGAGCTGCTGAACCAGGCCCTCAAGGTGAAGAGCGAGTACTACGCGCGCGCCTCCGAGAACCTGAAGATCGTCCGGGCCCTGGCCGCGCAGAACGGCGCCAACGCGACGCCGCATGCCGCTCCCTGAGCTTCTCCGCTATGTCGTCGCCGCGGCGCTGACAGGCGTCCTCGTCTGGGCGGCGGTCAGCGACGCGATCTGGCGTCGCATCCCGAACGCATCGGTGCTGGCCGTCGTCGCGCTCTACGCCGTCTGGGCAGTGCTCGTCGGTGGGGCCGGCCTCGTCGGGGCGCTCGTCACGGCGGTGTTGTTCCTGGCGGTCGGGTTCGGCTTGTTCGCCCTCAGGATCTGGGGCGGCGGCGATGCGAAGCTCCTCGCGGCGGTCGCGCTGTTCGCCGGTTTTGCGCACTTCTCGACCCTGATCCTCGTGACGGCCGTAGCAGGTGGCCTCATGGCCGTCGTCTCCCTGGCGTCGCGGCCGGCGCGCGCGCTGGTGATCTGGAACATGAAGGGCAAGGGCGATTTCGGGCGCGGCATCCCGTACGGGGTGGCGATCGCCGCGGGCGGCGCCATCGTGATCTGGGGTCAGCTGCTGGGCTGGATCAGGCCCTACGCCGCGTTCTGAGCCGGGACCGCAGGCTCGGGCAGCCAGCGGGCGCTGCGGACGAGCAGGGCCACGACCAAAAGCGCCACGCTGCCCACGGCCATGTCCCACCACATCAGGTGCGGCGTGTCCTGCGAGAAAAGCCCTGGGCTGCCGCGGAAGGCGTCGCCGGCCGAGACCAGCACCACGGCGCCGAAGACGTTGTTCACGAGGTGCAGGCCGGAGGTGAAGGCGATCCCGCGGGTCCGGATCGCGATCATCGCCATGATCACGCCGAAGACGGTGGCGCTCGCGGCCTGCGGGGGCCCGTTGGGAAGGTGGACCGCGCCGAAGATGAGGCCGCTGACCAGCGCGGCGGGCAGGGGCTTCTTGATCGCCACCATGAGGCCCTGGGTGATGTGGCCGCGGAAGATGTACTCCTCCGCGAAGGTCTGGAACGCCAGGCCGGCGAGCGCCGCGAGCGCCAGCTGGGGTGTTCCGGGACCGGCGCTGATGCGGAATCCCGACGGCGCGATGGCGAAATCGATCAGCGCGGCGGCCGTCAGAGCGACCAACCAGACGGCGCCTCCCAGGCCGAAGAGGCGCCACGACCACCAGCCGAGAAGGTCGGTCGGCCGCTTCTTCTGGACCCACCACACGGCGAGCGCGACACCCAGCAGCAGGAGCCCGAACACGACGCCGTTGAAGAGGAAGAAGAAGACGGGCTGTCCAGGGTCCTGGGCCGCCGTCATCCAGTCCTTTGACAGGACGCCGCCCAGCTGAAGGGGCAGGAGCGCCACGCCGCCCACGACGACGGCGAACATGAAGCCCAGCACCAGCGCAAGCACGTAGCGCCAACCGGCGTTCCGTCCGCGAGCGGCATAGTCGAGATAGGTCATGGCGTATCGACGTTCCGGCGAGTCGCGCCGGGCGTCGTCGCCTAAGCGCGTGGTTTGCGACAGCATCGCCCGAGACTTCTTAAGGAGATATCTCGCGGTCATCCCCCGCGCCGGACCGCTTGTCCCGAAAGGGGACAGGGCCGGGTGACGGATCGCTCGTCGAGCGAAGCGGCGAGGTGCGACGTTCGAGCAAATTAAGCCGTCATAAGCGGCAATTAGGAAGCTCCAAGGGGGCCCCCCTGTTACAGTCAAGCTGTTGTCGACGTGCCTTCAGAGTCGCCCTGAAATCCGACCCTGAGAGGCCGCTGCAGAGCGTTTGCGAGTCCTCGGCGCATCAGCACCTGCGTCGCAGCACCCCAGCGTATGGGCTCGTGGAATGGGGTCGGGGCGCGGATCGATCGGTCCGCGCCCCGTCTCTTTTCGGCGGCGTCCGCCAGACGGCTTGAACCCTGCAGGCGATCCGGGGTGACGTTCCACTTTGAGAATGCCGGAGGGAGACGGGCGATGCGGTTGCTGTCGAAGGCCAGGAAAGCATGGAAGCGCCCGACCGCGGCCGGGGCCGCCTTCATGGCCCTCCGGATCGCGCCCTGGGTGGCCTTCGGCCCGATCACCGGCGTGATGAGCGAACGCGCGATCCACTGCTATCGGAAAGGCGACAGGGTGCTGGCCGGCCTCTACGTCGTGGCGAACATCACGGTCCTCATCGGCATCCCCGCGCTCACCGTGTTGCTGGCGGCCCGGATCGAATAGCCGGCATTCGCCGGCCCTCGCCAGTTTTGCGTTCAGTGACCCGGTGGCTTATCTGCCCGCCTGGAATGACGCGACACCCATCACATAGACTGTCCGTGGCCCCGATGATGGACTGGACCGACCGGCACTGCCGGGTCCTGCATCGGATGCTGTCGCGTGAGAGCCTGCTCTACACCGAGATGCTGACTACGGGCGCGGTGCTGCACGGCGACCGGGCGCGGCTCCTGGCGTTCTCGGAGGTGGAGCATCCGGTGGCGCTGCAGCTAGGCGGGTCGGAGCCGGCGGACCTCGTGGAGGCG
>NZ_DASWTE010000215.1:0-24780 GCF_036402295.1 Phenylobacterium sp.
CGTCGCCTGCGGCCCGGTGCGGCCCTGCGACAGGTCCTGCGCCGGCTGGGCGGCGGCGGACCCGGCGCTGGCCAGGAGGACGGCCAGGCCGGCCGCGGCGCGCCTCACGGGCAGCCTCCGCCGGTCTGGGCGCGGCCGAGAACGTCGGTGGCGCTCTCGCGGGCGTAGGGGCCGACCGGGCGGGTGATGAGCTGGCTGACCGCGCCGGTGGAGCGCGCCGCCGGGCACTGGCCGCGCAGCACCTTGGACGCGTCGAGCACCGACAAGTCGCGGCTGACGGTGCCGCTGGAGACGTCGTAGAGGCCGGTCTGCAATTGGAAGTCGCCGTCGACGTCCACGACGTTCAGCCGGTCGGTGGAGTTGATGAAGTAGCGACTCTGGATCAGCACGTTGGCGCCGCGCTGCTGGCCCAGCGCCAGGATCGCCCCGCCGTTGGAGATGATCGCCAGCGGGTCGCGGATCGTGATCTTGCCGCCCGTGCCGGGGCCGGAGGAGGTCTGGATCACGCCCGAGGCCTCGGCGCCCTCGAGGATCAGGAGGCCGGGCCGCGCGATGGCGATGTCGATGTCGCCGGCCGCGCCCGCGAAGGAGTTGGTGGTGATCCGGCCGCCGTTCGAGACGGTGATGTTGTCGGCGGCGATCTGGATCGTGCCCGCATCGCCGCCCGGCCCTGGGGGACCGCCCTGGCCGCCGAAGTTCGGGTTGCCGGCCTGGTTCTCGCTGTTGATCAGCGAGCGGCCGCCGTCGACCAGCAGGTTTCCGGCGTCGATCTCGATCAGGCCCGCCTGCTTCGGGTTGACGGAGAGGGTCGAGATCGAGCCACCGTTGAGGAGCGACAGGTCGTCGGCGCTGATGTGCACCTCGCCGGACGCTCCAGTCGCGCCGAGACCCGCGGACGAGGCGATCAGGCCACCGTCGAGTCGCAGGGATGCGGCCGCCAGCGTGACCGTGCCGGCGTTGCCGCGCCCGAAGGTGGCGGTGGTGATGCTCGCGTTCCGGCCGACCAGGACCGAGTCCGCCGTTATGCCGATCTCGCCCGCATCGCCATTCGAGCGGGACGTCGCGGCCGACAGGATGACCCCGCCCGTCTCCAGCGTGAGGCTCTTGGCCGCGATCGCGACCGAGCCGGCGTCGCCGAAGCCATCCGTGCTCGAGCTGATGCTGCCGGAGTTCCGCAGCGTGATCGCGTCGGCGTTGATCACCACCGCGCCGGCGTCGCCGCCCGCGAAGGTGTCCGAGGAGACCGCGGCGCCGTCGACGACGAGCGACCCCGTCCGCAGCGTGATGTCGCCGCCCGCGCCGCCATTCCCCACCGAGGAGATGCCGGAGGGCGGCGGTCCTGCCACGGACTGCAGGAGAATCTTGTTCGCGACGATCGTGATGTCCCCGGCGTCGCCGCCACCCAGAGCGGACGAGGAAACGATGGCGTTTCGGAGAACCGATAGCTCGCCCACCTGCATGCCGATGTCGCCAGCGTGTGCCGGGCCGAAACTAGTCGAAGAGATCACCGCGCCCCGGTCGAGCGTGACCTTACCGGCCTCGATGAAGACCCGGCCGCCCGCGCCCTGGTCGAGCGCCTCTGAGGCGATGAACACGGAGCCGCGGTTCTGACCGTCGAGGCTGACCTCGTCGGCGAAGATCCGGACGTCACCGCCTCGGCCAATGGACTTGCTGGTCGATGAAACGAGGCCGTCCGTCATCACGAGGCGGCCCACGTCGATGAGGACACTGCCAGCGTTGCCGGTACTCTTCTCGAGCGCCTCCGAGGTGATCTGCGAGCCGCCCTGGACGTCGAGGGTCCCGGCCGCGACGACCACGTCGCCGGCCGTGCCGACGGACGAGGTGTCAGACCTCAGCGCCGAGAAGAACTTGAGCGTTATGTCGGCGGCCGTGACGCGCACGAAGCCGCCACCGCCCTGCGCTCTAGCGCTGGACGTGACGAAAGTGTTGGTGAGATCGAGCGTTTCGGCCGCGATCTCGATCCGGCCGGCCTCACCCAGCGAGATTGAATCGGACGCGATGGTGCTGCCGCGAAGATCGACGGCCGCGCCGGAGATCATCACGACGCCGCCGTCGGCCACGCCGTTGGCGTTCGAGCGGACGCGGGAGTCGAGCATGAACACGTCGCTGTTGGCGCGCAGCTGGATGAGACCTGGAAGCGCGCCCAGCCCGTCCTTGGCGTCGCCCTGGATGTCGACGCGGTTGAACAGCAGGTTGTCGCCCTCGACGAGGATCCGACCGGGCGCGCCGTCGCCGATGGCGTTGGCCTTGATGACGGTGTCCTGCAGGACGACGAGCGGCGCGCGGAGCGCCGCGACGCCGGCCGCGTCGCGGGTGACGCTCGAGACCACGAAGAGCGAGCCGGAGGTTTCCAGCATGTCGGAAGCCGCCACGAACAGATTGCCGTTGGACGTGAGGGCGCTGCCCTCGATGTCCACCGCGCCGCCACCGATCCGCACCGAGCGGCCCCCGAAGGTCAGCTCGATGGCGGAGAGGTCGCTGTTCCCGACCTGCACCCGCCCGGCGGCGCCGGACGCCAGCGGATCGGCGAGGCGTACGGTCGCGGGGCCATCACCCACGCCGATCAGATCGAGGCCGCGGGTGACGAACCGGCTGTCGTCCACGCTGACGTGCGCGCCCGTGAAGTGCAGCGTCGTCTGCTCCGGATGGAGGTCGACGCCCTGGATGTCGATCGCGCCCTGCCCGCCCACGAAGCCCCAGGCTTCGGGCCCGGCGACCGAGAGCGTGGAGCCGCCCGGCGTGGCCACGGCGAAACGGTTCCCGTCGGCGAGCCGCAGGTCAGTGGCGGTGGAGAAGTGGGCGGCGGCGGGCACGTTCACCTGGGCGCCGGGCCCGAAGACGATGCCCGCCGGGTTGATGAAGTAGAATGTGGCGTTCGGCAGCGCCGTCGAGTCGATCGTCCCCGAGATGTGCGAGGCCTGGCCGCCGGTCACCCGGTTGATGACGTTGGCGATGGTCGCCGCATCCGGCCGGACCCAGCGAGCCACGTCGCCGCCGGCCAGGTCGAAGCGGGCGAAGCTGTGGAACAGGTTGCCGCCGACCCGCGTGCCGCCGCCGATCGTGAAGACCGGCCCCATCTGGCCGACCGTGGTGCCGAGCGCGCGGTCGGACGCCACGTCGGGGGCGATCACAGTCTGGGCGACGCCGCCCATCGGCCAACCCGCCAGGACCAGGCCGAGCGCGGCGACGGCGCCCCTCAACGCCAGGCTCCCAGCAGGGTGAAGGCGGCCCAGATGTTGGGGTCGGCCACGTCGCCGCCCTGGGCGATCATGGCGAGCTGGGCCTCGCGCAGCGCTTCGGACTTGGAGCGACCCTCGCGGTAGAGGCGGTAGAAGGTCTTCATCAGCTCGGCGGTCCCCGCGTCGCTGACCGGCCAGAGCGAGGCGATGGCGCTCTTGGCGCCCGCCTGCACGGCGGCGCCGGCCAAGCCCATGCTGGCCTCGTCGTCGCCCACCGCCGTCTCACAGGCGCTGAGCACCAGGAGGTCCAGCTCGCCGCCGCGCGTGCGGTTCTGGCTGAGGATTTGCCGCAGCTCGGACAGCAGGATCACCTCGCCGTTGGCGACGATGAAGGCGCGGTCCGAGCGGCCGTTGAACGACGCGTGGGTGGCCAGGTGCAGCACGTCCACTTGCTCGCGGGTCAGCGCGCCCACGAGGTCGGCCTTGTTGAAGTTCTCGAGCACCCACGAGCGGCGGATGCGGCGGCCGTCGGTGACGGCGGCGATGCGGGCCTCGGCGCCCGTGCCTTCCAGCTTCTCAAATCGGCCCGCGGGCAGGCTGACCTCGCGTTCGAGCGAGGCGGCGACCAGCTGCAGGCGCTGGGCGTCTTCCGCGCCGGCCTGCGAGTAGGCGAGCGCCGGGGCGACGGCGACGCGGGTCTTCTGGACGAGGAAACGGTTCTCGGCGTCGAGCAGCACGGCGAACGGCAGGCTGCGCAGCGCCCCGTCGGGCACCACCGCCAGCACCGAGCCGGGGGCGAGCTGGGCCTCGATGGGCTTGATCAGGAGATCGTAGAGCTGGCGCGAGGCGGCGCGCCAGCTGTCGTCCTGGCCGCTGGAGAGGGAGACGACGGCGGTCTCGACCAGGCGCGCGACCATCTGGCGATCGACGTCGCGGTTGGGCGGCAGGCGGCGGAACTGGGCCTCGCCGCCGGGGCCGCCGGCGACGTACAGCAGCTCCAGCCGGTCGGGCAGCAGGATCGGGTAGAGCAGCACCTCGCCGGCGCGCAGGGTCTCGGGCTTCAGTGGGTCGCGGGCCGGGATGCACTCGCTGCCGAACACGCTCTGCAGCTCGGCCTGGCGGTAGGCCTCAAGGACCTGCTGGGCGCTCTTCACGCGGATCGCGGCGGCCCCGTTCTCGGCCCCGGCGAGCTGGACGTCGACGGCGGCCTGGAACACCCGGCGCATGTAGAGCGAGAACGCCGTCTCCTCAGTGAGCGGGTCGAAGCGCGGCAGGAGCGGCCGGATCGCCTCCAGCGCGTCGTAGGCGGCCAGCGTGTGGGCCTCGCGGCTGGCCGGGTCGAGGTCGGCCAGCAGCAGGCGGAATTCCGGCAGCCGGGCCGGCAGGCTGCGCTGGGCTTCCTGCAGCAGGGCCTCGTCGATCAGCGCTCGGGCCGTGGCGGTGTCGCCGGCGGCGGCGGCCATGCGGGCCTCCAGCGCGGCGGCGTAGGCCTGGGCCGCCGGCGCCGGGACCTGGCGCATGGCGGCGGTGACGGCGGCCAGCTCGGGGGCGCGACCGGCGCGGGCGTCGAGGATGGCGGCGGCCAGCCGGCCCATGACCTCCGCGCGCAGGGCCGCCTCGGCGATCCGTTGCGCGTCGGCGAGGCCGGCTTCGGCGGACTGGGCGGCCTGGGCGCGGAAGTCGGTGGCGACGTCAGCGTTGGCTTCGGCCACAGACAGGCGCAGGCGCGCCAGTCGCAGCTCGGCCAGGGCGGCGGTGCGAGGGTCGCCGGCGGCGCGGGCCTGCTCGGCCGCACAGCCCAGCGAGGCCACCGACAACGGCAGGCTGGTGTTGACCACGAAGCTGGTGCGCCGCAGCAGATCGCACGGCCCGCCGCGCAGCTGTTCGACCTCGCGCACGGCGGCGGTGGGGCCGCGCCGGGCGCCGCCGCGCGTGCCACTGGCGGGCGCCCCGGAGAGCGAGACGAGGCCCAGGCGGTAGGCGGCCACCGACGCGGGCCCCTGCAGGCCGGCGCGGCTGGCGATCTGGAAGGCGCCGAGCAGATAGGTCTGGGCCTGGAGCTGGCTGCCCTGGGCGCTCACCCGCATCAGCTCGCCGGCGGCGGCGCAGTATTCGCTGAGCGCGAGGGCCGAGGGGCGTTCGGCGCCGGTGGGGGCCAGTTCGAGGGCCGGCGCGACCTCGCCGAAGGGATCGGCGCCGCTACGTTGGGCGAGGCGGAATTCGGCCTGGGCGGCGACGCGCTGGAGCTCGGCGTTGGCGGGATAGGCCGACAGGTCGGCGGCGCCCGACGGCAGGCACAGCCGGTCGGACAGCGCGGCGGACGCCACGCCGGGACAGGCGGCCAGGAGGCCTCCTCCCGCCACGGCAGCCACCGTGGACCACAATTTCTGGCCGGCCCCGCGCCGCATGCACCCCCTCAGGACTTGAGCGGGCAAGGTGTAGCGGGAGTTTCCTTAATGCGGGGTACCCGGCCGCGGCCGGTCAGGCCATTCCGCGCGAAAGGTCGCGGCGGCTGGCGTCGCCCAGCTGGGAGCCGCCGTCGCAGTCCAGGATCGTGCCGGTGATGTACGAGGCCGACGTGCTCGAGAGGAACACCGCCGCCTCGGCCACCTCGTCGATCCGGCCCCAGCGCTTGAGCGGGATGCGCTCCTGGTGGCCGCCGTCGGCCGAGGCGCTTGGCGCGAGCCGGCTCATGCCCTCGGTGCCGGCGATTGGGCCCGGCGAGATGCCGTTCACCCGCACGTCCGGCCCCCACTCCATGGCCAGCACCCGGATCGCCTGGTTGATCCCGGCCTTGGCGGCGCAGGCGTGGATCTGCAGCGGCGAGGCGTTGACCGCCTGGCCCGCGGTGATGGCGATCAGCGAGGCGCCCGGCAGGTTCAGGAGGTCGTAGCAGCCGCGGAAGACGTTGAAGGTGCCGTTGAGGTCGATGTCGACCACGGTGCGGAAGGCGTTGGCAGACATGCCGAGCGCCGGGGCCAGGAAGTTGCCCGCCGCGCCGGAGACGACGATGTCCAGCTTGCCCAGCTCGTTCACCACCTGCTCCATGGCCCCGCGGATCGCCGCGTAGTCGCGGACGTCGGCGGTGAGGCCGATGGCGTCCTGCCCAATCTCCTTGGCGGCGTTGGCGGCCTTCTCCGGATTGCGGCCCAGCACGGCCACCTTCGCGCCCAGCTCGGCGAAGCGCTTGGCGATGCCCAGGTTGATGCCGCTGGTGCCACCCGCCACGAACGCGGTCTTGCCGGCCAGGATGTCGTCCTTGAATGCGCTCACGTCCCGCTCCCTCGAGTCTCAAGACCTGAGTTGGCGCCGTTGCCCCTACGGAGGGGAAGTCGGCCCGCGCACGGGGCTGCCTTGGCGTCAGCCACATCAAGGCGTTAGGGGATAGGGTACGCCCGACCGAGCGGCCGGCAGAGCCGCCGGGACGTGGCGTGGGAGGCCGAAGTTGCTCAAGCGTGTCCTGATCGCCAACCGTGGCGAGATCGCCGTCCGCATCGCCCGCGCCGCCGCGGCGCTGGGGATCGAGAGTGTCGCCGTCTATTCGCCCGCCGACGCCCGCGGCCTGCATACCAAGGTGGCGACGACGGCGATGGCGATCGGGGCCGGCATGGCCGACCCGGTGGCCCCCTACCTCGACATCGACGCCCTGATCGCCGCCGCCCGGTCCAGCGGCTGCGACAGCGTCCACCCCGGCTACGGCTTCCTGTCCGAGAACGCGGCCTTCGCGCGGCGCTGCCTGGCCGAGGGACTGACGTTCGTGGGCCCGCCGCCCGAGGCGCTGGAACTGTTCGGCGACAAGGTCCGGGCGCGGGCCCTCGCCGCCTCGCTGGGCGTGCCGACGGTGGCCGGCAGCGACGGCGCGCTGGCCTCGGCGGAGGCGGCGGCGCAGGCGGCCGAGGCGGTGGGCTATCCGGTGATGCTGAAGGCGGCGGCCGGCGGCGGCGGTCGTGGCATGCGTCGGGTGGACGCGCCGGCCGAACTGGCGTCGGCGCTGGCGCGCTGCCGCAGCGAGGCCGAGGCGGCATTCGGCGACGGGGCGGTGTTCCTGGAGAAGCTGATCGCGCGGCCGCGGCACATCGAGGTGCAGGTGCTGGCCGACGCGACCGGCGCGGTCGTCCACCTGTGGGAGCGCGACTGCTCGGTCCAGCTCAGGAACCAGAAGGTGGTGGAGGTCGCGCCCGCCGCGGGCCTGGAGCCGGCCCTGCGCGAGCGCATCCTGGCCGACGCCATGCGGCTGGCGAAAGCTGCCGGCTATGTGAATGCGGGCACGGTGGAGTTTCTGGTCTCGCCCGAGGCGGGCGCGCACGTGTTCATCGAGTGCAACCCGCGCATCCAGGTGGAGCACACGGTCACCGAGGAGGTCACCGGCGTCGACCTGGTGGAAGCGCAGTTCCGGATCGCAGCGGGCGAGACGCTGACCGGGCTGGGCCTCAACGCCCCGCCGCCGACGCGGGGCTATGCGGTGCAGGCGCGGGTGACGGCGACCGGGGCCGGGACGCTGGACGGCTACATGGAGCCTGGCGGCCCGGGTGTGCGCGTGGACTCGTGCGGCTATGCGGGCCTCACGCCGCCGCCGCAGTTCGATCCGATGTTCGCCAAGGTGATCGCGCGCTCGGGCTCCGCCGGCACGCTGGCCTCGGCGGTGGAGCGCTGCGAGCGCGCGCTCGCCGAGTTCCACATCGCCGGCCTGCCGACCAACCTCGGCCAGCTGCGGGCGATCCTGGCCGAGCCGTCGGTCGCCGCGGGCGATGCGCGGACGACCCTGCTCAGCGAACGGCCCGAGCTGGCGTCCCCAGCCCTCGCCGCCCCGCCCTCGCCGGCCGCGGCGCTGCTGGGCTCGGCATCCGCCCGGAAGGCCGCCGGCGAGTCCGCGCCGCCGCCCGCCTTCCCGCTCGAAGCCGGCGAGGAAGGGGTCGAGAGCCCGATGGGCGGGTCCGTCGTTGAGCTGGCGGTGGCCGTGGGGGCGAGCGTCGCGGCCGGCGACACGCTGATGGTCGTCAGCGCCATGAAGATGGAGACCTCGGTGACCGCGCCCGTCGCCGGCGTCGTCACCCGGCTGGCGGCGCTGGAGGCCGGCTCGGCGGTGGTGGCGGGCCAGACGGTCGCGGCCATCGCGCCGGTCGCCGACGCGGGCGCGCACGCTGCGCCGCGGACCTACGGCGAGGACAGCTGGGCGCCGACCATGGGCCAGGTGGCGGCGCTGCAGCAAATCGCGCTCGACCGCTTCGGCCCCGACACCCGCGACCCCGGCGTGATCCGCCAGCGCAACCGCCAGAAGCTCACCTGCCGCGAGCGCATCGACCTCCTGCTGGATCCGGGCAGCTTCCGCGAGGTGGGCAGCCTGGCGGGCTTTGCAAGCTACGATCCGGACGGCGGCATCGCCGACTTCACGCCGGCCAACCACGTCGGCGGCTGGGGCGCGGTGGAAGGCCGCCGCACCATCGTCTGCGCCGACGACTTCACCTCGCGCGGCGGCCACTCGGACGGCGCGATCGGGCAGAAGAGCCGCTACCTCGACGAGCTTTCCCTCGAATACCGCTGCCCATCGGTGCGGCTGCTGGACGGCTCATCGGGCGGCGGCAGCGTGGCCTCGATGGTGCCCAAGCAGGCGGCCGAGGGCGAGGCCTCCGTCCGCGAGAGCTCCGGCGCGATCAAGGCCGGGGCGCCCCGGGTCTCGGGCGGCGGGGGCTCGTTCCTGCCCGGACACCTGGGCAGCGAGATGTACGCGGAACAGCTCGGCAGCGTGCCTGTGGTGAACCTCCTGCTGGGCAGCGTGGTGGGCATCGGGGCGGCCAAGGCCGTGCTGGGCCACTTCTCGGTGATGGTGCGCGACATCGCCCAGCTGTTCGTCGCCGGCCCGCCGGTGGTGGCGCATGCGATGGGCTACGAGATCAGCAAGGAGGAGCTGGGCGACTGGCGCATCCATTGCCGCAACGGCGCGGTGGATAACCTGGCGGACTCTGAGGCCGACGCCGTGGCGCAGGCGAGGCGCTTCCTCTCCTACCTGCCGCCCAGCGTCTGGGACGCCCCGCCGCGCACGACCTGCGACGACCCCACCGACCGTCGCGAGGAGGAGCTGTTCACGATCGTGCCGCGCAAGCGGACCACCACCTTCGACATGCGCCGCGCCATCCGGCTGATGGCCGACAGGGGCAGCTTCTTCGAGATCGGGCCGCTATGGGGCGCCGACCAGATCACCGGGCTGGCGCGGTTCAACGGCATCCCCGTCGGGATCATGGCGTCGGACAGCCGGCACGAGAACGGCGGCGCCCTGACCGCCGACGGCTGCGACAAGCTGCGGCGACTCTCCGACCTCTGTGACCTCTTCCACCTGCCGATCGTGAACCTCGTGGACAACCCGGGCTTCGCGGTGGGGCTGGAGCACGAGATCGCCGGCACGATCCGCAAGGGCGGCGAGTGGATGATCGCCTTCTCCCAGGTCGGCGTCCCGATCTTCACGGTGATCATGCGGCGCAGCTTCGGCGTGGCTGGGAACAACTATGCGACGCCCAAGGCCAGCGCCTCGGCGCGGGTGGTGTGGCCGGCGGCCGACGTGGGCGGCATCCCGCCCGAGGGCGGCATCGAGGCGGCCTACAAGCGCCAGCTCAGCGAGGCGGCCGACCCGGCGGCCCTTCGCGCCGAGATCGAGGCGCGGATCGAGAGCGTGCGCGGGCCCGTCGGGCCGCTGAACCGCTTCCAGATGGAGGAGATGATCGACCCGCGCGACACCCGCGCCTGGATCTGCGAATGGGCTGAGAACGCCTGGCGGCTGGTCACCCAACCGGCACGGCTGGGCCCGCGGCCTTTGGGATACAGGCCCTAGGCGCCGCCCGCGCGCTTTGCGACGCCCTCTGCAACTGATAGACGCGGACAGCTTGTCGCGGTAGCGTAACCATACGAGCAATACGAGCCGGGGACGCATGCGCTCTATTGATCGGGGCCAAGAGGACGGGACTGCAGTGCAAGGTGAGAGTCGCGAAGCGGGCCCCGTGAACTTGCACGCATGCACGACTAATTGGGGTGCGCGTCTTGGGCGCCCTCTCGATGACGCGCGTTTCACCTTCGGATGCGCGGCGTGAGCGTCCCGCAGTCTCCGCCCTCGCCGGAGCACCGCGCCAGGTCCGTTCGCGCAGCCCTGGCGCGCGGTGATCTGCTGAGCGCTTACGACGAGGTCGTGCGGCGGGGAAACACCGAGCACCAGGAGCTGAACTATCTCGAGGTGCTGACCCTGGCGCGGCTGGGCGATACCCAGCGGGCGCTGCGTCTCTATGACGACTACGGGTTGGCGGAAGCCGACGACGCCGACTCCCTGTCGCTCAAGGCGCGCCTGCTGAAGGACCTGGCCTTCCACAGCCACGGCGAGCCCGATCACGAACGGTTGATCGAGGCCTGCGAACTCTACGAGGCGGTGCACGAGCGCACCCACTCCAGCTATCCCGCGATCAACGCGGCCAGCCTGGCCCTGATCGCGGGGAAGACCGACCTCGCCCGCTGCCTGGCCGAGAAGGTCGCCGGCGAGACGGCGGTCGACCGGCGCAGCGGCTACTTCTCGCTGGCTACGTTGGCCGAGGCGCTGGTGGTGCTGGGCGACGTACCCGGCGCGCGCGACGCGCTGAGCCGCGCGCTGGAGGCGCCCGACGCCGACGCGGGCGCCCGGTCGACCACGATGCTGCAGCTGCAGCGGCTGGCCGCCGCCCGCAACGCGCCCCCGGGAATGGAGACCCTGCTGGAGCTGGTCCAGCCCCCGCGGGTGGCGATGTTCTGCGGCAACATCTTCGTCGGCGACCCCGAGCTCGAAGAACGGCTGGCGGCCGAGATGACCGAGGTGATCAGCCGCGAGAACGTGGGCTTCGGGTACGGCGCGCTGGCGGCCGGTAGCGACATCATCATCGCCGAGCAACTCCTCGCCCGTGGCGCCGAGATCCACGTGATCCTGCCGTTCGCCGAGGCCGACTTCCTGGAGCAGTCGGTGGCGCCGGCGGGTGAGAGCTGGATCGCGCGCTACCACGCCTGCGTGGCGTCCGCCGCCTCGCTCACCTACGCCAGCAGCATGAGCTTCATGGGCGGGATGGATCAGTTCGCCTACGGCTCCAAGGTGACCATGGGCATGGCGCGTCTGCGGGCGCGACAGCTGCACGCCGAGGCGATCCAGCTGGTGATCGTGGAGGAGCGCGGCGACCGCACGCTGAGCGGGTCGGACATCACCGCCTGGCGCCAGACCGGCGGCCGATCGGAAGTGGTGGTGGCGCCGCCGCTGACCCGGCCCGTGATGCCGCCCCCGCCGGCCGAGGCGACGGTGGAGCGCGGCACCTACGGCCTGATGTTCACCGACTATCCGGGCTTCTCGAAACTCGACGAGCGCGTGCTGCCGCTCTTCTGGGAGGAAGTCATGGTGCGGGCCGCCCGCACGCTAGAGGGCTACGGCGAGGTGATCCGGCAGGGCAACACCTGGGGCGACGCGATCTTCGCCGTGTTCGGCGACGCGGCGACCGCGGCGGCGGCCGCGCTGGACCTCTGCGAGGAGCTGGGCAAGGTCGACTGCAAGCGCCTGGGCGTGCGCGAGGGCACCGCCATGCGGATCGCCCTGCACTACGGCACGACATATTCGGGCTACGACCCGGTGACCCGGCGGACCAACTACTATGGCACCGAGGTGTCGAAGGCCGCGCGGATCGAGCCCGTGACGCCGTCGGGCAGTGTGTACGTCACCGAACCGTTCGCCGCGGTGCTCGAGATGTCCGACGACCATCCGTTCGCCTGCAACTACGTGGGCAAGATCGCCCTGCCGAAGAACTACGGCGTCTATCCGCTGTATCGCCTGAGCCGGCTGTACTAGCGCCTTGACGCCCCTCGCGCAGGCGGCGCGCTGAGGCGGTCGCACTCGGCGGTGAGGGCGCGGGTGAAGCTGGCGTCAGCCCCGAGCGTCTCGCGCAAGATGCCCATACCTGCCGCGCAATCGCTGCGGGCCTCCGCGAGGCGTCCGGCCCTGGCCAGGATCTTGGCGCGGTTGACCAGCAAGTCGCCGTGGTTGGGGTGGGTCTTGCCGTAGCTGGCGTCATAGTTCCGCTTGGCGTCCGCCAGGGTGACGAGCGCCGCGTCCGTGCGGCCGCGCTCGGACTCGATCATCGCCAGGTAGACCTCGGCGATGCCGATCAGGAAGTGGGGCCCGCCGAAGGCCTTGCGATAGATGGCTACGGCCTCCCGCAACGATCGCTCGGCTTCGCTGAACTGGCCCAGGCCCTGGTAGATCTGGCCCTGCATCGAGAGGGTGTTGGCCAGGATGGGATTGTCGGCGTCGAGGACCTTGCGCTCGATCTTGAGCGCCTCGGCGACCTGCTGTCGAGCCTTCGGCAGGTTGCCGGCGTTGAACGAATTCTGCGCCAACGAGTACCAGGCCTTGCCCGACTGCAGGTGGCCCGGTCCCAGTTCCTTCTGAAACAGGGCCAGCGACTCCTGGAGCGAAGCTTCCGCAGCGGCGAACTGGCCATCGTCAGAGAGCAACAGGCCGCGATTGCTCAGCACGGACGCCACCGAGCCGGGCGGCGCATCATCGGCGCGGCGGAAGTAGTACATGGCGCGGTCGAACGCGGAGAGACCGTCCTTCACGCGCGACGCATTGACCAGAATGCGCCCTCGGGCGAGTGACGCCTTGCCGCGCAGGTACGGGTGCGCCTCTGGGTTTGGGCCGATCAGGCGTTCTGCCCGGTCGGCCGTGGCCAGCGACTTCTCGAGCTGGCCCTGGAGCCCATACGTCTGGGCCAGCGTGAGCATGGCGTCCACCCCGTCGGGACCGGCCTTTTCGATGACAGGCATGGCCTCCTCGAGCGAGGCCGCCGCCTCGTTGAGAAGGCCCAGGTTGTTGTAGGCGCGACCGAGGGTGGCCAACAGGCGGGCCTCGATGGTGGGCTGCCCGGCCAGCTCGCGCCGCGCACGCTCGGCGCTGCGGCCAAGAATTGTGAGGGCCGTGATCGTGCGCGGATTCTCGGTCGCCGGGTTGGACAGCTCGAAGGTGCCCACCAGGTAGTCCGAGGCGGCGCGCGCGGCGGCGGCCTCGTGCTCGGCGATGGCCCGCTGCGCGTTCGCCTCCATCCGCAGCGAGTTGGCGTAGAACGCCAGCCCGCCGGTGACCAACATGCCCATGAAGGCGCCGACGGCCACGGCGGTGACCTGGGCGATGCGCCGCTGGGTCTCCCGCCGAACCAGCTCGTCGAGCTTGAGGCCGGTGAGCCCCGCGATCAGCTTCTGGGTCGCCAGCCGCCGGCCGTCGGCCTCGCGCCGCAGGTCGGCGGCGATCGGCTCGGCCGGCATGTCGGACAGCCTGCCGTCCGGCCCGATGCGCCAGCGCAGGGCCTCGGGGAAGCACTCGAGGTGGTGGCTGCCCGGAATGTCGCTGGCGTGGGGCTCGCCGTCGACCACCAGGGCCAGCACGCGGCCGTCGCCGTGAAATTGCTTGAACTGGCGGATCTCTTCGTTGACCCACCGCGAGCGGGCAGCCGCCGGCGAGCAGACCACGATGAGGAACATCGAGCCCCGGAGCGCCGCGGTGAGCTCGGCGGTCAGGTCGCCCGAGGCCGGCAGCTCCTCGCGGTCGCGGAAGATCGGGCGCAACCGCCGGGGCGTCTTGCCCACGGCGGTCTCTTTGCCAATCAGCTTGTCCGGGATCGGGTAGGACTCGATCGCGCGGTGGAGCCGCTGAGCGAGCTGTTTGTCGGCATGGCTGTAGCTGATGAACGCCCGGTAGGCGTACGTGGGATCCGGTCTGGTTTCGGTTTCCGGGTCAGCCGCCGTCATTGCCTAGCTGTACGACGGCGCACGCCGGCGCCGCAACGCCGCTCCCAGGACTCCGAAGCCAAGGATGAGGGTCATCCACGTCGACGGTTCGGGAATGGGGTCGCCATCGAGGAACCGGAACGGCTGGAACGACTGCGGATCGAAGACGATGCCCGTGATCGTGTTGATCGCGCTGATCGACGGACCGTCGAAGGCGGCCAGGGCAAGGTCTGCGCCGCCACCGCGACCGATGGGATCGCCGAAGCCGGAGTAGGCCACGAGGCACGTGATCTGCGTGATGCAGTCCGTGCGGGTGCGGCTGGTGACCCGCGTCCGGTACTGGATGACCTGGCTGTCGCCCTGCTCGAGGAGCGCGTTCAGCGGGATCACGATGTCGGTCGAATCCCAGGCGTAGGCCAAGGCGAACGGCGTGTCGTACGCGGTGACGAAACCGGCCAGAGCGCCCGCGGCGGCGTCCAGGTTGTAGTCGGCGAAGACGTTGTCGCCGTCCCGGTAGAGCGCCAGCGAGCCGCTCAGCGAATAGAGGGTCACCTCGTTGCTGACGATGTCGAACTCGAAGTCCGAGAAGGCGAAGGCCTCGCCGTCCGCGACCGAGGGATCCAGGTCGGCGAAGGTAAAGCCGGTGCTGGTCTGGCCGTAGCCCGTGAAGATGTTGTTGTCGATCGCCGCGCCGGTGCGGTCCTGCAGGTAGAAGCCCAGGCCGGCCGGGATGATCGTCGAGCCGAAGTCCTGGATGGAGAGCAGGCCATCGGAGACGTTGGTCACCGTGACGTCGACGCCCGAGAACGAGGTCGCCTCGGCGAAGCTGCCGGAGACGGCCACGCCGCTCTCGAAGCTCACGGTCGAGCTGGTGATGCTGACCAGCGCCTCGACGCTTCCGCCCTCGCCATTGTCCACGAATGTCTGGCGTCCGGCGCCCACGTCGATCGTGTTCGTGCCGTTCACGATCTGGCCGCTGGCGAGGCCCGTCGCGTCAATCGTCTGCGCCTGAGCGCTCGCGCAAAACAGCAGCGCGCCAATGGCGGCTGCATATCCTAGGCCACGCATCGGCCCCCCCCTTCACAATACGGAGTGGCGACCCGCCACAACTCGACCCTGATATTAACACAGAGTTACCGGGTAGCGATCCGGTTCTCTTCTGAGGTGAAAAGGAGACTCTAACTTAGTCTTATCCGTCCCGGGACGACTGGGGGCCTCTTGGCGCCGTCTATGCGGGCCAGACCCTAATCCACAGGATGCGGACCGCAGATGCTCAATTTGGGCATGCCGCGCGGCGCGTTCACGTGTCGCGTTATGTGAATCGCCCTAGACTTCGAGCCTGAAGACAAGGGGGTTCTTCGCCGCATGCGCTCCCGCATGTCCGACCGTACCGGCGCAGCGATCCGCAAGCTGCGGCTGGCGCGCGGGTGGAATCTCGCAACGCTGAGCGCCCAGAGCGGCGTGCCGATCTCGACCATCTCCCGCGTCGAGCTGGGCCAGAACGCCCTGAATTACGAGAAGTTGATGCGCCTGTGCCGTGCGCTGGAGGTGGACCTCGAGGGCCTTGTGGCGCGCGAGGCCGAGACTGCGCCCGCCGCCTCGGGCCGGCGCTGCGTGGTCCGCGCCGGCGACGGGCCGCCCACGCGCGACGGCGGCAACACCGGACGGCGCGCGGCGTCGGACCTCCTGTCGAAGAGCCTGTCGCCGATCGTGCTGGACGTCACCGCCGCGAGCCTCGCCGCCCACGGACCGTTCGCGAACCACGAGGGCGAGGCCTATGTGCTGGTGCTGGAGGGGGAGGTGGAGTTCCACAGCCATCTCTATGCGCCGCTGACCCTGGCCGCGGGCGACGCCGTCTATTTCGACGCCGCGGGCGGTTATGCGCTGGTTGCGCCCGGACGCCCGGCCAAGGCTCTGCTGGTCGCCTCGGGCGAGACAGGGTTCGGCCCTTAGGAGTCGCGCTGCAGTTGAAGCTTTCGCGCCAGGCTCAACTCGCGAAGGTTGAACAACCGGGTCAGACGAACGCGAGTTCCCAATTTTTCGCGGGAATTCCCACAATTTACCAATAATCAAACCGCCCTTGGGATGTTCGCAATCGGCGGGGCCTGACCGGCGTCGCTTAGCCCAGAAACGGCAACGGCGAGCCATCCCATGCAGCGCTCAGGCGCCCCTGCTGTCGATTGTTCCGGCGCGCCCCGCGTACCTGCCGTCCTTTGGGCTGACCTGACCGCCGCCGCCCCGCATGCGGCCGGCGGAGCGTTCCTCGAGGCTTCCCCCAGCCTCGGAGACGCTCCGTCGACCGACCCCCTCCGCCCGAGCCGCTAAGCCGCCGCCGCCCCCCAGAGACGACGATGACCTTCCTGAACAACGTGAACATCTCCAAGAAGCTGACGATCGGCTTTGCGATCATCGTGACGGTCGTAGCCGTCATGTGCGCGGCGGTGTTCGCAAGCCTGATGAGCATCAAGAGTGCGGTCACGCTGAACGACCAGAGCGTCGCCCAGCTCGAGCTCGCCGACCAGATCCTCACCGCGCGGGTGGAGCGCCAGAACGCCATCCGCGGCCTGGTGGCCAGCGGCGACCCGGCGTTCGTCAAGAAAATCGACGAAGCCGGCAAGTCGTACGAGACCGCGCTCGCGGAGTTGAAGCGCGAGGCGCCGGAAGACCCCAAGGACATCGCCGCCATCGAGGCGGCCGTCGTCAAGATGGCGCCGGAAGAGGCCTACCTCATTGAGGCGGGCCAGGATCCGATGCGCCAGGCCGAGGCGATGATGGCCCTGGGCTCGAAGGGCCGGCTCGACGACCTCCGCAAGGCCCACGCCGCCTTCACCGCTAAGGAATCCGCCCTGCTGAAGCAGCGCGCCGCCGCCCAGTCGGCTTCGCAGGCCTTCGCCGTCACGCTGCTGGCGGTGGGCTCGCTGCTGGCCGTCGCCCTGTCGGTGCTGCTGGGCGCGGTGCTGTCGGGGGCCATCGCCAAGCCCGTGGCCGCGATGACCAACGCCATGGGCAAGCTGGCCGCGGGCGACACCAACGTCGAGGTCCCGGCCGTCGGCCGCAAGGACGAGGTGGGCCGCATGGCCGCCGCCGTCCAGCACTTCAAGGACGCCGCCATCGAGAAGGCGCGCATCGAGGCCGACGCGAGCGAGACCCGCCGCGCCGCCGAAACCGCCCGCCAGCAGAACGACGCCGAGCGCGCCGCCACTGCGGCCGAGCAAGCCAAGGTCGTCGAAGGCCTGGCCACGGGCCTCGAGCGGCTCGCCGCCGGCGCCCTCACCTTCCGCCTCAACGAGGCGTTCCCGTCGCACTACGAGCAGCTGCGCGCCGACTACAACCGCGCCATGGACACGCTGCAGACGACCATGCGCGAAGTGTCCGTCAACGCCACGGCCGTCCGTTCGGGCGCCGGCGAGATCACCTCGGCCTCGGACGACCTGTCGCGCCGCACCGAGCAGCAGGCCGCCAGCCTGGAAGAGACCGCCGCGGCCCTCGACCAGATCACCGCCACCGTCCGTAAGACCGCCGAAGGCGCCGCCCAGTCCCGCGAGGCCGTCGGCGTCGCCAAGGGTGACGCGGAACGTTCGGGCGTCGTCGTCCGCGACGCGGTCGCCGCCATGAGCGAGATCGAGAGCTCGGCCAAGCAGATCGGCCAGATCATCGGGGTGATCGACGAGATCGCCTTCCAGACGAACCTGCTGGCCTTGAATGCCGGCGTCGAAGCGGCTCGCGCCGGCGACGCGGGCAAAGGCTTCGCGGTCGTGGCGTCGGAAGTCCGGGCCCTGGCCCAGCGCTCGGCCGAAGCGGCCAAGGAGATCAAGTCGCTGATCTCGGCTTCGTCGCAGCAGGTGGAGCGTGGCGTGGGCCTGGTCGGCGAGACCGGCAAGGTGCTCGAGCGCATCCTCACCCAGGTCACCTCGATCAACGGCGCGGTCACCGAGATCGCCGCCTCGGCCCAGGAGCAGGCCACGGGCCTGCAGCAGGTCAACACCGCCATCAACCAGATGGACCAGGTGACCCAGCAGAACGCCGCGATGGTCGAGCAGGCCACCGCCGCCAGCCACGCGCTGTCGTCGGAAAGCGAGGCGCTGGCCCGCCTGATCGCCCGCTTCGAGCTGGGCGCCGGGACCTCGGCCGCCGCGCCCGCCCCGGCCCGCGCGCCGCAGCGCGCGGCGATCGCCATGAAGACCACCGGCCGCGGCGGCGCCGCCATCAAGTCGGTCGCCGATGTCGAAGAAGACGCCTGGGACGAGTTCTGAGCATGACCCAAACCGTGACCCTGGGCGACGCCCTCGACATGACCGCCGCCGGCCCTCTGGTCCAGGAGCTCCTGGGCCATCGCGGCCAACCGCTTGCGCTGAACGCGTCGGGCGTGCGGCGGCTCGGCGGCCAGTGCCTGCAGGTGCTGCTGTCGGCCCAGGCGACCTGGGCGGCGGACGGCCAGCCCTTCGAAGTCGTCGAACCCTCGCCCGAGTTTGCGGAAGGCCTCGCCCTGATGGGCGCGGCCGACCTTTGCCCGCCTGAAACGGCGTCCCTTCCCTAGTCCAGGACCGAACCCATGAGCATGACTGTCCTTACCGTCGATGACTCCCGGACCATGCGCGAGATGCTGCGCCTGGCCCTCGCCGACGCGGGCTTCCGCGTCGTCCAAGCCGAAGACGGCATCCACGGGCTGGAAGTCCTCCAGGCCGAACAGCCGCAGGTCATCGTCACCGACATCAACATGCCGCGCATGGACGGCTTCGGCTTCATCGAAGAAGTCCGCGGCGACCAGCGCTATCGCGCCATCCCGATCCTGGTGCTGACCACCGAAAGCGACGCGGAGAAGAAGAACCGCGCGCGGATGGCCGGCGCCACGGGCTGGATCGTGAAGCCCTTCAATCCCGACAAGCTGGTGGACGCGATCCGCCGCGTCGCCGCCTGACGACCTGACGACGCCTACCTTCGCCACCCGCCGAGACGAGTTCGAGGAAACGCCCACGTGGATCCGCTAGCCGCAATCCGGGAAACATTCTTCCAGGAATGTGAGGAACAGCTCTCCGAGCTGGAATCCGGCCTGCTCGCCATGGAAGGCGGGGACACGGATCCCGAGACGATCAACGCCGTCTTCCGGGCCGTGCATTCCATCAAGGGCGGCGCTGGCGCCTTCCAGCTGGAAGCGCTGATCCGCTTCGCGCACGTCTTCGAGACCGCGCTGGACGAGATGCGCTCTGGCCGTCTGGCGGCCACGAGCGACGTGCTCAAGACCATGCTGCGGGCGGCGGACGTCCTGGCCGACCTGGTGCGCGCGGCGCACAGCGGCTCGGAGGCGGAGCACCCGCTGGCGGCGTCCCTCGCCGACGAGCTGAAGGCCATGAGCGGCGCGGCCGCCGACGACGACGACGGCGGCGAAGAGGACTGGGGCGACTTCGAATTCAAGCCCATGGCCGCGGCGATGGACCTGCCGGCCGACGACGTGGGCGCGGCTGCGGCGAACGGCTTCGTCGTGAAGTTCAAGCCGCGAACGGACCTCTACCACAAGGCCAACGAGGCGGCCCTGCTGCTACGAGAGCTGGCGCGCCTGGGCGACACGACCGTGGAGCTGCACGCCCACGACGTGCCCCCGCTGCACGAGATCGATCCCGAGGCGGCCTATCTCGCCTGGACAATCACCATCCACGGCGACGCCGACGAGATGGCGGTCCGCGAGGTCTTCGAGTGGGTCGACGGCGACTGCGAGCTCGAGATCACCCCGCTGGGTGGCCGCGACGGCGCAGCCGAGAGCGACGGTGGCCTGGACGTGGCCGCCCTGCTGGCCCGCGTGCAGGGCGACGCGCCCGCCGCCGACGAGCCGCCGGCCGAGACCAACACCGTCGACGTGGCGTCGCTGATCGCCAAGCTGGAGCCCATCGCCGAAGCGCCGGTCGTCGTGCCCTTGACGCCCGCGCCCGCCCAGGAGGCCGCCGCCGAGGCGCCGGCCGCGCCGGGGCAGGTGCGCAAGACGGAAGCCGGCGCCACCATCCGGGTCGACCTGGACCGCGTCGACCGCCTGATCGACCTGGTCGGCGAGCTGGTCATCAACCAGGCCGTGCTGGCCCAGCGGGTGATGGAGGCGGGCCTGGCCCGCGCCAGCGCCGTCGCCATGGGCCTGGACGAGCTGGAGCAGCTGACCCGCGAGATCCAGGACAGCGTCATGGCGATCCGGGCCCAGCCGGTGAAGTCGGTGTTCCAGCGGATGCCGCGCCTGGTGCGCGAAGTGGCCGCCATGACCGGCAAGCCGGTGCGCCTGGTCACCGAAGGCGAAGGCACCGAGGTCGACAAGACGGTCATCGAGCGCCTGGCCGATCCGCTGACGCACATGATCCGCAACGCCATCGACCACGGCCTGGAGAGCCCCGACAAGCGGGCCGCCGCGGGCAAGCCGGCCGAGGGCGTGGTCAAGCTGGCCGCGTTCCACCGTTCGGGCCGCATCGTCATCGAGGTCTCGGACGACGGCGCCGGCATCAACCGCGAGCG
Source organism: Phenylobacterium sp. (assembly GCF_036402295.1). Lineage (GTDB taxonomy): Bacteria > Pseudomonadota > Alphaproteobacteria > Caulobacterales > Caulobacteraceae > Phenylobacterium. Next base: position 20,460 of record NZ_DASWTE010000215.1, read on the forward strand.
CGTCAAGGGCATCGCCATCGAGAAGGGCCTGATCTCGGCCGAGGCGTCGCTCTCGGACGAAGAGATCGACAACCTGATCTTCATGCCCGGCTTCTCGACGGCCGCCGAAGTCTCCGACATCTCGGGCCGCGGCGTCGGCATGGACGTGGTCCGCCGCTCGATCCAGGCCCTGGGCGGCCGCATCAACATCGCCTCGCGGCCGGGCAAGGGCTCGACCTTCACCATGAGCCTGCCGCTCACCCTGGCGGTGCTCGACGGCATGGTTGTGTCGGTCAACAACCAGACCCTGGTCGCCCCGATCACCGCGATCGTGGAGACCCTGCAGCCGAAGGCCGAGGACGTGCACAGCCTGGGCGGCCATGCCCGGGTGATCTCCATCCGCGGCGGCTTCGTGCCGCTGATCGACATCGGCATGGCCCTGGGCTACCGGCGCGATCCGCTGCCGGCCACCCAGGGCGTGGCGCTCCTGATCGAAGGCGAAGGCGGCTCCCGGGCGGCGCTGCTGGTCGACGCGATCCAGGGCCAGCGCCAAGTGGTCATCAAGTCCCTCGAAGCGAACTACCGGCAGGTGCCGGGTGTCGCCGCCGCCACCATCCTGGGCGACGGCCGCGTGGCCCTGATCCTCGACATCGACACCATCGTCACCGTTTCCCGCGGCGACATGCGCAAGGCATCGTGATCATGAACCAGATCCTCACCTCCAACGGTCAGGCCCAAGCCGGCGGCATGAAGGAGCTGATCTCCTTCCGGATCGGCGCGCAGGAATTCTGCGTGGACATCATGGCCATCCGCGAGATCCGCGGCTGGACCGCCGCCACGGCGCTCCCGCAGTCGCCCTCCTTCGTGAAGGGCGTGATCAACCTGCGCGGCGCGGTGCTGCCCATCGTCGACCTGGCCGCGCGCCTGGGCTTCGAGAGCACCGAAGCGTCGGACCGCAACGTCATCATCGTCGCCCAGATCGGCGAGCAGGTCGTGGGTCTGCTGGTCGACGCGGTGAGCGACATCCTGACGGTGACCGACGACGTGATCCAGCCCACTCCGGACGTCGCGTCCGAAACCGCCAAGAGCTTCATCCGCGGCCTGATCGCCATGGATGGCCGGATGATCAGCCTGATCGGTCTCGAGCGCGTGCTCCCCGACACGGAGCTGGAAGCCGCCTGATGTCCGTCTTCGCGCCGACATCTGCGCGCCCGGGCGCCAATATGGTGGAAGGCGAGTTCGCCTTCACCGAAGCCGATTTCCGCAAGATCTCGGCGATGGTGCATGGCGACGCGGGCATCCATCTGCCCGACGCCAAGGCGACGCTCGTCTACTCGCGCCTGGCGAAGCGGCTGCGGGCCCTGGGGCTGACCAGCTTCAAGGACTACTGCACCCTCGTCGCCGGCGGCGAGGGCCTCGACGAGCGCCAGAAGATGCTGGCTGCGCTGACCACCAACGTCACCCGCTTCTTCCGCGAGCCGCACCACTTCGACCACCTGCGCGACAAGATCCTCCCGCCCCTGCTGGACGCCGCGCGCCGCGGCGGCAAGGTGCGGATCTGGTCGGCCGCCTGCTCCAGCGGGCAGGAGCCGTTCTCCATCGCCATGACCATCCTGTCGCTGATGCCGGACGCGCCGGAGAAGGACATCAAGATCCTGGCCACCGACATCGACCCCAACATGGTCGCTGAGGGCCGCTCGGGGACCTATGCCGCCCACCTGCTGGACGGCGTGCCCGACGCCTTCCGCAAGCGCTGGACCACGTCCGGGCCGGATGGCCGGGTGCGGATGTCCGACGACCTGCGCGCGATGGTGACCTTCAACGAGCTGAACCTGATCGGCGACTGGCCGATGAAGGGCAAGTTCGACGCCATCTTCTGCCGCAACGTCGCGATCTACTTCGAAGACGACACCCAGGCCCGCCTGTGGAGCCGCTTCGCTCCCCTCAACCAAGTGAACGGCGCCCTCTACATCGGTCACTCCGAACGTATCCAGGGCCCGGCAGTCTCGGCCTACAAGCCGGACGGCGTCACGACCTATCGCCGCGTCCAGGAGGGCGCCCGATGACCCGCGTACTCGTCGTCGACGACTCCTCTGTCATGCGCCAGCTGATCGGCGCCGCGCTTTCCGCCGACCCCGACCTCGAGGTCGTGGGCGAGGCCGGCGATCCGTTGCAGGCGCGCGAAGCCATCAAGGCGCTGAACCCCGACGTCATCACCCTCGATGTCGAGATGCCGAACATGAACGGCATCGACTTCCTCGAGCGGATCATGCGGCTGCGGCCGATGCCGGTGGTGATGGTGTCCACGCTGACCGCGCGCGGCACCGAGGCGACCCTGGCGGCCCTCGAGCTGGGCGCTGTGGACTGCATCGAGAAGCCCCGCGGGTCCGACGCCGCCGGCTTCCGCGAGATCGCCGAGAAGGTGAAGATGGCGGCCCGCGCCCGCGTCCGCCAGCGGATCAAGCGCGAAGAGCCGCAGCCGACCGACGAGTTCACGCCCAGCGACCGCATCGTGGCGATCGGCTCGTCGACCGGGGGCGTCGAGGCCCTGCTGACGCTGGTCGAGCGGCTCCCGGCCAACTGTGCGCCGACCGTCATCGCCCAGCACATGCCGGCCAGCTTCACCAAGAGCTTCGCCGAACGCCTGAACCGCGCCTGCGCCGCCACCGTCACCGAGGCGCGCAACGGCGACCCCCTCGTGCCGGGCCGCGTCTACGTGGCGCCCGGCGGCGACTTCCACCTCGAGATCGAGGGCGCGAAGCACCTGCGCTGCAAGGTCACCAACGGCGACCCGGTCAGCGGCCACTGCCCCTCGGTGGACGTGCTCTTCAACTCCGTCGCCCGCACCGCCAAGGATCGCGGCGTGGGCGTGATCCTGACCGGAATGGGCCGGGACGGCGCCCGTGGCCTGCTCTCCATCCGGCAGGCGGGAGGACGCACCCTCGGCCAGGACGAAGCCACCTGCGTCGTCTACGGCATGCCCCGCGCCGCCTACGAACTGGGCGCAGTCGAGCGCCAGCTCCCCCTGGAGAAGCTCGGCCCCGCCGTCCGCAACCTGACCAACAAAGAAATGGAACGCTGAGATGCCGGCGAGTTCTTCCCTCTCCTGCCTGGTCGTCGACGACCAACAGACCATGCGTTCGCTGGTCCGTACGGGCCTGCAACAACTCGGCTTCCGGACCATCTATGAGGCTCCGGATGGCGAGGAAGGCCTGCGTCAGATGCTGGCGCGGCCGATCCACCTGGTGATCTCCGACTACAACATGCCCAAGCTGGACGGGCTGGGTCTGCTGCGGGCCATCCGCTCGCACCCGCCGATCCAGAAGACGGCCTTCATCATGCTCACCGGCCGCGCCGACAAGGAGCTGGTGCAGCGGGCGGTGCAGTTCGGGGTCAACAACTACCTCGTGAAGCCGTTCACCGTCGGAACCCTGAAGGAAAAGATCGAAGCGATCTTCGGCGTCCTCGCGTGAATTACAGCCCGTCCGCACATGACCCCGCCTACGGCGCGGAACTCCGGCAGATCCATGTGATCCAAGGGCAGTTCCACGTCGCCGAGGGCGAAGACGTGGTCCTGACCACGATCCTCGGGTCGTGCGTGGCGGCGTGTATCCGCGACCCCGTCCTGGGGATCGGCGGGATGAACCACTTCCTCCTGCCCGGCGCCACCGGCGACGAGGGCCTGCGCTACGGTGTGCAGTCGATGGAACTCCTGCTCAACGCCTTGCTGCGCAGGGGCGCGCGGCGTGAGCGGCTGGAGGTCAAGCTGTTCGGCGGGGCGCACCTGTTCGACGGGCTTTCCGACGTCGGCGCGCAGAACTCCACTTTCGCCGAGCAGTTCCTGCGCGACGAAGGGCTGAACTACCTGGGCGGCTCGCTGCGCGGCGATCGCGCGCGGCGCGTCCAGTACTGGCCGGTCAGCGGGCGCGCCCGCCAGATCCTGCTGGCCCCCACCGAATCCAAGGTCTTCGCCACCGAGCGCCGCCAGCCGGTCGCCAAGGTCGAGGACACCGGCGCCCTGGAGCTGTTCTGATGAGTGGGCAAGAGGCCGCCGTCCTGCCCTGCCTGCGGGAGTCGCTGGACCTCGTGGCCCAGGAAGCCAACGACTTGGTGCACCTGGGCGACCAGATCCAGGGCGTGATCTCGCGCCTGGTGGGCGCCGCCTTGCCCAGCGATCCGACCCTGCTGGTCGACGCCCAGGCGGCCGACCTGCTCAGCCAGCGCCTGTCGGGCCTGGCCAATTTCGTGAAGGCGCTGGCCGACGCCGCGCCCGCGGGCCTGGCCGCCGACATCGAGAACGCCATCCGCACCCTGACCCTGGCCGAGCAGGCGCGCCGCCTGT
>NZ_DASWTE010000216.1:0-1656 GCF_036402295.1 Phenylobacterium sp.
TACATTTGCGACAACGGCACCTACATCGCCCGCTACGACGACCTCGTCGACGGCAAGGAGCAGCCGATCGACGTCTCCAAGGTGGACGTCTCGATGAACGGTATCGAGCTGCAGGACCGCGAGTTCTTCGCCGCCATCCGCGAGGGCCGAGAGCCCAACGGCTCGGTGGCCCAGGTCCTTCCCGCCTACCGCGCCCTCGACGTCATCGAAAAGAGCCTGCTCTAGGAGCCGCCCGCATGAGCCTCGTCGTCCGCAACATCCCGCGCGCCGAGCCCGCCGCCGTCAACGCGCTCGCGGGCTTCGGCGTCGCCACGGTCCACGAGGCCCAGGGCCGCAAGGGCCTGCTGGCAAGCTACATGCGCCCGATCTACCGCCCTGCGCAGATCGCCGGCTCGGCGGTCACCTGCGAAGTGGCGCCCGGCGACAACTGGATGATCCACGTGGCGGTGGAACAGTGCCGCCCCGGCGACGTGCTCGTCGTGGCGCCGACGAGCCCCTGCGAGGACGGCTACTTCGGCGACCTGCTGGCGACCTCGCTGAAGGCGCGCGGCGTGCGCGGCCTGATCATCGACGCCGGCGTGCGCGACGTGGCGGTCCTGACGGGGATGGGCTTCCCCGTCTGGTCGAAGGTGATCTACGCCCAGGGCACGGTCAAGGAGACCCTGGGCAACGTGAACCTGCCGCTGGTGTGCGCGGGTGCGCTGGTGAGTCCCGGCGACGTGATCGTGGCCGACGACGACGGCGTCTGCGTGGTTCGCCGCGACGAGGCGGCCGCGATCGCCGAGAAGGCCCGGCAGCGCGAGGCCAACGAGGGCGACAAGCGCGCCCGCTTCGAAGCGGGAGAACTGGGCCTCGACATCTACGGCATGCGCGAGAAGCTGGCGGCCAAGGGGCTGAAGTACCTCGACGAGCCGCCCCAATGACCCAGACGGCCCTCCCCTGCACGGTGATGCGCGGCGGCACCTCGAAGGGCCTCTACTTTCTCGCGTCCGACCTGCCGGCGGACGTCGCCACGCGCGACGCCGTGCTGCTGGCCGCCATGGGCTCGCCCGATCCGCGGCAGATCGACGGGATGGGCGGGGCGCACCCGCTGACCAGCAAGATCGCGGTCGTGGGGCCGTCCACGCACCCCGAGGCCGACGTGGACTACCTGTTCCTGCAGGCGGTGGTGGACGAGGCGCGCATCGACGACGGGCAGAACTGCGGCAACCTGCTGGCCGGCGTCGGCCCCTTCGCCATCGAAGAGGGCCTGATCCCGGCGCAGGACGGGATCACTCACGTCCGCATCAACATGCGCAACACCAGAAGCCTCGCGGTCGCGGCCATCCATACGCCCGGCGGCAGGGTCCGCTATGACGGCGAGGCGCGGATCGACGGCGTGCCGGGGACTGCCGCGCCGGTGCCCATCGACTTTCTGGACGTGGCCGGCTCCAGCTGCGGAGCCTTGCTGCCGACCGGCAACGCCCGCGACACGGTTGACGGGATCGAGCTCACCGCCATCGACAACGGCATGCCCGTGGTGGTGATGCGCGCGGCCGACTTCGGCAAGACCGGCTACGAGACGCCGGAAGCGCTGGAGGCCGATGCGGAGCTGAAGGCCCGCGTCGAGGCGATCCGGCTGCAGATCGGCCCGCGCATGAACCTGGGCGACGTGGC
>NZ_DASWTE010000217.1:0-2839 GCF_036402295.1 Phenylobacterium sp.
GTCGGCCTTTTTCGGCGTGTCCGAGCGCCAGGTGGCCTTGATGTCCAGCCCCTGGTTCGGCCGGTAGTTGGCCATCGGGATCACGTTCTTCTTGGCGCAGTCGTAGGCCGCGACGCTGCCGACGCTGTCGGCTTTTCCGGGCGCCGACGGGCCGAGCGTGCCCTTGGAGAGCGCCTGCATGACCACGAGGCGGCCGGTCGCCTTGTCCTTGTAGGTGTAGTCGCTGTCGTACGAGACTTCGGCCCCGTTCTCCATCGTGTGGAACTTCGTCCAGGTTTCGGCGGACGCGACGCCGGCGATCAGGCTCAGGGTGGCGGCAAGCGCAATAGCGCGGCGCATTGGATTTCTCTCCAAACAGTCGTTCGAGTTTCTTGAGCGCGACCCTAGCGGCGGTTTTTAGGCGCCTCCACACATTTCAGGCGCGGCACGTCGCGCCTACGCCACCCTCTGCTTCGGCTTCGCGTACCCGCGCTCGGTCTCGCCGATGTAGTCGCGGGTGATCGGCAGCACGTCGACGCGCTTGGCCAGCTGGACCTGGAAGATGAACTGCCGGCGCGCCCGGAAGCTCTGCTCGGCGATGCCGAGGTAGAACTCGAACATCCGGCAGAACCGCTCGTCGTAAAGCTCGGCGATGTCGGCCCGGGCCGCGGCGAAGCGCTGGCGCCAGTGCCGGATCGTCTCGGCGTAGTGCAGGCGCAGGATCTCGATGTCGGTCACGATCAGGCCCGCCCGCTCGATCGCCGGCAGCACCTCCGACAGCGCCGGCGAATAGCCGCCGGGGAAGATGTACTTGTCGATCCAGGCGTTGGTGACGCCTGCCTCGGGCCGGCCGATGGAATGGACCAGCGCCACCCCGTCGTCCTTCATCAGCCGCGCGACGCCGTCGAAATATTCCTGGTAGTTGGGCCGGCCCACCGCCTCGAACATGGCGATCGACATCACCCGGTCGTAGGTCCCCGTCAGGTCGCGGTAGTCGGTCAGCGAGAACCGCGCCTTGTGCGCCAGCCCCTTCGCCTCGGCCCGCGCCTTGGCCACCTTCAGCTGCTCGACGGAGAGCGTGATGGCGTCCACCTCGACGCCGGCGTCCTCCACCAGCTGCAGCGCCAGCCCACCCCAGCCGCAGCCGATCTCCACCACGCTCATGCCGGGCTCCAGCGCCAGCTTGGCCGCGATGTGCCGCTTCTTGGCGAGCTGGGCCTCCTCGAGCGTCATGTCCGGCCGCTCGAAATAGGCGCAGCTGTACTGCATGTCCTCGTCGAGGAAGCGCCGGTAGAGGTCGTACGAGAGGTCGTAGTGGTGGGCCACGTTCTTGCGCGCCGCCACCCGGTCGTTGGCTTCGCGCAGCGTCTTGCGCAGCCAGCGACGGAAGGGACCCCGCTTCTTCGTCTTGTTCTTCGCGTTGGCGCCGATCAGGTCGATGAATTCGTCGATGTGGCCCTGCTCAAGCACCAGGCCGCCGTCCATGTAGGCCTCACCCACGCCCAGCCCCGGCTTGGCCGCGATCCGCGCCGCCCACGTAGCACTGGTCACCCGCGCCACCAGCGGCGGACCCGATCCGTCGCCCAGCTTCAGCTCGGCGCCGCCCGGCAGCTTCACCGTCAGGTCGCCCTCGCGGACCAGATTTTTCAGAACCGATTGCAGACCCACCGTGGCCCTCCCAATTGAGGGCTCAGACTAGGGTGGAGTGCGGAAAAGCCAAGCGCGGCTGCACGTCCGTCTTGACTCCGTATGTGCCTGTTCCTAACTCCCCACCGACGTTGGCACTCAGGGGTTGGGACTGCTAACAGCCACGTTGCCCCTCGCCGGCGTCACCGCAATTGCACCGTCTCGAACGGAATAGAGAGAGAACCAACATGGCGTTTCGTCCCCTGGGAGATCGCGTCCTCGTCAAGCGCGTCGAGGAAGAGGCCAAGACCAAGGGCGGGATCATCATCCCCGACACCGCGAAGGAAAAGCCGCAGGAAGGCGAAGTGATCGCCGTCGGCCCGGGCGCTCGTGACGAGTCCGGCAAGCTGCAGCCGCTCGACGTCAGCGTCGGCGACCGCATCCTGTTCGGCAAGTGGTCCGGCACCGAGGTCAAGCTCGACGGCCAGGACCTGCTGATCATGAAGGAAAGCGACATCCTGGGCGTGCTCGAGGCCGACAAGGCCGCGAAGGCCGCCTGAGCCGCTTCCCCCTAATTTTCTAGAAAAGAGAGACAGCCATGGCTGCCAAAGACGTCTATTTCGCCTCCGACGCGCGCGACCGCATGCTGCGCGGCGTCAACATCCTCGCCAACGCCGTGAAGGTGACCCTGGGCCCCAAGGGCCGCAACGTGGTCATCGAGAAGTCCTTCGGCGCTCCGCGCTCGACCAAGGACGGCGTCTCGGTCGCCAAGGAAATCGAACTGGCCGACAAGTTCGAGAACCTGGGCGCCCAGCTGATCCGCGAAGTCGCCTCCAAGACCAACGACAAGGCCGGTGACGGCACCACGACCGCCACGGTCCTGGCGCAAGCCATCGTCGTCGAGGGCCTGAAGTCGGTCGCGGCCGGCATGAACCCGATGGACCTGAAGCGCGGCGTCGACAAGGCGGTCGCCAAGGTCGTCGAAGAGATCAAGGCCAACGCCAAGAAGGTCTCGGCCAACTCTGAAATCGCCCAGGTCGGCACCATCTCGGCCAACGGCGACGTGGAAGTCGGCGAGATGATCGCCAAGGCCATGGAGAAGGTCGGCAACGAGGGTGTCATCACCGTCGAGGAAGCCAAGACCGCCGAAACCGAGCTCGACGTCGTCGAGGGGATGCAGTTCGACCGCGGCTACCTGTCGCCGTACTTCATCACCAACGCCGAGAAGATGGAG
>NZ_DASWTE010000218.1:0-13401 GCF_036402295.1 Phenylobacterium sp.
GCTTGACGAATATGATAATCATCATCATGATCTATGCAGATGCAACAAGAGCCCCGCGGCAAAGCGGTGGTCGGAGGAAATGACGTGAACGCGATCGTCAAGGAATTCAAAGTCATCGACAGCGACACCCACGTCATCGAGCCGTATGACCTGTGGACCACGCGCATTTCGAAGAAGTACGCCGACAAGGTCCCGCAGGTGCGCTGGGACCCCAACATGAACGAGGACGCCTGGTTCTTTAACGGCGAGCGCACCGGCGCGGCCGCGGGCGCCGCCATGGCCGGCTGGCACGAATATCCGCCCAAGCGGCCGCAGAAGCTGGAGATGGTCGACCCGTCCCTCTACCAGAACACGGCTCGCCTGAAGAAGATGGACGAGTACGGCATCTACGCCCAGATCCTCTATCCCAACGTGGCGGGTTTCGGCGCCGGCCGCTTCCTGGGCCTGGGCGACCAGGAGCTGATGCTGCTCTGCGTGAAGGCTTACAACGACTGGCTGACCGAGTGGGCCAGCGCCGATCCCAAGCGCCTGATCGCCCAGTGCGCCCTGCCGTTCTGGGACCTGGACGCCACCGTTGTGGAGATGCAGCGCTGCGCCCAGATGGGCCACAAGGGCGTGATCTTCTGCGCCGAGCCCGAGACCTTCGGCCTGCCCAAGCTCACCGATCCCCACTGGGACCGGCTGTGGGCCGCCGCCCTGGAGCTCGGCCTGCCGATCAACTTCCACGTCGGCGCCGGGGACATGTGGTATTTCGACATGATGCATCCCTCGGTGAAGCCGCACGCGGCGTTCGCCTCGATGGGGGCCCTGTTCTCGCTGGACCTGGCGCAGACGATTGCGCAGCTCACCTGCGGCGGCATCTGCTACCGGTTCCCGAACCTGAACTTCGTGGTCGTCGAGAGCGGCGTGGGCTGGATCCCGTACCAGCTGGCCAGCCTGGACTACCAGTGGCTGAACTGCGGGGCGCACAAGGAGAACCCGGAGTACAAGCTGATGCCGTCGGAGTTCTTCAAGCGGCAGATCTACGGCTCGTTCTGGTTCGAGAAGAAGACCCTGAAGCCGACGATCGACATCATCGGCGCGGACAACATCCTCTACGAGACCGACTTCCCGCACCCGACCAGCATGAGCCCGGGCCCGGCGACGTCGGCGACCTATCCGGCCCTCTACATGGAAGAGGCGTTCGAAGGCGTCGACCGCAAGGACGTGGAGAAGATCGTCCACGGCAACGCGGCGAAGATCTACCACCTCGACTAGCCTTCCCAAGCCTGCCGGTCGGGCGGTCGCCCGGCCGGTCTCTTTCGCGAGGCGGAGGCCCGAGGTGAACGACTATTTCGACATGACCGGCAAGGTCGTCCTGGTGACGGGCGGCAGCCGGGGGTTGGGCCATGAGATGGTCAAGGCGTTCGCGGCCTGCGGCGCCGACGTGATCGTCGCCAGCCGTAAGCTGGAGCCCTGCGAGGCGGTGGCTGAGGAGGTTCGCGCGATGGGCCGCCGCGCCCTGCCGGTCGCCTGCCACGTCGGCCAGTGGGATGCGCTCCCCGCCCTGGTCGAGGCGGCCTACGACACTTTCGGCAAGGTCGACGTGCTGGTGAACAACGCCGGCATCGCACCCACAGCGCCGAAGTCATCGGAGGTCTCGGAAGAGCTCTTCGAGAAGACGGTGGGCGTGAACTTCAAGGGCCCGTTCCGGCTCTCGGCCCTGATCGGCGACCGCATGGTCCAGGCCGGCTCGGGCGCAATCATCAATGTCAGCAGCACCGCGGCGGTCCACCCCAGCGCGACCTATCCGGTCTATGCCGGCGCAAAGGCCGCGCTCAACATCATGACCCAGGCCCACGCCATGGAGTTCGGCCCGAAGGTGCGGGTCAACGCCATCATGTGCGGCCCGTTCTGGACCGACATCGCCAAGAGCTGGCGCGAGCAGGCTGACGCCAATTCGCCCGCCGCCGTGAAGCGGATCGGCCGGCCCGAGGAGATCGCCACCACGGCCCTCTACCTCGCCAGCGACAAGTCGAGCTTCACCACCGGCGCGGTGATCCGCCTCGACGGCTGCGTGCCCTGATGAGCCAGCCGGCGCGGAAATACCTGGGCCAGACGGTGGCGGTGAAGGAAGCCCATCGGATCGACGAGTCGCGTCTCGCGCAGTTCCTGGGCGACGTGGTCCCCGGCTACGAAGGCCCGCTGGAGGTGCGCCAGTTCGAGGGCGGGCAATCCAACCCGACCTACCTGCTCACAACCCCCGGCGCGAAGTACGTCCTGCGCCGCAAGCCGCCCGGCGTGCTGCTGAAGTCGGCGCACGCGGTCGATCGCGAGTTCCGGGTGATGAAGGCCCTGTTCGAGCGTGGCCTCCCGGTCCCCGAACCGCTGGCGCTGTGCGAGGACGACAGCGTGCTGGGCACGGCCTTCTACGTGATGCGCCACGTGCCCGGCCGGGTGTTCCTGATCAGCGCCATGCCGGACCTGACGCCGGCCGAGCGGGCGGCGGTGTACGACTCCGCCAACGCCACCCTGGCCGCCCTGCACAGCCTGGATCACGTGGCTGCGGGCCTCGAGGACTTCGGGCGCCCCGGCAATTATTTCGAGCGCCAGATCGGCCGCTGGAGCCAACAGTACGAAGCCTCCAAGACCGCGGACATCCCGGAGATGGAACGGCTCATGGCGTGGCTGCCGAAAGCCGCGCCGCCGGCCGCGGAAGCGCGGCTGATCCACGGGGACTATTCGTTCCACAACCTCTTGATCCATCCGACCGAACCGCGGGTCGTGGCGGTGCTGGACTGGGAACTCTCGACCACCGGCGATCCGCTGGGCGACCTGACCTACCACGCGTGCGAATGGTACCGGCCGGACGACGGCGACGCGCGCGGCAGCCTGATGGGCCTGGATCTCGCAGCGCTGGGCATCCCGGCGCTGGAAACCTACGTCGACCGCTACTGCGAGCGGGTGGGCCGTCCGCCGATCGGGAACCTGGGCTTCTACAAGGCCTACAACCTGTTCCGGGTGGCGGCGATCGTCCAGGGCATCGTCGGCCGCGCGCTGCAGGGCAACGCCGCGGCGGACGGGGCCGCCCAGCAGGCGGCCCGCGTCCGCCCCCTCGCCGAGGCCGCCTGGGGCTACGCCCGCGAGGCGGGCGCCGTCTGATCCGCCGAAGGGACATCCCATGACGCAAACGGTGCAACGCCAATGGCACGTCGCCGCCCGCCCGGTCGGCCGGCCGCTGGTCGACGGCGACTTCGAACTGGCGAAGGCGGAGGTTGCGAAACCAGCGCCCGGCGAGGTGCTGGTGCGCACTGCGTATCTCGGCTTCGATCCGGCGCAGAAGAGCTGGATGGAGAACGCCGCCAGCTACATGAACCCGGTCGAGATCGGCGGCGTGATGCCAGGCTCGGGGGCAGGGGTCGTGGTCGAGTCTCAGCACCCGGACTTCGCCCCGGGCGAGGCGGTGTTCGGTCACCTGGGCTGGCAGGAGCTGGCCACCGTCCCGGGAAAGCTGCTCTACAAGGCGCCGCCGGGCGTCCCGCTGGACGCCGTGCTCAGCGTGCTGGGCGGCACCGGCCGGACCGCCTACCTGGCCCTGATGAAGGTGGGCAAGCCGGTGGCGGGCGACACCCTGCTGATCTCGGGCGCCGCCGGGGCGACCGGCTCGCTGGTCGGCCAGATCGGCAAGATCGCCGGCTGCCGGGTGATCGGCATCGCCGGCGGCCCCGAGAAGTGCGCCTGGCTCACCGGCGAACTCGGGTTCGACGCGGCCATCGACTACAAAAACGAGAAGGTGCGCACGCGACTGCGCGAGCTGGCGCCGGGCGGCGTCGACATCTTCTTCGACAACATCGGCGGCGACCTGCTGAACGACGCCCTGGCGCGCCTGGCGCCGCGGGCCCGGGTGGTCATCTGCGGCGGCATCTCCCGCTACAACTTCGATCCGCGCAGCGAGGAGATGCCCGCGGGGCCGCGCAACTACTTCAACGTGGTCTTCACCGGGGCGACCATCCAGGGGTTCCTGATGCCCCAGTACGAGCGCGACTTTCCGGAGGCCGATGCGCGGTTGGCCGACTGGGTGCGGGCGGGCCGGATCAAGCCCAGGGCCGACGTCCTGGAAGGCTTCGAGAACGCGCCGGCCGCCCTGATGCGGCTGTTCGAAGGCCGCAACGTCGGCAAGCAGCTGCTCAAGGTGGGGGCCGCCTAGAAATTCCGGCGTTTTGCGAGATTCCGTTGCCGAGCGCTGCTTGACATTCGGATGATCATCATCATGATCATCCCTAATACGAACAAGAAACAAACGACCAGGGGAAGTGACGCCAGGGCTGCCCGCGCCACACGCGGGGCCGCGGATTCGTGCGCCTTGACGGCGGCGGTTCCCGGACCGAGGCGATCTACCTCCCCAGGGCCACAACGGCCGCCCGCTCGTCCGGGTCGGCGCAACGAGGGGGAGGAAGACGGATGCTGGATCGTGATGCGCACCGGAAGACGGGATTATTGCGTCAGGCCGGCCTGGGAGCGCTGCTCGCGGGCGCCGGGCTGATCGCGACGCCGGCGCTGGCTCAGAATGGCGGGGCCGCGGCGGACTCGTCGGCCGACGTCGTCTCGGAAGTCATCATCACCGCCACCCGCCGCGAGGAAAAGCTCAGCAAGGTGCCGATCGCGGTCACCGCCATCACCGGCGAACAGGCGAAGACCGAGCGCGTCACCAACTTCGTCGACATCCCCGCCATGGTGCCCGGGGCGACCTTCGTCTCGACCAAGGGCCAGAGCACGGCCAACCTGCAGGTGCGCGGCCAGACCACGACGAACGACTCGCCGCACCTGGAGCTGCCGGTCGCGATCTTCGCGGACGACATCTACTACGGGACGTTGGCCTCGTTCGACGCCGACTTCTTCGACATCCAGCAGATCGCCATCCTGCGCGGCCCGCAGGGCACCACCTTCGGCCGCAACGTGGTCGGCGGCGCGCTGCAGATCACCAGCAACAAGCCGACGCTCGGCGACGCGGTCTACGGCGAAGTGAACGCCACCGTCAGCACCTATGGCCGGCACGACCAGTCGGGCTTCGAGACCCAGGGCTTCGTGAACCTGCCGGTCAGCGGCAACGTCGCCGCGCGCCTGGCTTACAGCGTCAAGAACAACGACGGCTACATGTTCAACCGGGTGACCGGGCACAACGTCAGCGACCAGCAGAGCTATGCGATCCGCCCGACCTTGCTCTGGCAGGTGAACGACGACCTGCGGCTCACTGCGCTGCTGCAGTTCAACCACGAGAACATGTACGCCTCCGGCTACCAGTCGTTCGGCCAGGGCTCGCTGGTGAACAGCCTGGGCGGCATCCGCAAGCCGTGGGAGATCTCCCATGACGTGGACGGCCAGACCCGGCGCGACATCGTCGCCACCCAGCTGCGCGCCGACTGGGAGCAGCCGATCGGCACGATCACCTCGCTGACCAGCTACCGCACGCTGGACTCGTTCTACGAGGACGACGGCGACTCAAGCCCGCTGGCGCTGAACCGGCCGAGCATCAACCGCAGCAAGGAGTGGCAGTTCAGCCAGGAGCTGCGGCTCACCTCGCCCGCCGGCCAGAAGCTCGAGTACATCACCGGCCTCTACTACAGCTTCGAGAACCTGAAGAAGGCGATCACCTTCGGCTTCAACGGGACGATCCCGCAGTCGCGCTTGTCGATCTTCACGGCCGGCCAGCGGCAGGACGCGGTGGTCGTCGGCGACAACCACGTGCTCAGCGTCGCGCCCTATGCGGAGCTGAAGTACCACATCACCGACCAGCTCGCCCTGACGGCCGGCGGCCGCTACACCTACGAGCGGAAAAAGGGCTACACCAACCACACCGCCCGCACCTGGGCCTACGGCGCGCCCTTCGACGTCCAGTTCGAGAAGACCTGGAAGAAGTTCACGCCGCGCGCGATCCTCGAGTTCACGCCGATGGAGGGCGCGCTGATCTACGGGTCCGTCTCGACGGGCTTCAAGGGCGGCGGCTGGTCGCTGACTAGCACCACGCCGCTGGCCGCCGTGACCCCGCTGGAGCCCGAGAAGAGCACCAGCTACGAGCTCGGCACGAAGCTGCGCCTCTTCGACAACCGCCTCACGTTCAACCTCGCGGCCTATCGCGCCAAGACCAAGAACGTGCAGGTCCGCACCCTGCTGAACGGCGTGCTGAACGACACCAACGCGGGCGGCATCCTGGTGAAGGGCGTCGAGGTCGAGACGGTGGCCTCGCCGATCGAGAACCTGCAGATCGGGATCAACTACGCCTATACGGACGCCACCTACTCGTCCTTCCGCGGCTGCACCGCCGCCGGCCTCGACTGCTCGGGCAACCCGGTGCCGTTCACGCCCAAGAACGACCTGAAGATCTACATCAACTACGAGGTGGACCTGGGCGACATGGGCACGCTCAGCCTGCACGCCGACGACCAGTGGGCGAGCTCGTTCCAGGTCTCGGCGTTGCGCCAACAGCCGATCGGGGTGAAGCACACCGCGCGCAAGGACTTCATCAACCTGTCGGCGACCTACGCGCCGGTGGAAGGGGCGTGGCGGCTGCAGCTGTGGGCGCGCAACATCCTCAACCGCTGGAGCATGCCGGCGCCGGCCAACTATGGCTTCTACTTCCTGACGCCGCAGGAGAGCCCTGCGCTGGAAGTCGACCGCGGCGTGATCAATCCGCCGCGCCAGATCGGCATGACCTTCACCTACCGGTTCGAATAGTCTCGCTTCGGCCCGGCGGCTCCGCGCCGCCGGGTCTTGTCAGGTAGCCCATGGCCCAGGCCCAAGACCGCTCGAGCTTCCGCGCCAGCTACTACGGCCTGGCCATGCTGTTCCTCGTCGCCCTGTTCAACTACATCGACCGCTCGATCATCTCGATCTTGCAGGAGCCGCTGAAGGCCGACCTGGGGCTCTCCGACACCCAGCTGGGCGCCCTGACAGGGCTCTCCTTCGCGCTGATGTACACGACCATGGCCCTGCCGATCGCGCGGCTGGCCGACGTGTGGAACCGCAAGCGGCTGATCGCAGGCGCGCTGGCCATCTGGAGCACGGCCACCGCCGCCTGCGGGCTCGCCAACGGCTTCGGGACCCTGGTGGCGCTGCGGATGGGCGTGGCGTTCGGCGAGGCGGGCTGCGTGCCGGCCAGCCACTCCATGATCGCCGACTACTTCCCGCTCCGGCAGCGGGCGACGGCCCTGGCGCTCTGGGGCCTGTCGAACCCGTTCGGCACCATGCTAGGCTTTGCGGCCGGCGGCTGGATCACCCAGACGCTGGGCTGGCGCGAGGCCTTCCTGCTGTTCGGCATCGCCGGCGTCGCCTTGGCGCCCATCGTTCTGACCATGAAGGAGCCCAAGCGGGGGCGTTTCGACGACCACGCGGACTCGCGCGCGCAGGTTCCCCTGCGCGAGGCGCTGGCCACCCTATGGAAGCTCAAGGCGTTCCGCTTCCTGGCCGCCGGCGGCGCGGCTCACGCCTTCGTGGTCTTCGCCGCGCACAACTGGAACGCCCCCTTCTTCGGGCGCGTCCACGAGATGCCGATCGGGCAGGTGGCGCTGTACCTGGCCCTGGCGATCGGCCTCGGCGGCGGGACCGGCCAGTTCGTGGGCGGCTGGCTGGCCGACCGCCTCGGGCGCGGCGACCGGCGCTGGTACATGTGGCTGCCAGCCACGGCGTCGGTCCTGCTGATCCCGTTCTCGCTGGGGACTTATCTGATCGAGGACACCGCCGCGGCCATGGCCATGGGCGTCGTCCAAGCGGTGCTCCTCAACGTCTGGTTCGCCCCGATCGTGGCCACGGCTCAGATGCTGGTCGCCTCGCAGATGCGCGCCTTCACCTCGGCGATGCTGGTGCTGATCGTGAACATCCTGGGCCTCAGCCTGGGACCGCTGATGACCGGCATGCTCAGCGACGCCCTGCAGCCGACCTTTGGCGCGGAGTCGCTGCGCTATGCGATCCTGGCCAGCATGGGCATGAGCGTGGTGGCGGCCCTGTGCTTCTTCCGCTCCGGACAGCACCTGATGCGGGAACTCGAGGGCGCCGGCGGGGAGGCTGGGCCGAAGGTGGTCGAGGCGGCGCGGGCGTGATCCCGGCGCCTCAGCGCCACTGCACCTTCTCGCCCACCTTGAGCGGCCAGAACGACTTGAAGTCCTCCACCGCGTGGCGGATGTGGTCGCGCATGCGGTTGGCCGCGAGGTCGGCGTCCCCGGCGATGATCGCCTCGGCCACGTCGCGGTGGTCGTGAACGATCTGCTTCTCCAGCTCGCCCCGCTCCGCGCTGGTCAGGACCTGTTCGGCGACGATGAAGCCGATCGATCGAAGCGACAGCGTAAGGACGCGGTTGTCGGCCAGCTCGGCGACGATGTCGTGGAACTGCAGGCCCTCGCGCACGGCCCAGGCGTGATCCTCGTCGAGGAAGGGGCTCAGCGAGGCGCGCACCTTCTCCCGGTCCGGGTTCAACGCCGCCAGCCGCGCCATGAGGGGCTCGGACTCCACCCAGGCTTCCAGGAGTTCGTCGTAGTTGGCGCCGAGCATGTGCAGGTGCAGCGTCAGCGTGCGCGACAGGTTGCCCGGCAGCACGCGGCCGACGACGGTGCCGGCGCCGGGCCCCGGCCGGATCGCGATCAGGCCCTGGACTTCCAGCAGGCGCAGGGCCTCGCGCAGGGACGAGCGGCTGACGCGGTACTGCACCAACATCTCCGCCTCCAGCGGCAGGCGGTCGCCGGGCTGCATGTCCTGGCGCACGATGTCGCGGACGATCTCCAGCGCGACCACTTCGGAGGTCTTGAGCGTCCGACGCGTGAGTTCGTAGGAGACCGGGCGGACCGGGTCTGCCGCCTCGGCGGCCGGTCGGGCCCCTCTTCCACGTGCTTTCATGCGATCGACCTTCCCCTGACAGTCCTGCCGCGGACCGGAGCTACTGTGATTTGCTCGCAGCCTCATGTCGCGAATGCAACCCTTGGTCCGCCAGCTGGCGACAAGGATGTTTAGCCTCTTTTTATGATCATGATTTCGTTGACTCAAACAAGCGGCGGCTTTGTCGGGTCGACGGCGTTGACACGTTGATGCAGGAGTTCATAATGATGATTATAACAGACTGGCCACACGTGATGCTGGCCGCAGGGTAGGGAGAGCGCCTTCGGGCGCTGAGGACAATGATGCAGACCACAGCGGCGCGCGCTGAAGCTGCTGGACCTGGCCGGACGCCGGGCGTGCGGCAGGGGCCGCTGGCCGGCGTGCGCGTGGCGGACTTCTGCTGGATGGGCGTGGGCGCCTGCGCGACGCGGGTGCTGGCCGACTTCGGCGCCACGGTGATCCGCATCGAGGACCGTAACCGGCTGGACATGCCCCGACGCCTGCCGATCTACAAGGGCGAGGCGCGGACCTATGGCGAGGAAGACGCCAACCCGGACCCCAACAAGGGCGGCCTGTTCAACAACTACAATCGCAACAAGCTGGGCGTGACCATCAACATGCGCAGCCCCAAGGGCAAGGCGCTAGCCGACCGGCTGATCGCCTCGTCCAGCGTGGTGACCGAGAACTTCGCGCCGGGCGTGATGGAGCGCTGGGGCCTGACGTACGAGCGCCTGCGGGAGCTGTCGCCGTCGGTGATCTATGCGCGCATGAGCGGCTTCGGCCACACCGGCCCGCACGCCGAGCACCGCAGCTATGGCCCGATCGTCCAGGCGGTCTGCGGGCTGTCCTACATCAGCGGCCTGCCGAACGAGGAGCCCTCCGGGTGGGGGCTGTCGTACATGGACAACGAGGCGGCGTTCTTCAACGCCTCGGCCCTGCTCACCGCCATCTACCACCGCAACCTGACCGGCGAGGGCGCCGAGATCGACGTGTCGGCGGTGGAGGCGGGCATCAACCTGCTGGGCCCGATCCTGTTGGACGTGTCGGTGAACGGGCGCTCGACCCGGGACGGCAGCTTCCCGACCGGCAACCGCCTGGAGCATCCGGACGCGGCGCCGCACGGGGTCTATCCCTGCGTCGGCGACGATCGTTGGATCGCCATCGCGGTGTTCAACGACGCGGAGTGGCGGAGCCTGGTCTCGGTCATGGGCGGACCGGCCTGGGCCAGCGAGGATCGCTTCGCCAGCCAGGCGGCGCGGTTCGCCAACCAGGATGCGCTGGACGCCCTGGTCGGCGCCTGGACCGCGGGCAAGGACCGCTACGACCTGATGCACAGCCTGCAGGCCGCCGGCGTACCGGCCGGCGCGGTGCAGACCGCCGAGGACACCAACGACCACGACCCGCAGATCGCCGGCCGCGGCGTGTTCTTCGAGATGGACCACCCGGTGATCGGCGAGGCGCGGTTCGAGGGCACGCCGATCCAGTTCTCGCGGACCGTCCAGGAGAACTGGCGCTCGGGTCCGCTGCTCGGCGAGGACAACGCCCACGTCTTCAAGGGCCTGCTGGGCATGTCCGAGGACGAATACGAAGAACTGGCCGCCGAAGGAGCGATCTGAGCATGGCCCAGGCCCCCCATCCGCTCGCCGGGCTGAAGGTCGTCGAGGTCGCGCACGACATCGGCGGCGAGTTCGCCGGCCTCCTGCTCGCCCAGATGGGCGCCGAGGTGGTGAAACTGGAGCCGCCGGAAGGCTCGCCCACCCGCCAGGTCGGCCCGTTCGCCAAGGGTCAGGTCGACCCGAACGCCAGCTTGAACTTCTGGTACTACAACTCGAACAAGAAGAGCGTGACGGCGGACCTCGCGACGCCGGGCGGCATGGCCGTGCTGACGGATCGGCTGGCCGACGCCGACATCTTCATCTCCACCCTGCAACCGGCGGCGCTGACCGCTCTGGGCCTCGACCTGTACGCGCTCAGCGACACCCATCCGCGCCTGATCGTGGCGTCGATCACGCCGTTCGGCCTGACCGGGCCCTGGGCCGACTACAAGTCCTCCGACCTCGTAGCCCTGGCCGCGGGCGGGCCGCTGAACAGCTGTGGTTATGACGATCACTCGATCCCGCCGATCCGGCCGGGCGGCAATCAGGCCCACCACACGGTCACCAGCTTCGCCCAGATCGGCTTGATGCTGGCGCTGCTGGAGCGCCAGAACACCGGCCGCGGCCAGGTGCTGGACGTCTCCATGCACGAAGCCTGCGCGGTGAACGTCGAGCTGGCCAACCCCTACTGGTTCTATCCGCGGGTGCACGTGCATCGGCAGACCTGCCGCCACGCCCAGCCGTCGCCGACCCAATCGGCGCTCTTCCGCTGCGCCGACGGCCGCTATGTCTATTTCGCCCTGATCCTGTCCGAGCCCAAGGCGTGGAACGCGCTGGTGAACTGGATGGATTCGAAGGGCATGGCGGTCCAGCTGACGGACCCCGCGTTCTCGGACGTCGCCTACCGCCAGGAGCACTTCCACGAGGTGCAGGAGCTGGTGGAGTGCTTCTTCCTCATCCAGGACAGCCACGAGGCCTACCACGACGGCCAGGCGGCCGGCCTGCCGATCGGCGTGCTGAACGCGCCCGAGGACCTGTTCGACGACGAGCACCTGAAGGCGCGCGAGTTCTTCGTGGACGTGGCGCATGATGGGCTGGGCAAGGTCGCCTATCCCGGCGCCCTCTACCGCTTCTCGTCGTTCGGCGAGGTCCCGCGGACGGCGGCGCCGAAGCTGGGCGAACACACGGACGAGACGCTCGGAACGGGCGCCGCCAAGACCCCGGAGGAGGTCGCGCCATGATCGACGACGAACTGGCCTTCGCCGGCCGCGACAAGTGCGCGGTGGTGGGCATCGGGCAGACGGCGTTCAGCCGGGATTCGGGCCGCAGCGTGCTGTCGCTGGCCACCGAAGCGTCGCTGAAGGCGATCGCCGACGCCGGCCTGACGGTGGACGACATCGACGGCATCGTCCGCTGCGAGCAGGACACCGTGCGCCCCTACAGCCTGGCCGCCTCGCTGGGCGCGAAGAACCTGCACTACTGGGCCGACACCGGCCCGGGCGGCGTGGCGCCCTGCATGATGATGGGCCTCGCCATGGGCGCGGTGATGTCCGGCCAGGCGAAGGCTGTGCTGGCCTTCCGCTCGCTGAACGGCCGCTCGGAATCGCGGCTGGGCGGATCCGGCAACCACGCGGGCGCCCAGATCGTCGGCGGCTTCGGCAGCTACGATGAGTTCTTCGTCCCCTACGGCCTGCAGACCGCCGGCCAGACCTTCGCCCTGATGGCGCGCCGCCACATGCTGGAATACGGCACCACCGCCGAGCAGCTAGGCGCGGTGGCCCTGGCCTGCCGCGAACACGCCAACAAGACGCCCCACGCCCAGATGGCCGACCGGCCCATGAGCCTGGACGACTATCTCTCCGCACGGATGATCTCCTCGCCGCTCCGGCTGTTCGACTACTGCCTGGAGAGCGACGGCGCCTGCGCCGTGGTGATCACCAGCGCCGAGCGGGCGAAGGACCTGCCCAAGCCGCCGGTGCTGATCCGCGCCGTGGCCGGCGGCGCGCCGCGCGACCACCGGGCCGGCATGATGTTCCCGGCGATCACCCGCGACGACATCACCGAGCTGGGCGGCCGCCAGGCCGGCTCCGAGCTGTGGCGACGCGCGGGCGTCGGTCCGCACGAGATGGACATCGCCCAGATCTACGACTGCTTCACCATCAGCGTGATCCTGCAGCTCGAGGCCTACGGCTTCTGCGGCAAGGGCGAGGGCGGTCCGTTCGCGGCGTCCGGCGCGCTGCGGATGGGCGGCGAGCTGCCGATCAACACCGGCGGCGGCCATCTCTCCGAGGGCTACGTCCACGGCATGAACCACATCGTCCAGGCGGTGCGTCAGCTGCGCGGCGAGGCGGACATGCAGGTTCCCGACGCCGAGCTGTGCATGTGCACCGGCGGCCCGCTGCCGATCGGCTCCAGCGTCGTCTTCCGGAAGGCCGCGTGATGGGCGCGCATTCCATTCTGCCGTACGACCAGGACCGCGAAACGGCGGGCTTCTTCGCGGCCGCGGCCGAGGGGCGTCTCGTCTACCGCGCCTGTAACGACTGCAACCACGCCCTGCACCCGCCGACCGACCATTGCCCCCATTGCGGCGGCTGGAACACCGCCTGGCGGGACGCCAAGGGCACGGGAAGCCTGCACACCTGGACCACGGTGATGCACCAGATCCACCCGGACTATCCGGCCCCCTACACCCTGGTGGTGGTGGAGCTGGATGACGCGCCGGAGGTGCGCCTCATGGGCCGCCTGGACGGCGAGCCGGAGCTGGCGGCGGGCCAGCCGATGGAGGTGTGGTTCGAGCGCCTGGGCGAGGGGCCGACCCTTCCCCAGTGGAAGCCGGTCGGGAACTGAGGAGCACAGCGTGAGCCGCAAGCCGTCCTTCGGGATCACCACCTACAACTACGAGCCGCAGGACCTGCTGGCGCTGGCGACCCACGCCGAGCGGCTGGGATTCGAGGGCCTCTGGTTC
>NZ_DASWTE010000219.1:0-1742 GCF_036402295.1 Phenylobacterium sp.
CGTGGTGGTGATGCGCGCGGCCGACTTCGGCAAGACCGGCTACGAGACGCCGGAAGCGCTGGAGGCCGATGCGGAGCTGAAGGCCCGCGTCGAGGCGATCCGGCTGCAGATCGGCCCGCGCATGAACCTGGGCGACGTGGCCAGGAAGACCGTGCCCAAGATGTGCCTGGTCGCCCCTGCCCAGCACGGCGGCGCGATCTGCACCCGCAACTTCATCCCCCACCGGGTGCACGAGGCCATCGGCGTATTCGGCGCCGTCAGCGTCGCCACGGCCTGCGTGATGCCGGGCTCGGTCGCGGCCGATGTCGCGAAGGTGTCCGATCCCGGCTCGCTCGAGGTCGAGCACCCGACCGGCTTCTTCACCGTGGCCATGGACGTGACGTTCGAGCGCGGAGCGCTGAACGTGCGCCGCTCAGCCTTGCTGCGCACCTGCCGCCGCCTGATGCGCGGCGAGGTCTATGTGCCGGCCAGCGTGTGGGGCGGGCCGTGAAGCGCGTCGCCCTCATCGGGTTCGGCGAGGTCGGCCAGACGCTGGCGGGAGACCTCCGCGGCAAGGTCGACCTGGTCGCGTGGGACATCGCCTTCGCCGACCCGACGAGCCTGCCCAGCCGGGCCCTGCCCAGCCATGACGTCCGCCGCGCGGGCAGCGCCGCGGCCGCCGTAGAAGGCGCCGACCTCGTCATCAGCGCCGTGACGGCCGCCCAGGACCTCGACGCCGCCCGCGCGGCGGCTCCGGGCCTGGCGAAGGACGCCTTCTTCCTCGACCTCAACTCGTGCTCGCCGGGCCAGAAGACGGCTTCGGCCGAGGTGGTCGAGTCCGACGGCGGCCGCTACGTGGAAGCCGCCGTGATGAGCCCGATCGGGCCGAAGCGCATTGCGTCGCCCATGCTGCTGGGCGGAGCGCACGCCGAAGCATTCCTCACCGCGGCCGGCGGTCTCGGGTTCGACGGCGCCGTCGCCTACTCGCCGGTCGTCGGCCGCGCCGCCGCGACCAAGCTGTGCCGCTCGGTGATGATCAAGGGCGTCGAGGCGCTGCTGACCGAGTCGCTGCTGGCGGCGCGCCACTATGGCGTGGAGCAGGTGGTGCTGGATTCGCTCTCCGACCTCTTGCCGCTGCCGGACTGGAACAAGACCGCCCACTACATGATCTCGCGCAGCCTGGAGCACGGGACACGGCGCGCCGAGGAGATGCGCGAGGCCGCCCGCACCGTCGAGGAGGCCGGCGTGCCCGCGCCCATGAGCCACGCGATCGCCGAACGCCAGGCCTGGGCCGCCGACCACCGCGCAGCGCTCTCGCCCGACCTCATCGCCATGCTCGACGCCGTCATCGCCAGGCTGGAACGCAAATGACCCTGATCATTGACTGCCACGGCCACTACACCACCGCGCCCGCGCCGCACGACCAGTGGCGCGACGCCCAGAAGGCCGCCTTCAAGGCCGGCGGCGACGTCGACCCGGCCTACCCCAAGATCTCGGACGACGAGATTCGCGAGACCATCGAGAAGAACCAGCTGCGGCTGATCCGGGAACGCGGCGCCGATTTCACGATCTTCAGCCCACGCGCCTCCACCATGGCCCACCACGTCGGCGACGAGGCGGTGAGCCAGGCCTGGACGCGGCGCTGCAACGACCTGATCCACCGGGTGACCACGCTGTTCCCCGAGACCTTCGCGGGCGTCTGCCAGCTGCCCCAGTCGCCGGGCGTCAGCATCGAGAACTCCATCGCCGAGCTGGAGCGGTGC
>NZ_DASWTE010000220.1:0-38126 GCF_036402295.1 Phenylobacterium sp.
CGACGTCTCGTTCTCGCTGGGCGACGGCCTGCGCCCCGGTTCGATCGCCGACGCCAACGACGAGGCCCAGTTCGCCGAGCTGCGGACCCTGGGCGAGCTCACCAAGGTGGCCTGGAAGCACAACGTCCAGGTGATGATCGAGGGCCCCGGCCACGTGCCGATGCACAAGATCAAGGCCAACATGGACGAGCAGCTGAAGCACTGCCACGAGGCGCCGTTCTATACGCTGGGCCCGCTCACCACCGACATCGCGCCGGGCTACGACCACATCACCTCGGCCATCGGGGCGGCGATGATCGGCTGGTTTGGCACCGCAATGCTCTGCTACGTGACGCCCAAGGAGCACCTGGGCCTGCCCGACCGTCAGGACGTGAAGGACGGCGTGATCGCCTACAAGATCGCCGCCCACGCCGCCGACCTCGCCAAGGGCCACCCGACCGCGCGGGCCTGGGACGACGCGCTCAGCCGCGCCCGGTTCGAGTTCCGCTGGGAGGACCAGTTCAACCTGGGCCTCGATCCGGAGACGGCGCGCGAGTACCACGACGAGAGCCTGCCGAAGGAGGCGTTCAAGACCGCCCACTTCTGCTCGATGTGCGGCCCGAAGTTCTGCTCGATGAAGATCAGCCAGGACATCCGCGACGCGGCGCGCAAGCAGAACGAGGTCGACGCCGGCATGGCCGAGATGTCGAAGAAGTTCCACGACCTCGGCAGCGAGATCTACATCGCCCCTTCCCTCCCTTGACGGGGAGGGACAGGCCGCGCGAGCGGCCAGGGTGAGGGAGAGTGGACCGGAATGCTGAGGTCGGTGAGGATCGACACCTCCTCACCCGGCTCGCTTCGCGAGCTGTCCCTCCCCATCAAGGGAGGGATATCAGTCCTCGGCCTTCGCGGGCTGCGGCGGCCAGACGCGCACGGCGACCGCCACGGTCACCGAGCCCAGCACGGCGGCGGCTGCGCCCGCCCACTGGACCGCATTCATGCCGATGGCCGCGTAGTGGCCGGTCATGGCGCCCGAAAGGAACACGAGCCCGGCCGAACCCCACTCGATCAGGTCCTTGGTCGTGAACTCGAATTTCATGCGGGCGGCTCCGGGTCTGGGCGAAGGAAGTACGCTCACCGTTGGCCGGGCTCGAATGCCAAATGGTTATCGGGAAAGCGATGCGACACTGTTGCGCAGTGCTCACTCACTACGCAGCGCCGGCGCCGGCCGCTTCGACAGCGCCTGGAACGACGCCAGCAGGCCGCCGACCGCCGCCAGGCCCGAGGCGCCGCCGAGCAGGGCGGCGACGCCTGCCCAGTCCACGCTCCATTCGGCCTCGAACACGACGACCACCACCGGCCAGGCCGCCGCGTAGCCCAGGCCCACCCCGGCGGCGCCCGCGATCAGGCCCACCAGGCCGTACTCGATGACGTACGCGCTGAGCACCTGGGCCCGTGACGCGCCCAGCACCTTCAGCGTGGCGGCTTCACGGGTCCGCTCCTGGGCGCGGGCGGCGATGGCGCCGGCCAGCACCAGAAGCGCCGCCAGGAGCGCCACCGCGGCTGCGCCCCGCACCGCGAGCGCCACCTTGTCGAAGAGGTCGGTGGCGGCCTCGAGCTGCTCGCGCACCGAGATCACGTTCACCTCGGGGAACGCGGCGCCCAGGGCCCGGATGACCTGCATCTCCTGCGCCTTCGTCGCCTTGGCGATGGCCACATGACGCGGCGTCGCGCCCTCCAGGGCGTTCGGCGTCAGCACGATCGGGAAGCTGGCGCCGAAGCTGCCGAAGTCGACGCGGCGGATCACCGCCACCTTGGCGTCGATGTCGCGGCCCAGCACCTGCAGGGTGATGGTGTCGCCCACCTTGATCTGCTTGCCCTCGGCGGGGTCGCGGCCGATGGCCACCAGCGGCGGGCCGGCGTAGTCCGCCTTCCACCAGCGACCGTGGGTTATGCCGGCGTTGGGCGGCTCGGGGCCGAGGGCCGAGATGGTGATGTCGTTGTCATAGGCCCAGCGGGAGCCGGGCGGGACGGTCTTGATGTCGATCGGCTCGCCGCGCACCGCCATGATCCGGCCGGTCACGAGCGGCGCCCGCAGGTAGGCGTCGCGGCCGGGCAGGCGGCCGAAAGCGCGGCCGACCTCCGCGTCGAACTGGGCCACGCGCTCGCCCGGGATCTCGGTGAACACCAGCGCCGGCGCTGTCTGCGGGGCGATGATCGCGATTTGCCGCAGCAGGCTGGACTGGATCAGCACCACGGCCGCCAGCAGGGCGACGCCCAGGCCGATGGCCGGCGCCGCCGTCCGCGCCGCCGAACGGGGGCCGGCCAGGTTGGCGAGCGCGATCCGCACCGCGCCCCGCGTGCCGCCGCGCAGGCGTCCGGCCAGCTTCGCCGCCAGCCAGCCGAAGCCCCAGAGCAGGACGAACGCCGCCGCCGTCCCGCCGATCATGATCGCGGCCGCGAGCAGCGTCGGCGCTGTGACGAGGGCCAGGCCGGCGAGGCCCGCCGCCGCGGCCAGCGCGCAGATCAGCTCGGGTCCGAAGCGGAGCCGCCCGATGAGGTCGCTGCGGAACAGGCTGGCCGGCGGCGTGGTGCGCGCCCTGGCCAGCGGCGCCAGCGAGAAGGCCGCCGCCGACAGGAGGCCGAACAGCGCCGCCTTCATCAGCGGGACCGGATAGACGGCGAACAGCGCCGGCACGGGCAGGTCATTGGCGACCAGCCGGCCCAGCAGCAGCGGCGTCGCCGCACCCACCACCAGGCCGATGGCCACGCCCAGCAGCGCGAGGAAGCCGATCTGGGCCAGGTACATGTCGCGGATCAGGCCGCTCTCGGCGCCCAGCGCCTTCAGGGTGGCGATGGCGGGCTTGCGGCCGTCCACATAGGCGCTGACCGCCCCGAACACGCCGAGGCCGCCGGCCACCAGAGACGCCAGGCCGATGAACCCCAGGAAGTATTCCAGCTGGTCGATCACCCGGCTCACGCCCGGCGAGGCGTCGTTGCGGTCGCGCATGCGGTAGAAGCCGCGCATCGTCGCGCGCACGTCCGCCTTGGCGGTCTCCAGCGGCATCCCGGCTTTCAGGGAAATCCGCACCGTCTCGCCGAACGGCAGGCCGGGCTTCAGGAACCCGCCCTGCTCTAGCGCGCCCGGCCGCGTCAGCACCCGCGGCCCCAGCTGGAAACCGCGCGACAGCCGGTCGGGCTCGGCCTCCAGGATCGCGCCCACGCGCATCGGCACGTTGCCCGCCAGGAACCGGTCGCCGACGCGGAGGCCCAGCTTGTCCAGCAGCGTCTGCTCGACGGCCGCGCCCCAGGCGCCGTCCCGCCGCTCCAGCGCCACGGCGAGGGACGGGGCGCCCACGATCGTCACCTCTCCGGCCAGCGGATAGAGGGGGTCGACGCCGCGCAGCTCCACCAGCCGCCGCTCCCCGTTGGGCGCCTCGGCCATGGCCTGGGCCGCCACCGCGCGGGTGATCCGGCCCAGCTTGCCCAACAGGCGCAGCTCGACCGGCTGGAACCGCCGCTGGCTCGCCGACACCGCGATGTCGCCGCCCAGGATCTCGCGGGCCTCGCTGGCCAGGCCGCGCCGGAACGCCTCGGCCGTCGAGCTGGCGGCCGCGATCGCGGCCACGCCCAGCGCCAGGCAGGCCAGGAAGATGCGGAACCCCTTGACCCCGCTGCGCAGCTCCCGCGCCGCGAACCGCAGCCACAGTGGCGTCACGCAGCCTCCACTTGATGCCCGTCGCGCAGTGTGACGACCCGCTGGGCTCGCTGCGCCAGCACGGTGTCGTGGGTCACCATCAGGAGCGCGGCGCCGGTATGCTCCACCAGTTCGAACAGCAGGTCGGCCACGTGGCGGGCGTTGCTGGAGTCGAGGTTGCCGGTGGGCTCGTCGGCGAAGATCAGCGACGGCGATGGGGCCAGCGCCCGCGCCAGCGCCACCCGCTGCTGCTCGCCGCCCGACAGCTGGTGCGGATAATGCCGCGCCCGCGCCGCCAGGCCCACGCGGTCCAGCCAGGCGCGCGCCTCGTCCATGGCGCCGGCCCGGCGGGCGATCTCCAGCGGCGCGGCCACGTTCTCCTCGGCGGTCATGTTGGGCAGCAGGTGGAACGACTGGAAGACCAGGCTGACCCGCCCGCGCCGCAGCTTCGCGCGGCCGTCCTCGTCCAGCCGCGACAGCTCGCGGCCGAACAGCATCACGCGCCCGGAGCTCGGCCGCTCCAGGCCGGCGGCCACCGCGATCAGCGACGACTTGCCCGACCCGGACGGCCCCACCAGCGCCACACGTTCGCCCTCGGCCAATGTCAGGGAGAGGTTCCGCAGGATCTCCACCGGCCCTGCGGCGGACGGCAACGTCAGGCCCACGTCGTCGAGAACCAGCGGCGGCGTATCGTTCAAGCGGAACCCCGGGGAGTTGAGAGGCGTAGTTCCTCCCTTACATAGGACCTTCATGGCCAAGCCAAGACATAGCCGCCGTGCGCTCCTCGCATGGCCTCTGATCCTCGCCGCCGGCCCGGCGATGGCCGCCGCGCGCACGAAAGTGATCACCGTCCTGGGCGACTCGATCACCGCCGGTTACGGCCTGCCGGCCCGCGCGGCCTTGCCCTACCAGTTGCAGGTCGCCCTCACGAGGCTCGGCGCGCCAGCCCAGGTGCGCGCCGCCGGCGTCTCGGGCGACACCACCGCCGGCGGCCTCGCCCGCGTCGACTTCTCGGTCCGCAAGGACACCGACCTGGTGATCGTGGCCCTCGGCGCGAACGACCTGCTGCAAGGCCAGGACCCCAGGCGCACCCGCGCCAACCTGGACGGCATCGTGAAGAAGTTGAAGGCGCGGAAGATCGGCGTGGTGCTGACCGGCGTCATGGCCCCGGTGGAGGTGGGCGGCGGCTATGCGCGCGACTTCAACGCCGTCTTCCCGGCGGTGGCACGCGCCCACGGCGTGCCGCTCTACGCCAACCTGCTGGACGGCGTCGCCCGCCAGCCATCGCTGAACCAGCCCGACGGCATCCACCCCAACGCCCGCGGCGCGGCGATCATCGCCGCGCGCCTCGCGCCCGTGGTCGCAAAGGCCTTGGCGACCCGCAGGTAAGGCGTGCCACTCTCCCGGCAAACCGGGAGGACGCGCATGCTCAAGTGGCGCATCGGGGACGTGACCGTCACCCGCATCGTGGAAATGGAGATGAGCGGCGGGACGCGTTTCCTGCTGCCCCAGGCCACCTACGACGCGGTGAAGGAGATCCCCTGGCTCTTCCCGCACTTCGCCGAGGAGAGCGGGAAGCTGAAGATGTCGATCCACGCGCTGGTCGTGGAGGCGCCCGGCCGGCGGATCATCGTCGACACGTGCATTGGCAACGACAAACAGCGCGAGATGGGGCCGTGGAGCAACCTGCAGACAACGTTCCTGCAGGACCTGGAGGCCGCCGGTTTTGCGCGCGACAGCATCGACACCGTGCTCTGCACCCACCTGCACGTCGATCACGTGGGCTGGAACACCATGCTGGTGGATGGGGAATGGGTCCCGACCTTCCCGCAGGCCCGCTACCTGATCGGCCGGGCCGAGTACGACTACTGGCGGGCCGAGGAGGAGGGCGTGGAGGACCTCTCCAAGTCCTACTTCCACGACAGCGTGAAGCCGGTGTGGGACGCAGGCCTCGTCGACCTGGTGGAGACCGACCACCGGGTCTGCGACGAGGTGAGCCTTGAGCCCACCCTGGGCCACACGCCGGGCCACGTCTCGATCCGCATCCGCTCGAAAGGGGAGGAGGCGCTCATCACCGGCGACTTCACCCACCATCCCTGCCAGATGGCCCGGCCCGAATGGGCGGCCGAGGTCGACTTCGACAAGCAGGCGTCCACCGCGACCCGCAAGCGCGTCTACGGCGCGCTGGAGGGCACCAACACGCTGGTGATCGGCACCCACTTCGCCGCCCCGTGCGCGGGCCACATCGTCCGCGACGGGGAGGCCTGGAGGCTGGAGGTGTAGGGTCGGACGGAATGCCGCCTTACCCTCGATTGTCATCCCGGTTTCGCGAAGCGAAGACCGGGACCCAACCAGCTGCAGGCTGGGCATCGCTGATCGCCACCGGCGTCAGGGCCGTCCTGGCGAGGACTGGCGCACGACCGGGTTGGGTCCCGGTCTTGGCCTGCGGCCAAACCGGGATGACAACCGTTGGGGCGGCTGTTGGGCTCGCCACCTTCCCCATTAAGGGGCGGGAACGCGCGGCAGGCTGAACATCGCGCGGTCGGGCGATACGAGCTCGATCCGCTCAAGCCGGCGCTCGTCGGGTCTGGCGCGGCCCTGGCCGTAGATGGTCACCTGGAACGGCAGCATCAGCCGGCCGACCTTGCGATAGTCCGCGAACTCGGTGGTCTTGGGCTGATTGGACCCGCCCTCGACCATCCGGCCGAGCCGGCCGGTGGCGCGCTCGAACCAGAGCTCGCGCGGCTCGCCGCCCGCCGGCTGGATCCGCACCACGTCGTAGTCGCGGCCGCCGCTGGGCCGCACGCCCAGGCGCGAGCTCCTCACATCGAACCGGCCGGGGAAGTAGTAGCCGTAGGCGGCGAAGTAGGCGTCCGAGCGTGCCCGCCGCATCAGCTCGGTGTCGGTCCCCGGCGGCCGCGGCGTCGAGAGCGGCAGCCACCAGAGACCGAAGCCGTTGTAGCCCTGGACGACCTCCGCCGTGGCGGCGCCATTCTCGATCCGTTCACCCCAGCGCACCAGGTCGACCCAGCGCTCGTAGGGCCGGCCGTTCTCGGTCCCCACCTCGTGGTAGCCGCGTACCGCGTTCCAGGCCGCGCCGCCGCTCGCCGCCCTGGCCCGCTGCAGCACCTGCTGCACGCCGGCCCCGTGCTGGGCGGACGCGGGGAGCGCCAGGGCGAGCGCCAGCAGGACGGTGAGGGCGGCGAGCGCGCGACGGAACGACATCAACTCCGAACCAAGTCGCTCAGCATGTCGACAATGCGGCCTCGGCCCGGGTTCACGCCGCCCGGAACCGCAGCGGCATCGCCTTGGGGCCGGAGATGAAGTTCGAAGGCAACCATTCCACCGGCGCCGCCAGCTCGAAATCCTTCATCCGCGTCAGCACCTCGCGCAGCATGGCGTCGATCTCGATACGGGCGATGTGCTGGCCGAGGCAGCCGTGCGGGCCGGTGCCGAAGGCGATGTGCGGGTTCTCCCGGCGGCTCAGGTCCAGCATGTCGGGCCGGTCGAACACCGCCGGGTCGCGGTTGGCGGCGCCGAAGTACATGACGACCTTGTCGCCGGCCTTGATCTGGCGCCCGGCCAGTTCGGCGTCGTGCTTGGCCGTGCGGCGCATATAGATCACGGGGCTCGTCCAGCGCAGCAGCTCCTCGCGCGCGGTGGCGAGCCGGCCCGGCAGGTCGGCCATCAGCCAGGCGTACTGCTCGGGGTTCTCCATCAGCGCCAGCAGGCCGCCGGACAGCAGGTTGCGGGTGGTGTCCCCGCCGGCGTCGATCAGCAGGATGAAGAAGAGCAGGAACTCCATGTCGGCCAGCTTGTGGCCGTCGACCTCGCAGGCCAGCAGCTTGGAGGCCAGGTCGTCGCCGGGCCGCGCCCGCTTCTCGGCGATCACCTTCGACCCGTACTCGAACATCTTCATCACGGCCTGGCCGGCGGCGCCGGGCGGCAGCGCTTCCGGCGCCGTGTGGATGATCTCGGTCAGCTTGTAGAGCTCGCGGCCGTCGTCGAGCGGCAGGCCCATCAGTTCGGCGATCACGTACGAGGGCATCTCGCCGGCCACCTCGGCCACGAAGTCGCATTCGCCCTTCGCGATCACCGCGTCGACGATCTGTTTCGCCAGCTCCTGGATGCGGGCCTCGCGCAGCCGGGCCGACGGCTCGGTGAACTCGGAGCGGATGAGCTTGCGGAACGCCGTGTGCTCCGGCGGGTCCATCATCAGCATCATCTTGTAGGGCCCGAACGAGCCCGCCTCGCTGATCGGGTCCGAGATCATGATCGTGGGTTCGGACGAGTAGGTCTGGAAGTCGCGGTCCACGGCCCAGA
The DNA here is from genome assembly GCF_036402295.1 of Phenylobacterium sp. Classification (GTDB taxonomy): domain Bacteria; phylum Pseudomonadota; class Alphaproteobacteria; order Caulobacterales; family Caulobacteraceae; genus Phenylobacterium. The sequence continues at coordinate 8,000 of NZ_DASWTE010000220.1, forward strand.
CGTCGGCGTGCCGGGTCACCGCCCAGAAGCCTTTCCCGCCGGGCTCGTCGTGCCAGCGGACCGGCTCGTGCTCGCGCAGCCACTGGAACTGGTTGTGCGGCTGGCCGCCGGCGAAGCTGTTGGGGGACAGGAGGTCAATCTTCACGGCGTCCTCCGACGGTTCCTGGGAACGCATAGGAAGGGCCTGACCGCAGGTCACGCAAGAGCGGGAGCAGCACACGGAAAAACGGCCCCAGCCCAGTTACGCAGGGCTGGGGCCGTCCTGGATGCCGGCCAAGGTCAAGGTTGGCCGGCGTCTTGGATCAGTACTGGCGCACCGGGCCGCGGCCCATGATGCGGACGCTCTCGGTAAGATCGTCGAGCCGGGCGTGGATGGTCACCTGATCGCGAGGCCGGAGCTGGCCGCCGCGGTTGCGCAGGTAGCGTTCCTGGCGGCCGATTTCGGCCAGGGTTCGGAGCGCCTGCTGGCCCTCGCTGCGGGTCAGGCTGCCGTCGTTCAGGCCACGGTGGATCCGCTCGTCGAGCCAGATCTGCCGGCTGCTGATGTCGCCCTGCCGACCCCGATGCGCGCCCGGCCTGACGTCGGCCTCGACGTGGACCCAGCGGCCCCGGCTGTTGTAGTAGCCCGTCACCGCGCCCGGCCGCCATTGGCCGTCGCTCCAGTGGCCCGGCTGCACGTCGCTGGCCTGGTGCGGTCGGCCCGCAATCCACCGGCCGCGCTCGTCATAGCGACCCGTCGCGGGACCGACGACCCAACGCCCGCGGCTGTCGTAGTGTCCGCTCGCCGCGCCCGCGACCCAGCGGCCGTCAGCAGCGTAGTAGCCGGTGGCCGACGTCGGGACGAAGCGTCCGTATCTATCGTGGTACCCCGCGCCCGAGGACTCGTCGGAGGTTTGGATCCAGCGGCCGTCGCGGCCGTAGTGGCCGTTGGGCGCGCCATCGACCCAGCGGCCTTCGCGATCGAAGTAGCCGCGGGCGTCCTGGCGGCTGACCGTGCTGGCGTGCCAGGCGCCGGAGTTGTCGTAGTAGCCGTAGGCGTGGGCGCAATCCGCGCCCGGCTTCGAGAGCTGGTTGCCGATCAGGCCGCCGCCGAGGCCGCCGATGACCGCGCCAGCCGTGCGGTCGCCGCGCCCGGCCACTGCGCTGCCCAGAACGGCGCCGATGCCGGCTCCGGCGATCGTGCCGACCGTTTGCTGGGAGCGCCGCTGCTCGCAGCTCTGCTGCGCCATGGCGAAGGTGGGGATGAGGGCCGCGACGGCGACGCCGGCGGTCACAAGGTGAAGTCGCATGAAGTGGGGTTCCTTGAGAAGGGGCATACCCTTCTCGAAACATGGATATGGGGTCTCGTTGAGACAATACAAGGTATTGTGTAAATAATACCCTCAATCTCCAACGCAAAGTATTATGTCGTTCCGAGGAACCTACCCGTCTTACGTGGAATGAATTCCTGCGGGGCTATGTATTGGGGTCGCTCATATCGGCAACGGCGCTACTACCACGACCGCCCGCTTGTGGACGATTGAGACCGCCGCGCCCGGACGTCGGTCCTCGACCGACGCGACGGCCTGCAGCTGTCGGGAAAGCGCTTCCACGATGCTGGTGCCCAGGCCCGCCCTCGGCTGCGGCGCGGGTGGCATGCCGACCCCGTCGTCCGTCACCGACAGCGACCAATCCCCGTCACCCGCGGCGTAGACGACCACGATCGCCCCGCGGCGATCGTGCGGGAAGGCGTGCTTCAGGGCGTTGATGACCAGTTCGGTGACGATCAGTCCGATGCTGATCGAGACGTCCGCCTCGACCACCGTATCGTCCACCTCCACCGTCAGGGAGATGCGCGACGGGTCGGCGATCATCGAGGCTGCGATGCTCTCGCAGAGGTGGCTGAGGTAGTCGCGCAGCGGCACGCCCTCGACGCTCGAGGCCGCCAGCTGGTGCTGCAGCGCCGCGACCGACATCACCCGTTGGTGGGCGTCGCGCAGATGGCCGCGCGATTCTTCGGAACTGACCCGTCGCGCGTTCTGCAGGAGCACGCTGGCGATGATCTGCAGGCTGTTGGCGACGCGGTGGCGCACCTCCTGGAGCAGTAGCGCCCTTTGCCGAAGCAGGTCGTCCTTCTCCGCGAGCGCGGCGGCCTGGAGCGCCTCGGCGCGCCTGGCCTTGGTCACGTCGACGACGGTCAAGAGGATCCGCGGCGCGCCGTCCAGGCCGTAGTCCAGGCGGTGGGCGTTCAGCACCAGCCGAAGTGGGCCGTACGCAGGGGCGTCCAGGTCCATTTCGTAAGCGTCGATGTCGGCCGCCCCCGAGAGGGTGACCCGCAGCAGCGAGCGCAGTTGCGGGACGTTCCATTCGCCGTCGCCGAGGTTGAACACCGGTTCACCGGGGACCGGCTCTGTTCCGAAGGTGCGGCAGAACGATGTGCTCGCGGCGAGGACGCGGAAGTCGCCGTCGAGCAGCAGCAGGGGCGCCATCGAGGACGCGACGATCGCCAGTCCGAGGCGCTCGGCGACCTCACGCGGCGCGGCCGGCATTGGACCGGCCGGGGGACAGCCCTTCAGCAGGTCGGCGGCTCCCGAGGGGGCGCCCCCTAGAGGTCTCCATAGCGAGGCGCGACCATGCCCTGGACGACCTTGTCGTCGGCGGCGCGCCGGCGGCGGTCGGCTTCCGCCAGCAGGTCGGCATACAGCCGCGGCTGCTCGGTCGGGTCGAAGGGCTTGGCAGGGAAGGGCTGCAGGGCGCCGCCCTCGCTCTCCCACTGGGCCTCGCGATAGGCGACGGGCGTGGGGACTTGCGGCGCTGCGGCGGGAGATTCTTTACGAACGACCATGGCTTAGCTTCCGATCAAATATATGTGTAAGTAAATACAATATAGCACGTTATGGGGCGCCGTTCGAGTAAAAATAAAAGTATGAATATTTGCCGGAAATATTGGAACATATTCCTGTAGATGCACTTCAAGGCTCTACAGGATTGGAGAATTCCTTGTTGAAGTTCCTTCGTGCGTCCCGATCCACATTCCGCATCGCCTCGGACAGGGGGATTTGGCGCGTCACCCGCGAAGGCGAGGCATTCGCCGCCTACTGGAGCGAGGGCGACGCCCGCCGCGGCGCCTGTCTGGGCGCGCGCCGGCACGAGGCCGACGGCGGCTACGCGCGGGTGGTTAGCTTGCCCGACGCCGTGACGCTGCCGCACAACCAGCCGCACTTCGGCCGCTGACGGTCGATCGTCTGCCGAAGCAAGCGCCAGCGTGCCGCTATGGCGCAGGAAACCTGGCGCCCGACTTGCAGCTGAGCCCCTCGAAGCCGTGCGGAATGTCATTCCGGGACAGCTTCCCCGCCAACACACTTCGGCCGGACGGCTCCCTCCTGGACCGTCCGGCTTTTTCTTTGGCTACAGGCCCTTGGCCGGGTTGATCAGGAACTTCTCGCCCGTCGCCTTCTTCTGGTAGGCGGCGATCACCGCGGGATCCAGCGCCTCGGCCAGCGAGATCTCGGCCGTGTAGTGGCTGGCGAAGGTGGTCTTCAGCTCGTCGACCACGCGCTGGCGCAGGCGCGCCGCGCCCTCGGCGCCCAGCTTCGCTAGGAACGGCGTCAGCAGCCAGCCGCCCACCGACCACGACAGGCCGAAGTTGCGCGCGAGTTCGCTCGGGCGCGGGTCGAGCGAGCCGTAGATGTAGACCTGCTTGAAGACGCTGGAGCCGTAGCGGCTGTAGGCCCCGCCGCGCGAATTGGCGGCCGCCTCCATGGCCGACAGGATCTGGCTCGCCAGCTTGCCGCCGCCTATCGCGTCGAAGGCGATGGTGGCGTTGGTCTCGATCAGTGCGTCCGTCAGTTCCTGCTGGAAGTTGGGCGAGGTGGAGTCGACGACGTACTTGGCCCCGATGTCGGTGAGGATCTTCGCCTGCTCCGCGCTGCGCACGATGTTCACCAGCGGGATGCCGTCCTTGAGGCAGATCTTGTTGAGCATCTGCCCGAGGTTCGACGCCGCGGCGGTGTGGACGAGCGCCGTGTGGCCCTCGGCCCGCATCGTCTCGGTCATGCCCAGCGCGGTCAGCGGGTTGACGAAGCACGAGGCGCCGTCGGCGGCGGTCGCGTCGGCCGGCAGCGGCAGCACGTCGCCGGCCTTCAGGGTCCGGTACTGGGCGTACATGGCGCCGCCCAGGATCGCGACGGTCTTGCCCACGAGCGCTTGGGCCTTGGGGTCGGGGCCCGCGGCGATGACGACGCCCGCACCCTCGTTGCCCACGGGCATCGGCTGGTCCAGGCGCGCGGCCAGGGCCTTGAGGAACTGTTCCGGCACCTTGGCGGTGGTGACGCCGCCGGCCTGCTTGAGCGTCGAGACGTCGGCCGGGCCCAGCAGCAGGCCGAGGTCCGACGGGTTGATCGGCGAGGCCTCGACGCGGACCAGCACCTCGTCGCCGGCGGGCGGGGCGATGGGGATCTCGGCGAGCCGCAGCTCCAGTTCGCCTGAGCTCTTCACCGTCGAAAGCAGTTGCAGTCCCGTCTGCGGAATCCCGGCGGCCATCGGCCCCTCCCTGAAATTGTGTTGGGCTGAATTTACGTTGTCAGGGATCGCACATGGCGCGTCGGCCGCGCTTCGCCAAGGTCCCCGGCGCAAGAAAGCTTCAGGCCCGGGAAGGCCCAAATGCAAGAAGGCGGCGCCTGCGCGCCGCCTTTTGCCGCTTCACCTTTTGGCCCGCACAGACCCCGAAGGATCCGGAAGCGCTGCGGGGGCCCCACGCCCCAACGCCGGCCGCCTTCCAGAGGAGAAGACCAGCGCCGTCACCATACGTCATCCTCCAAAGCCGGCCGGGCTTCAAGCGCACACCCGCCACAGGTTGAATTTCTCTCCCGGCTTGTTGCGGTCCCGCCACGCCCCGAAATGGCCTCATTCCGGACCTGTGACGAACACAGGGCGCCTGCTTATTCCCATTCGTCGGCTGACCCGCATCCGGTCCGGATCCTGAACAGCCCCCCCAGCCCCCCTGACCGGGCGCCTGGTCGGCCGACGACCCCTCCCCCGACAGGTCCATGTTCTCGAGGCATTAGCGCCGCCCACCCGCGGGGCTATGCTGCGTCTCCCCTAGGGAAGACGGATCCGCAGTTGGACGATCGGCACTTGGACAGCATCGGCTCGGCGGCCAGGCTCGACGCGGCGAACGACGCCGCCGCTCGCGCGGGCGCGCTGACGGCCCTGCGCCAGGCGCCGCTCGGGGTCGCGATCTTCGACCGTGAGATGCGCTACCTCGTGGCCTCGGCCCAGTTCCTCACTGACCAGGGCATGCCCGGCGACATGCCGCTCGAGGGCCGCCAGCACTACGAGGTGTTCCCCGACATTCCCCAGCACTGGCGCGACATCCACGCCCGGGTGCTGGCCGAGGGCGTCGAGCTCAGCCACGAAGGCGAGGCGTTCGAGCGCGCCGACGGCCAGTTGCACTGGGTCCGCTGGTCGGTCGCGCCCTGGCGCACGGACGACGGAGAGATCGGCGGCCTGGTGCTCTACACCGAGGAGGTCACCTCCCGCGTCGAAGCCCGCCTGCGCCTGGAGGCGGCCGAACGGCAGTACCGGGCGGTCTTCACCCAGGCGGCCATGGGCGTCGCCCGCGTCTCGCCCGACGGCCGGTTCCTCGAGGTCAATGACCGCTTCTGCGACATCTCCCGCTACCCGCGCGACGAGCTGCTCGCCCGCACGTACCAGGAGATCACCCACCCGGAGGACCTCGACAGCGACGTCGCCCAGGCCATGGCCTTGCTGGCCGGGGAGATCGACACCTATTCCATCGAGAAGCGCTACCTCACCCGATCCGGCGAGGCGGTCTGGATCGACCTCACGGTCTCGCTGGTGCGCAGGCCCGACGGCGCCCCGGACTATTTCATCTCGGTGATCGCCGACATCGCCGCGCGCAAGCAGGCGGAGGCCGAGCAGCAGCGCTATCAGGGCCAGCTGCGGCTGATGATCAACGAGCTGAACCACCGGGTGAAGAACACGCTCGCCACCGTGCAGTCGATCGCGGCCCAGACGCTCCGCGTCGAACCCGACCCGGTGCAGGCCTACGACAAGTTCGAAGCTCGGCTCATGGGGCTCTCCGAGGTCCACGAGGTGCTGACCCGCGAGCGCTGGCACGGCGCGGCCCTGCTCGAGGTGGCCGAGCGCGCGCTGCGGCCCTTCGGCGGCGTGGCCTCCAACAGGATCCGCATCGACGGCCCCGACGCGTGGCTCGCGCCCGGCGCGGCGCTCACGCTCGCGCTCGTGTTCCACGAACTGGCCACCAACGCGGCCAAGTACGGGGCGCTGTCGAACACCACCGGCCGGGTCGACCTGACCTGGTCGATCCAGGGCCCTTTCGACCGCCTGCGCCTCACCTGGGTCGAGACGGGCGGGCCGACGGTCGTGGCGCCCACGCGCCGCGGATTCGGCTCGCGGCTCATCGAGCGCGCAATGCGGGGCGAGCTGCGCGGCTCGGCGGCCATGACCTTCGATCCCGGCGGCCTCACGTGCGCGATGGAGGCCCACCTGCCCAGCCGCGCCGACATGCTCACCCTGCACGAGGGCTAGGCGGCCGCCTCCGAGGCCTCGCGCTCCGGCAGCGCAGTCGTGGCGGGCCAGATCTGGCGCGCCGCCAGGCTATGGTCACGCAGTCGGATCCACAGCTCGGACGTCTCGCCGGCGCGACCAAGCCGGTCCGCCAGGCGCCGGGCCGCAGCCTCGGCCGTCTGGCCGCTGCGGAACACCAGGTCGTTCCTCACGTCGTCGATCCGCACGCGCCACCCCTCCGAAAGGGGCGCAACTTCGATCCTGCGCATCTTCGGGCTCCTCTCGCTTCCAGGGGACGGTTTTCAGGCGTCGGTGCGGGCGGACAGCTCGCGGTCCAGGCGCTCGAGGGCGTCGCGCACGTCGGCGAAGGGCACGGGCTCCGGCGTCCCCAGGAGCCAGCGCAGGGTGGGCTGATCCTGAACGGCGGAGGCGTCGGAGGCCCATGACGACAGGACGGCGCGCTTCTCGTCAGGGGCCAGGTCCTGATCCTTCAGAACGTCGCGGGGGTGGAGGAACCCGACGGCGGGGCGGAGCTGCCGCGCCAGCAGGGCGCGCAGGCCCTGCTCATGGATAAGCTGTTCCGATGTGGCGAGCCGCATGGCTTGTCTCCTGAAAATTCGATCCTTTCTCCAGACGCCCGCTCTGGAGACGAACGGGCGCGGTCGATGATTTTGGAGTCGCTTGCGCAGGTTTCAAGGGGCTGAGCCGCAGGGTCTGCGGACGACAACCGAGACGCGGAAGAGGCCGCAAAACGCAACTCCCGCGGAGTCGCCCAAGCGAGTAAGTTCTGCTTTTGTTCCGGCCATGTCCTTCCGCGATCCCCGCCCCATGCGCGTCATCCCCGTCGGGCCCGAGGCCTCGGTCGGGGACGCGGCGCGCTATCCCGGCTGCCGGCTCACCATCACCTGCGCCATGTGCGGCTGGGCCAAGGGCTACAACCCCGAGCGTGTGCTGGGCCGCCTGCGCGAGCTGAAAGCCGGCGGCCACGCCACGCGGCTCGATGTCGTCGCGCGCCGGGTGCAGTGGCCATGCCCCGGCTGCCACCGCCTGAAGTGGCGCGCTGGCCTGGCCTGGCCGCCCGACATGACCGAAGCCGAAGCCCGTCGCCTGGCGGCCCGGGCCCGGAACTAGCGCCGCAACGTCCGGCCGCTGCCCCTTGTGAACAGCAGGTCCGACCAGCGCCACTGGCCAGAGCCCACCACCAGGCGCGCCGAGCCGGGGGCGTCGTTCATCGAGATCAGCACCAGCCCCCGCTGCGTCTCCTTCTTGCAGGCCTCCGGCGCGAAGCCGACCTCCCACAGGATCGCCTCCCGCACGGCCGCGAGGCCCGCGCCTTCCTGGCTCGGATGGCGCACCCAGTCGCCGTTCCACATCAGGATGGGCCGGCCACGGTGGGCCTCGGCCATGGCCGCCTGCGCCTGGCGGTCGCGGCGCAGCGCCGTCTGCAGGCGCCGCGTCATGTTGCAGCCGGCGCCCCCACCGCTGCCGCCGCCCCCGGACTCGGCCGTGGCCGCGCCCGCGACCTGACCCTCGCTCGCCTCTGTGAAGCCGTAGGACGCCGTCTCCGCCGCCGGCAGGGGGACGACCTGCGGCGGGGCGGGTTTCACGCGGGCGACCACGCGCGGCGGGGGCGGGGGCTTCTTGGGTGCGGGCGGCGCCTTCTTCGGCGGGGCCGGCTTGGGCTTCTCCGCCGGGGGCTCCGGCTCAGGCTCGGGCGGCGGCGGCGGCTCGGGCGGCGGCGCCAGCATGATGGGAATCGGAACCGGCTCGGCCGGCGGCGGGGGCGTCGCGGCGGGCTGGACCAGGATCAGGGCGATGACCAGCGCCCCATGCGCAGCCCCGCTCAGGCCCCACGAAATCAGGCGGCGTCGCCTCGTCTGCTCACGGCCAAGATGCGCCATGGATCACGCGGACGGAGCGACGCCGTCCGTCTCCTAGCTCAGGACCACCAGCACGACGCGACGGTTCTGCTGCCGGCCTTCACGGCTCGTATTGTCGGCGCTCGGAGAGTCCGGGCCGTACGAGATCGTGCCGATCCGGTTCAGCGCCACGCCCTTCTGGTTCAGGTAGCGGCGGACCGCCTCGGCGCGTTCCTCGCCGAGCTTGTAGTTGTGGTCCTTCGGACCCGTGGCGTCGGTGTGGCCTTGGACCTCGACATAGACGTTCTTGTTTTCGGTCTTCAGCTTCTCGACGAAGGCGTCGAGACGCGCCTGGGCCTCAGGCGACAAGGTCGCCTCGTCCACCGGGAACTTCATGCTGTCGTCCGACAGCACCTCGGTGAACAGGAACTTGCCCTCGGCCAGCTTGCCGGCGGCGGTCGCCCGATCGAGCGCGTCCTTGGCGGTGCCTTCGACGCTGCTCACGCGGGTTTCCACGACGTCTACGCGCGAGCCGACGACGGCCGTCTGCTCCCGCACATACTTCTTGGTGGCGCAGCCTCCGAGGCCCGCCATGCCCAACACCAATGCCCCCGCAATCACGACTTTCGAAGCACGCAGAATCATCCAAGTTCCTCCAATCCGATTGAGCGCGCCCGCCGACATTAAGCTGTCACTGCTCCCTGCATCCGGCCCAAAGGCGGCGGTTGTTGGGCATAGCTTGGCTGTGACGGGAGGCGAGTTCTTGACCTTCGCTGTGGACAGCTTAGCCGCAACGCACGGAGGCGATTTTTGATCCCTCCGGTTCGCGCGATTACTTGTGGACCCGCCCGGCGAGGCGGCCGCGCTGCAGGTTCTCGTCCCGGTCAGGGTGGGTGTGCGCGGCGACCGGATTCGGCCTAGGTTCCCGCGTCCCGCAGCCGCCACGGATCGCGCATGCCCGCCCGCCTCATCTCCGCCACCGTCGCCGTCCTGGCGCTCAGCGCCTGCGCCACCGCGCCCGCCGCGCCGCCCGCGGCCCAGGTCGCCTACACGGGCACGCCGCAGGAACAATGGATCCAGGGGCAGAGGGCCTACGAGGTCTGGAGCGCCGCGCGGCCCGGCTGGAGGGTCACCGAGAGCGGCCTGCAGTATCGGCGCGTGAAGGCGGCCAAGGGCTCGGCGCCGAAGCCGACCGCCGAGTCCACGGTCACCATCCACTACGTCGGCCGCTTCATCGACGGGCGCGAGTTCGACTCCTCCCGCTCGCGCGGCCAGCCCGCGACGTTCCCTCTGGGCCGCCTGATCAAGGGCTGGCAGGAGGGCGTGCCGATGATGCGCGTCGGCGAGACCTGGGAGTTCGTCATCCCCTCGACCATCGCCTACGGCGAGCGCGACCGCGCGCCGATCCCGTCCGGCAGCACCCTGCTGTTCGAGATCGAATTGCTCGGGATCGAAGGCGAGGGTTGAGCCGCGGAGGCAGTGGCGTTCGCGCCGCTTGCAACTTCGCCTTGTTTTGCGGCAGCCTGAAGCGGGGGGTGGCGCTGTTCGCCGCCTGAGTGAGTAAAGGCGCAGCGTCCGATGCCGGCATCGTCCGAATCCACAGTCCTGTCCGGGAACGCGGTTTTGGACGCCGTCGACAGCGGCCTGCGCTGGGTGGGCGGGATCACCTTCAACCGGGTCGACCCATCGGACCCGGCCGAAACCGGTCACTTCATCTCGGTCCTGCCATCGGTCTACGTGACCGCGAGCCTCGGGCTCACTGAACCGATGTGGGACCTGGTGAGCCGGTCGCTGGCGATCATGCAGCGCTATGCGGCGTTCACCTACAGCGTCTCGAACGGCCTCGACGCCAACTATTTCGTCAGCGACTTCCGGCGGCCCGACAACCTCGACGTCGCCGGGATCGCCGGCGAGCCGGGCAAGGTGCCCATCCTCGCCTTCAACCGGATGACCTGGGACGACTACTACTACGAGCAGACCCAGCAGTGGATCGTGCTCCACGAGCTGGGCCACACCCTCGGACTGAGCCATGCGACGGGGCTGCCCACCGGCCTGGACCACAGCGTCTTCACCGTCATGTCGTACAACTGGGTCGACTTCGCCGACGCCGAGACGGGCGAGATCGGCATGCCGCTGACGCCGATGGCACTGGACGTGGCGGTGCTGCAGGCGAAGTACGGCGCCGCCGTCGCCAACACGGGCGCCACGACCTATCGCCTCGGCGCGACGCAGGACCTCGATGGGGCCGATGGGACGGTGCAGAACGGCCATGGCTACATCTGCATCTGGGACTCGGCCGGCTTCGACGAGATCGCCTACGACGGCTCGTCCGGCGTGCTGCTGAACCTCAACACCGCCACCCTGCGGACCACCGCGTTCGCCGCGGATCTGGCGGACGTTATCGGCGACGTGGCCCAGTCTTCGCGCATCTACGCCGGCCTGGACGACTATGCGCAGGACGAGATCACTGACGTCGTGCAGTCCGCGGGGGGCTTCTTCTCCTCGCTGCTGATTGACGGGGGGTTCGCCATCGGCGGCTACACGATCGCCCAGGGCGCGCAGATCGAGGCCGCCCGGGGCGGTGGCGGCGACGATCTCCTTATCGGCAACCAGGTCGCCAACCTGCTGCAGGGCAACGGCGGCCAGGACGACCTGTTCGGGGGATGGGGCGCCGACACCCTCGACGGCGGCGCGGGCGACGACGTGGTCTGGGGCGGCCTCGGCGACGACCGCATCTCCGACACCGGCGGCGGATCGAACTACCTGCGCGGCGAGGAGGGGAACGACAGCGTCGTCGGCGGCGCGGGCTTCGACGACATCAACGGCAACATGGGGAACGACACCGGCTCGGGCGGCCTCGGCGAAGACTGGGTGGTCGGCGGTAAGGACAACGACGTCCTTTCGGGCGGCGACGCGTTTGACATCGTCTACGGCAACCTGGGCTCCGACACCCTGCACGGCGACGCCGGCGACGACATCGTCCGCGGCGGCCAGCAGGACGACATTCTCTTCGGCGGAGCCGGCGACGACTACGTCTCTGGCGACCGTGACAACGACACCATCACCGGCGGCGCGGGCGCGGACACCTTCCATTCCTTCGCCGAGGCGGGGCTGGACCGGGTGCTGGACTTCAACCGCGCCGAAGGCGACCGGGTGCTGCTCGACGCCGGCACGACCTACACGGTCACCGAGGTCGGGGCCGACACGGTGATCACCATGAGCGCGGGCCAACTCGTCCTGGTCGGCGTCTCGATGTCGTCGCTGACCGGCGCCTGGATCACCGTCGGCTGACGTCCGGCATGAGACGGGCGGCGCGCCTGTTGGCGTGCCGCCCTCTCAGAGTCCCCAACGGATCCTGTGGGCCCTACATCGGCGGCTCGGTCGTGGTCGGCGCCGGGTCGGTCGGCGGAGTGGCCTCGGTCGGCAGGGTCGGCGGCGTCGCCGGAACCGCGGCCGGCGTTTCGCTGGGCGGCGGGGCCGCCTGGGTCGGCGTCGGGTTCACCGGCGGCGGCGGCGCTGCGCCGGGGTTCAGCGTCGAGTAGGGCTGCGGGCCGGCCGGGATCGCCGTCGTGCTGGTGTTCACGGCGGTGTCTTCGGCGCTCGGCGCGGCAGCGGCCGGACGGGTGCGCGTGGACGAAGCCATGCGCCGGGGGGCGACCGGTTGCACGGTGGCGCGCGGAGGCTCGGCGGCGGCCGGCGGCGGGTTCACCGCTGTGTCGGCTGCGGCGGCCGGCGGGGTCGGCGGCAGGTCCACCGGGGGCAGCGGGGCGGTCGCCACCTGGGCTTCGCTGACCTGGCCGGGCGCCAGTTCCGGGATGCCGTCGTTGTCGCGGCTGGCGTACCAGCCCGCGGCGCCGATGGCGCCCAGGGCCACCACGCCGGCGGCGATCGCGGCAGGGCCGACGCCCTTGGAGCGTGGCGCACGGTCGGCGCGCGTCGAAGGCCGGCCGATCGGGGCGGCGACGATGCTGTCCGATTGGGCGGCCTCGGAAGCTGCGAGAGGCGCGCCCGTGGCGACGGTCGCCGGCGCTGCGTTCTGATGCATGTCGGCATAGCTGGCGCGGGGGTAATCGCCGCTCACCGGATCGACCGGCGTGTCGAGGGCCATCGGCTCCTCATAGTCGCGCTCGGCCGCGAAGGTGCGGGGTTCGGGCGAGATCGTGGGGGCGGGCGCAGCCGCCGCTTTCCGGCCACCGAGGCGCTTGCGGCCGCGCTGCTCCCAGATCGGCCGCGCGGCGAACAGGCCGCCGTCCTCTTCGGTGTTCGGCGACTCGGAAAGGTCGCGCTCATGGTCCATCGACATGCTTATCCCTCCAGGATCTGTCGAAGGGAACAAACGGCGTTTTTCGTTCATGGTTCCGCTCGAAGCGTTGCCGTTACACACATCTGCTGTAGAGCTTCCCGGGATTACACAAGCGGGGGCGAGATAGTCTGACGAAATCTCATCTCGATATTGCCGCACAGCTGCCGCAATTCGCAGCGTCAAGGATGTCTTGACGCAGCGATTGTCAAGGATATCTTGACGGTCGAAGTCAAGGAGGTCCTGACGTGACCTACTACTGCTCGTTCTGCCTGAAGTCGCAGCACGAGGTGGACAAGCTCGTGGCCGGGCCCGGCAACATCTTCATCTGCGACACCTGCGTGGGCCTCTGCCAGACCTACATGGAGGGCCGCACGCCCGACCTGAGCGCCTTCGAGGATCCCGAGAAGATGCCCACCGAACGGCTGCTCGCGCAGCTTCCGTCGGTCGACGCGACCATCAAGGGCAAGCAGACCCAGATCCAGTGGGTCGTCGACCAGTTGCGCACCCGCGAGGTGAGCTGGGCGCAGATCGGCGAGGCGCTGGGCGTCAGCCGCCAGGCCGCCTGGGAGCGTTTCTCGTAACAAGTGTGTCCCGGCATTCGTCAGGAGACGAATGCCACACCTCCTGAAGATCGAGCATCTTCGGCGCGCCGAAGATGCTCGGGCGCTTGACCGCCCCGTCCGGCTCTCGCCAAGGTCGCATCCCGACGGGAGATGTGGATGCGGTTACAGGCCAGGGTGAAGCGCGACCTGCGGTTCTGGCAGGGGCTCCAGCGCACCCTGAAGCGGGTGAAGACCATCGCCCGCGACAGCGAGAACCTCATCTGCGACGACATCCAGGCGGCCGTCGACCGCTGGCGCGGCGAGCGTGCGATGACCTTCGAGGGCCGCACCCTGACCTATGGCGAGCTCGACGCCATGGCCAACCGCTACGCCCATTGGGCCAAGAGCCTGAACCTGCGGCGCGGAAATGTCGTGGCGCTCTTCATGCCGAACCGGATGGAGTACTTCGCGGTCTGGTACGGGCTGTCGAAGGTGGGCGTGGTCACCGCCCTCATCAATAACCAGCTCGCCGGACTGCCCCTGGCGCACTGCCTGAGCATCGCGGGCGCTAACCATGTCATCGTCGACCCGGAGACCTCGCCGGTCTTCGAGCAGGCCCGGCCGCTGCTCGACCGCAAGATGCAGGAGTGGGTGCTGGGCCGTGCGCACGGCGACCAGCGCGACCTCTCCCAGGCGCTCAAGAGCTGCAGCCAGCTGCCCCCCGACCGCTCGGTGCGGGAGGGCATGACCGCGTCCGACACCGCGCTCCTGATCTACACCTCCGGCACCACGGGCCTGCCCAAGGCGGCGAAGATCACCCACATGCGCGCCCAGTTGATGATGCGCGGCTTCGCAGGCGCGACGGGCGCGACCTCCAACGACCGCGTTTACGTGACCCTGCCGCTCTACCACGCCACCGGCGGCCTCTGCGGCATCGGCACGGCGCTCTTGAACGGCGGCTCGGTGGTGCTGCGGCGCAGGTTCTCGGCCAGCCACTTCTGGAAGGAGATCGTCGCCGAGGGCTGCACGATGTTCGTCTACATCGGCGAGCTCTGCCGCTACCTGGTGAACCACGACTTCGACGAGGACGAGACCCGCCACAAGCTGCGGCTGGCGTTCGGCAACGGCCTGCGGCCCGACGTCTGGGCCGAGCTCAAGCGGCGCTTCCGCGTGCCCGACATCCTGGAGTTCTACGGCTCCACCGAGGGCAACGTCTCGATGTTCAACTTCGACGGCCGCGAGGGGGCGATCGGCCGGATCCCCAAGTGGCTGAAGAAGAAGTTCAACGTCCGCCTCGTGCAGTACGATGTCGAGACCGAAGAGGTGATCCGCGGGCTGGACGGCCTGTGCATCGAGTGCGGCCCCGGGCAGGTGGGCCAATGCGTGGGCGCGATCGCCGGCGGCGACGCCCGCACCGAGTTTACCGGCTACCTCGACAAGGCCGCCTCCGAGAAGAAGGTGCTGACCAACGTCTTCGAGCGCGGCGACGCCTGGTTCGCCACCGGCGACCTGATGCGGATGGACGCGGACGGCTACTTCTATTTCGTCGACCGCATCGGCGACACCTTCCGCTGGAAGGGCGAGAACGTCTCCACCAACGAGGTGGCCGAGCGCCTGCTGGCCTTCCCCGGCGTTGAGGAGGCCAACGTCTACGGCGTCACGGTCGACGGCGCCGACGGCCGCGCCGGCATGGCGGCCCTGGTCATCGACGGCGCCTTCGACGCCAAGGCGTTCGGCGAGCACGTGAAGCGCGAACTGCCCACCTACGCCCAGCCGCTGTTCGTGCGCCTGCTGCCGGCGCTCGACACCACGGGCACCTTCAAGATCCGCAAGCTCGACCTCGTGGCCGACGGCTACGACCCGTCGAAGATCCGGGGACCCCTGTTCTTCCACGATCCCAAGCGGGGCTATGTGAAGGTCACCAAGTCGGTCTGGGACAAGCTGCAGACCGGCGCGGTGAAGGTCTAGCCGGCCCTACAGCCGCCGCCGGACTCGCCTATATTCGCGCCATGTCGGAAGTCTCCGCGCCCCTCAGAGGCGCCGCGCTCATCAAGGACGAATGCCGCCGCCTGCCCGACCGGCCGGGCGTCTATCGGATGATGGGCGACGACGGCGAGGTCCTCTACGTCGGCAAGGCGCGGAGCCTGAAGAAGCGCGTGCTGCAGTACGCCCAGGGCCGCTTCCACACCCAGCGCATCGCCCACATGGTCGACGCCACGCGGGCCATGGAGTTCGTCACCACCCGCACCGAGACCGACGCGCTGCTGCTCGAGATCAACCTGATCAAGCAGCTGAAGCCGCGCTTCAACGTGCTGCTGCGCGACGACAAGTCCTTCCCCGAGATCGTCATCCGCCGCGAGCACCCGGCCGCCCAGCTACGCAAGCACCGCGGCGCCCACACCATCAAGGGCGACTATTTCGGCCCCTTCGCCAGCGCCTACTCGGTCAACAAGACGCTCAACACCCTGCAGAAGGCGTTCCTGCTGCGCTCGTGCTCGGACAGCGTCTACGAGAGCCGCACGCGGCCCTGCATGCTGCACCAGATCAAGCGCTGCGCCGCGCCCTGCACGGGCCTGATCTCCATCGAGGACTACTCCGCCCTGGTCGAGCAGGCCGGCGACTTCCTGCGCGGCAAGAGCCGGGCGGTGATGGGCAAGATGGCCGCCGAGATGCAGGCCGCCTCCGACGACATGGAGTTCGAGCGCGCCGCGCGCCTGCGCGACCGCATCCGCGCCCTGGCCTCTGTGGCCCAGGAGACCTCGATCAATCCCGAGACCGTCGACGAGGCCGACGTCTTCGCCCTGCACGCCGAGGGCGGCCAGGCCTGCGTCCAGGTGTTCTTCTTCCGCGCCGGCCAGAACTGGGGCAACCGCGCCTACTTCCCGCGCGTCGACCGCTCCGACGAGGACCCCGACGTCATGGGCGCGTTCCTCGGCCAGTTCTACGACGACAAGCCGATCCCCAAGCTGATCCTCGTCAACGTCGAGCCGACCGAGCGCGACCTCATCGCCGAGGCCTTCGCCCAGAAATCCGGCCGCAAGGTGGAGATCGCCAAACCCCAGCGCGGCGAGAAGCGCCAGATCGTCGACCACGCCCTCGTCAACGCCCGCGAGGCGCTGGGCCGCAAGATGTCCGAAAGCTCCGCCCAGTCGAAGCTGCTGGCCGGCGTCTGCGAGGCCTTCGGGCTGGAGGCAAACCCGGAGCGGATCGAGGTGTACGACAACAGCCACATCATGGGCACGAACGCCGTCGGCGGCATGATCGTGGCCGGCCCCGAGGGCTTCCAGAAGAGCCAGTACCGAAAGTTCAACATCAAGAGCACCGAGCTCACCCCCGGCGACGACTTCGGCATGATGCGCGAGGTGCTGCGCCGCCGCTTCGCGCGCCTCGTCAAAGAGGAAGAGGAGGGGATCGCCCCCGCCGACTCCGGCTTCGGCCGCCCCGACCTGGTGCTGGTGGACGGCGGCGCCGGCCAGCTGGCCGCGGCGCTGGAGATCATGGCCGACCTCGGCGTCGACGACATCCCGGTGGTCGGCGTCGCCAAGGGCCCCGACCGCGACGCCGGCCTCGAGCGCTTCTTCATCCCCGGCCGCGAGCCCTTCATGCTCGAGCCCAAGAGCCCGGTGCTCTACTACCTCCAGCGCCTGCGCGACGAGGCCCACCGCTTCGCCATCGGCACGCATCGCACGCGCCGCGCCATCGACATGAAGAAGAACCCGCTGGACGAGATCGACGGCGTGGGTCCGGGCCGCAAGAAGGCCCTCCTGCACGCCTTCGGCTCCGCCCGCGGCGTCAGCCGCGCCAGCGTCGAGGACCTCGCCAAGGTTGAAGGCGTCAGCCAGCAGCTGGCGCAGCGCGTCCACGACTTCTTCCGGAAGTAGGCGGCCTGACCCGCGGCCTTGAGAGGCTGCCGGTTCAGATACTGGCGGGGAGCCGTCGTCTAACGGATGGTAGCGTGGCGCCAATCAAGGAGGCGATCTCATGAACTTCTCACGGCAAGCCACGGCGGTCGCCGGCGCGCTGGCGCTGACCGCAACCTCCGCGTCGGCGGCGCCGCAGGGCGAGGCGCCGCTCGCGATCAAGGCGGCGGACCCGGCGCTCAAGTGGGGGCCTTGTCCCGCGATCTTTCCGGCAGGGTGCGAGATCGCGGTGCTGCACGGCGACCCGGCCAAGCCCAACGCCGACGTCTTCCTGCGCGTGAAGGGCGGTCAGCGGCTGCCGGCCCACACCCATACGTCGGCCGAGCGGATGGTCCTGGTGACGGGCGAGCTGCGGGTGAAATACCAGGGCGCTCCGGCGGCGACCCTGACGCCGGGCATGTACGCCTTCGGACCCGCCGGCCTGCCGCATGAGGCCGACTGCCGCGACGGCCAGCCCTGCACGCTCTTCATCGCGTTTGAGGGTCCCGTGGACGCCGCCGCGTTCCAGGGGAAGCTCGACTAGCGGCGACGGGTTGCGCGTCCCCCCGGGCGAAGAGAGCCTGCGGGACGATCCCCACCTCCAGCCTGACCTCGCCCGCTGGCCGCCGTCACCCAAGGCCCGCGGGCGGCGCTAGGTATGGTGTCCCGAAGCGCTCCGGAATATCAGCCCGCCCCGACGGCTCCCCTACCGCGTGGGCCTACGGAACTTCAGCACGAAGCGGTCGGTGCGGTTGCGCAACGCCGGATCGAACGGGCTCCTCGTGCGGTCGTCGTCCGGGTTGGCCAGCAGCGGGCTCTCGGCGACCAGTTCGAGACCCGCCGCCGTCACCTGCCGCTTCACCACCTCGGGGTCGATCCGGTGCAGGCGCCTGGCGTCGTCGGACTCGGTGTCGAGGAAGCCCGATCCCGGCGCCGCGGCGTGGTCGACGACGATCAGGACGCCGCCGGGCTTCAGCGCCTCGAACACCGCACGGTTCAGCGCCGCGATGTCCAGCGGGCCCATCTCCTGGACGTTGGGGAAGTCGTGATAGGTCTTGCCCATCCAGACCACGTCCAGCGGTTCCGGCGCGACGAACCGGTCGAAGGCTTGGTCCAGCCGCACCACGTTGGCGTAGGGCGCCAGCATCTCGCGCACCTTGCCGTCGGCCTCGGGCGCGTCCTTCAAGAGCTTCGGCGGCACGATCGCATAGACCCGCCCCTTCGCGCCCACCACCAGGCTGAGCAGCGACGTGGAGTAGGGCGGCACGGGCCAGAAATCGGCGACCTTGTCCCCCGGCTTCACGCCCGACCAGGCCAGCACCTCGGCCGGCTTCTGGCCCACGTCCCGCTCCCGCGCCGCCCGCTCGGGGCTGGCCACCGCCGCGGCCACGTACGGCGGAATCGCCTGCGCCTGCGCGGTCGCGGTGGCCAGCATCGCCGCAAACCCCAGGATCGCCGCCCGCATGCCGCCCCTCCCGCTCGCCGGGCAGCCAAGCTCCGCTTTGCGACGGCAATAGGGCCGGCGCGTCCTTCACGACGCCACCCTCCCGGAAGGCGCGGGTTGCGCATACCCATATTGGTGATCGGGGGTTGAGTTAACCAAGGCGGCTGGCGCCGCGTTCACCAATGTCAGATATCTCGGTTACGCAAATAACGGGGGTATTCCGATGGTGACGGTACAGCTTCGTTACATGGGCGAAGGAACGTGGCGAGCGATGCGGCTGCCGGTCACGATCCAGCTGGCGCAGACGCTTGCCCGGGCGGCGGAGACCTTGAGCCTCGGCGACGAAATCAAGGTCGCGCCTGCACAGCGGGCGACGCGACTCGACGTGCGGGCCTAGTCGCCGGCGCCGGAGCGCGTGTGGTCGAGGATCACGTGCTCGCGGGCAGGCGCGACTTATCCATCTGCACGAACCGCCCTCGTCCTCGACCAGCGCGCCATGCTGGCCTCGCGCGCCTCGTCCGCGCCCCCGCCCGCGGCCTGCGGATCGACCCAGACCTCGGTGACGCCGTCCAGCGGCGATGGCGTACCTCGCCATCCTGAGCGACCCCGTGAAGCTCGCCACCAGCGGCCCGTGGTCCCTGTGCCAGGTCTCGTGGCGCTCCGCCTGGGTGAGGTCATCACGCCTGGTCAGCAGGTAGGTGGCCTTCACGGGCGCCCGCTTCGGAGGTTCGGCGTTCAGGCGGTCACGCCGAACGCAGCGCCGATACCGGCTGTGATCGCCAGGGCCATCGCGCCCCAGAACGTCACCCGCACAACGGCTTTCCACACCGGCGCGCAGGCGGCGCGCGCCCACACCGCCAAGAAGGGCAAGGAGAGCGATGGAGGCGGATCATGGTGGTCCTTGATCCTGCGGTCCCATTGCTGTTGCGGTCAGGCGGGGCCGGCGAACACCCCCGCGGATGCCCGCAGGCGCTTGCTACAGCCGCCCGATGGCCGCCCGCAGCTTGTCCGCCACCAGCCCGGCTTTCGCCTTGAGGCCGGGATTGTCGATCGCCTGCATCGAAGCGACCGGATCGATGGCGGAGACCTCCGTGCGGCCGTCGCCGGACTCCTGCACCACGACATTGCAGGGCAGCATGGCGCCGACGTTGGCTTCCAGGCTCAGCGCCTCGTAGGCTAGGGTCGGGTTGCACGCGCCGAGGATCAAGTAGCGCCGGAAGTCGACACCGATCTTGGCTTTCAGGGTCTTCTGGATATCGATCTCGGTGATGACGCCGAAGCCTTCCTCCGCCAAGGCGGAGCGTGTCCTGGCGACTGCGTCGTCGAAGGAGATGGCGAGGGTCTTCGAGAACACGTAGGTCATCCGCGCCTCCCAGGCGTCTTGGGGCAGCTGTTCAGGCCGCCGCGTGGGTCACGCCGCGGTGAATTGCGCCTTCCAGAACGGTCGCGGCGGCGACCGTGTTCGAGATGGTCCCGTACTTGCGGACATTGCGGTGCAGAAGGGCGAGGCGCCCGTCGTCTTCGTCGGTGTCGACGATCAGTTCGTAGTCCACCCGCAGGATGCGCGGCGGCGAATCCTGGCGTTCCGCCGACAACCTCACCTCCACGCCGCGAAGCTCGAACTTCAACATCGGCGTCACGCGCTCGATGCCCTTGATCATGCAGGCGGCGATAGCGGTCAGGAACAGTTCGGCGGGGTTGAAGGCGTCCTGGCGTCCCGCGACGTCCGTATCCAGGACAAGGCTCGCGTCCTTCGTGCGCGCCAGGCTGCCATGGGCGTCGATGCGCTCGGCGGTCACCCGATAAATCATGGATAGACTCCTGGCGATCATGGCCCGCGGAGGCGGCCGGGAGGGTCACTTCTTTGTCCTGCCCTCTGCGCATCATGGACGGGCAGGGCTTCCGGCGCCTTGATCAGGGTCAACACGGACCCGCCGAAGGAGGCGCAGCTTGATCCGGCAAACTTCACTCAACCGAGGACCACATCATGAGCCGTGAACGCATCGAAGGCGCGACCCAAAAGGCCGTTGGCGCCGCAAAGCAGACCGTCGGCAAGGCGCTCGGGAACGAGAAGCTGCAGGCCGAAGGGATCGCCGACAAGATCGTCGGTTCGGCCAAGGAGACCATCGGAAAGGCCAAGGACGCCCTCCACAAGGCGACCCGGTAGCGGCCTTCCGCCTTTGGCGGATCGTATCCAAGAGCAGTCAGCCCTTTCGTCCCGATTGGCGGCTTCAAGCCAGTCGGGACCGGCCTCAGCAGGCTGCCCGTGCGCGCCGGCGACGGCGTTGGCGCGCCCCTTTTTGGCCCGGCGGCGGATCGCCTGTCGAAGCGCCCCATGGCTTCGCGACCTCCTGCAGATCGTCTGACCGCCAGCCTCTCTCCCGGAAGAGTCGACGACTTGATGCAGATCAACGAATGGTCGAGCTCAAAGGTTAACGTGGGTTAACCGCTCGATCGGCGCGTTGCGGACGAGCGGTGGGACTCCTGACCATGCGTGGCGCCGCCCTCCCTCTCATGGATTCCGGCACAGCCGAGTTGGGCTCGCACGACGAGGTCATCCCATTCGACGTCGCGCTCCTGCTCGCGGAGGCCGATCACCGGATCGCCAATCACCTGGCCCTGCTGATGGGCTATGTCCGGCTAAAGTCCGCCGACGTGGACCGCCTGGGCGAGCCGCCGAGCCTCGACTCCGTGCACGTGCTGTTGGATGGCGTGGGCGCTCAGATCGCCGCCGTCGCCAGGCTCCACCGCGCCCTGGTCGCCGATGATCCGGCGGGCGTGGCCGACCTCGGGGCGCATCTGCGCGAGGTCTGCGCGCCGTTCGCGAGCGGCCTGGGCGGGGCGGCGCGGATCGTCGAGGACTTGCCACCGGGCTGCGTCGTGCGGTCCGAGCAGGTCCTGCCGCTCAGCCAGATCGCCGCCGAAGTCATAACCAACGCCCTCAAGCACGCGTGCCACGGCGCCCAGCCCGGCACGGTGCTGGTCCGTTGCCGCAGCGACGCGGGCGGCGAGGTGCGGCTCGAGATCATCGACAGCGGCGACGGCTTTCCGCCTGCCTTCGACCCTGAGACCGACGGCGGCCTCGGCTTTCGCCTGGTGCGTAGCCTCAGCCAGAAGCTTGGCGCCCGCATCGCCTTTGAATCCACACCGGCCGGCGTGCGCTTCCGCCTGTCCCTGCCGGCGACCGCTTCGGCGGCACGCGGAATTCAGGTTCCCGACGAACAACTGTGTTCCTAGTTGCAGTTCTGAGTTCTTCGCAAGCGCCTGACGACTTCACGTCGTCAATCAAGAGACAAGGACGACACAATGTCACTCATTCTGGTCATCATAATCCTGCTACTTCTATTCGGCGCCGGTGGCGGATACTACGCCCACCGCAACTATGGACTGCCCGGCTTGGGCGGTGTCCTGGGCACGGTCCTCATCATCGTCATCCTCCTCTGGCTGTTTGGCGGCGTTCGCCTTTAGCCGTCCCCACGCGCCCCGAAGGACATCGCCATGAAACGCTGTCTCCTGCTCTCCGCCGTCGTGGCCTGCCTCGTCTTGCCTGGGACGGCGCTGGCTGACCCGCCCACGGCCCCGCAACGCGGCGCCGACAAGGCCGACCACGACAAGGAGACGCCCAAAGGAAAGGGCGCGGACAAGGGTCGCCACGAAGGGGCCGGCCAGCCGGTCCAGACGCCGGCCGCGCCGGAACGCCCCGTGCGCCCGAACCCGCCGCCCTCTGAGCGGACGCAGGCTCGTCCGCCCGGTCAGGCACGTGTTCAGCCGCCGGCCGTCGCCCCGCCGGCGGCCCTGTCGCTCGGGGAGTGGCGTGCGCCCGCCCGTGGGCCGGCGCGCGACCGCGCGGGCCAGCAATGGCGCCAAGAGCACCAGAGCTGGGACCGCTACGCCACCTGGCGCCGTTCGCCGGACTGGTGGCGCAGCGACAGCGGCTTCCGGCTGTTCGTCGGTCCCCGCGTCGGCTTCTTCTTCGTCCCGCAGGTCGGTTACGTCCGGGTTCCCCGCCAGTACCGCAACCACCACTGG
Organism: Phenylobacterium sp.; assembly: GCF_036402295.1. Lineage (GTDB taxonomy): Bacteria > Pseudomonadota > Alphaproteobacteria > Caulobacterales > Caulobacteraceae > Phenylobacterium. The sequence continues at coordinate 30,607 of NZ_DASWTE010000220.1, forward strand.
CGGGAGGGCGAATACCTGCCCCGCTGGTTCCGGGCCTACACTGTCAGCCATTACGAGCGTTATGGCCTGCCGCGGCCGCCCCGCGGCTGCGTCTGGATCTGGCTGAACGGCGACGTCGCCCTGATCGATCGGTCCGACGGCTACATCCTCGATATCGCGCGCAACGCCTGGCGTTGACCCCTCTCACACATCCGCAGCGCACCAGGAGGCAATTCCATGCGCAAGATCCTGATCTCCACCCTTCTGACGATCGCCACTCTATCCTCCGCGGCCTGCGCCACGGGGCCGTACGATGGCAGGTCCGGCTACAGGGCTGATCGCTATCGCGCGACCTGCTACAGCGGCGAGCGGCGCGACGACTGCCGCGAGCGGCTACGCTACGAGCGGCAGAGCCAGCATCGCTACGTCTGGCGGGGCGACCACTATGAAGCCCAGGACCAGACCGGCGCGGTCATCGCCGGGGGGATCATCGGCTTCATACTGGGCACGGCGATCGCCGGCTCGAACGAGGACCGCCGCTACTACTACGCCCACCGCAACGACCGCGACTGGCGCGATCGCTGCGCAAGATCGCATCCCGGCTTCGACGCGCGCACCGGCACTTACATCGGTCCGGACGGATACCGCCGCTACTGCACACGCTAGCCGTCACAAGGATTGCCCAGGCGCTTTCCCGCCCTAGCAAGCTTGACGGGGACCAAGGTTCGGTGCGCAACTTTCGCGAGAGTGAACTCGACCGGTCCGGCCGTACGGTCGCCGGGGCATAGATCCGGCTGTCAAGGCGACCGGACCTCGGAAGAATTCGCATGCCACAGGTAGCGCACAAGTCCGAAGGCCAGAAAGGGGCTGAGGCCGAGGTCGACAGCCGACGCAACGACCTTGGCCCCTTCGTCGTGGCGGCGGAATCGAGCCGCATGCCGATGGTATTCACCAACGCGCGGGAGCCCAGCGACCGGATCATCTTCGCGAACGACAGCTTCCTGGCGCTGACGGGCTACGCGCGCGTGGAAGTTCTCGGCCAGGCCTTCGAGTTTCTCTTGGCGCCGAACGCCGACGAAGACCATCGACAGCAGCTTGCGGCCGCGTTCTCGGGACGTGGCGAGGACCTCCTGGAGCTTCCGCTGCACCGGAAGGATGGCGATACGTTCTGGGGCGGGGTCTTCGTCAGCCCTGTCCGCGACGAGGCCGGCGCCGTCGTGCAGCACTTCGCTTCGTTCGTGGACCTCACGCGGCACATCCGGGAGAAGGAGCACCTGCGATTCCTCCTCGACGAGTTGAACCACCGGACGCAGAACACCCTTGCCACCGTCCTGGCGATCGCCGGCCAGACCCTGCGCAATGCGATCGACAGGCAGGATGTGGAGGCCTTCGAGGGGCGGATCCTCGCACTGTCGAAGGTGCACGGCATCCTGGGCCGGCACGAATGGCTCGCAGTCGGGCTGCGGGAGCTGCTCGATCGGATCCTGGAGCCCTTTGGAATCGCCGGCGAGCCTCCGTCCCGTTTCACGTTCACGGGGGCCGACGTTCGCCTCGATGCAAGGGCGGCCCTGAACCTCGCGATGGTGTTCCACGAACTGGCGACAAACGCCGCAAAGTACGGCGCCCTATCAGGGGCGGGCGCGGGCGTGGTCGCGATCGCCTGGAAGGTCGAGCCGTCGCCGCAGGGCGACCAATTGCGCCTGTCCTGGCAGGAGTCCGGGGGCCCGGCGGTCGCCCCGCCCAGCCGACGGGGCTTCGGCTCGCGGCTGATCGAGGGTGCGTTGGCCGATATGCTGGGCGGCGAAGTTCACCTCGACTACGATCCCGCGGGCGCGGCGTGCCATATCGTCATGCCCCTGCCGAAGGTGGCCGGCGACTGAACGATGCTGACGACCTTTCCGGGGACACGCGTGCTGATTGTCGAGGACGAGCTCCTGGTGTCCTGGACGACGCAGGATATGCTGGAGGCGCTCGGTTGTGTCGTCATCGGCCCGGCCGCGAGCGTCAGCCAGGCCCTGGAGACCATCGCGGCCCAGGCTATCGACGCGGCGGTGCTCGACCTCAATCTCAGCGGGGAACTCAGTTACGCTGTCGCCGACTCCCTGGTCTCGCGCGGCGTGCCCTATGTCTTCCTGACCGGTTATAACGCCGCGAGCATCCGGGAGGGTTACGGCGACGCCCTCGCCCTGCAGAAGCCTCTGCGCCAGGGCAATCTGATCGACGCCCTTGCGAGATTGCTGCCGCCGCCGCGGGTGGCGCACGGCTGACAGCCGTCGCTGCGGTCGCGCTTTGACGCACGTCAAGGATATCGACCCGAGTTCGTGGAACCTTGACCATGCCATCCGACGCATTCGTCAGGGCGGCGCGGAGCAACGCTCAGCAACTGGGAGATCGATATGCGGAAAGTGCTTCTGATGGCCGTCCTGGCGGCCTGCGTGGCGGCGGCGGGCTGCAACACCGTGTCGGGCGCGGGCAAGGACGCGACGTCCGCCGGCAAGGCCGTGACCGAAACGGCTGAAGACGCCAAGAAGTAGAACGTCCAATGCCGTCGCGACCATCAGCGGCGGAGCCCTCCAAATAGAAGCGCCAGCTGGAGGATTGAGATGTCCCTGATTAGCTTGGTCGTCGTTCTGATCGTGGTTGGCGTCCTGCTCTACCTGGTCAACAGGTTCATTCCCATGCAGGGGACGATCAAAGGCATCTTGAACGCTGTTGTCGTCATTGCGGTGGTGATTTGGCTGCTTCAGGTCTTCGGAATGTTGGACTCGCTGAGCAACATTCACGTCGGCCGTCGCGGCTAGCCGCTTTCAACGTTGGACAAGCAGGCCTCTGGAGCTCTGCATGGGATGCTCGCTGCGCCATGACCCTCGAACGCCCCGGGGGCGGCCCGCCAGGGCCGTCCTTGAGGAAGCGCAAGATGCTCGGAGGTGGCCGTTTGCAGGGGCTGCGCTGCGCCGGTAGCTGACCTTGAGTTCGGTCCGGGAAGCGGACATCGCGAACCGCCCAAGTCGCCTGCGCCGCCGCCGCCTCCCGATCCGTTCAGGCCGTCGGGACCGTCCCGCCGTCGATGAGGTACTCCGCGCCGGTGATCGACCCCGCGCGCTCCGAGGCGAGAAAGGCCACCAGGTTCGCCACCTCCTCCGGCTTGGCCGGGCGGCCCAGCGGAATGCCCCCGAGCGACTGCATGATGATCTGCTTGCCACCCTCCCGGTCGACCCCGGCGTCGCGGGCCAGGCGGTCGCTCAAAGCCACCGCGGCCTCGGTCTCGATCCAGCCCGGGGCGACGCGCACCACCCGCACGCCCTTTGGCGCGACCTCTTTGGACAGGCTCTTGCTGTAGGTCGAGAGCGCCGCCTTCGCGGCGGCATAGGCCGTCGTCGCCTCCGGCAACGGCATGAGATGCTGGATCGAGGTGACGTGGATCACGACGCCTCCGCCCTGGGCCGCCATCCCCGGGACGAGCCCCCGATCCAGGCGGACGGCGGGCATCAGGTTGAGGTCGAGCTCCCTGGCCCAGATCTCGTCGCCCAGCGCCGCGATCCCGCCCGGCGGCGCCGATGAGCCGCCCAGCATGTGGACGAGGACGTCGACACCGCCCAGCCGCTCGCCCGTGGCCCGCGCGACGGCGTCGCAGCCCTCAGGCGTGCTCAAGTCGGCTTCGACGAACATCTGGTCGGGAGAACGGTCCGCCCGCGATCGCGCGACGGTCAGGACGCGGGCGCCCAACTCGCGGAACAGGGCCACCGTGGCCGCGCCGGCGCCCCGTGTGCCCGAGGTGACCAGCGCTCGTTTGCCGTCGAGAGACAGGAAGCCGCTCATGCCCCGATCTCCAGGGCCTTGATCCGATCGCCCGCCACCTGGAAGGCGAAGGTCAGGGTCGCGGGGCTCCCGGGGAAATTCCCGCTCACCCGCGTCCGCACGACGATCGCGTCGTCCGCCCGCGTCGCCTCCAGGGGATTGAGGACCGCCTCATACTGCGCCTTCGTCTCGGACCACCATGCGCCGATGGCCTCGCGGCCTTCGTAGGTGCGGCTCTCGTCGGCCACGGTCGCGTCTGGGCAGAAGGCCTTGGTCAGGGCGTCGCGGTCGCGACGCCCGTCGGCGTCGAAATAGGTCTGGATCGCGCGATGTAGGTCCATGTCTTGGCTCCTTGGTGCTCCCCCCTAGCTAGCCATGGACAATCGTCGCGATAAGACGGACAGATCGGGACGTGAAGTCACGAAACTCGGGACAATGTATCGAGCCGGCCTGAGCGACCTCGGCGCGGTGCTCGCCGTCGCCCGAAGGGCCTCCTTCCGGCGTGCGGCGCTCGATCTCGGCGTCTCGACGACGGCGCTCAGCAACGCCGTCGCCAAGCTGGAGGCGTCACTCGGCGTGCGCCTCTTCAACCGCACGACCCGCAGCGTCTCGCTGACGGACGCCGGGCGCACCTTCGTGCAACAGGTCGGCCCCGCGCTGCAGGACATCCATGGGGCGATGGATCTTGTGCGGGGACAGCAGGCGACGCCCTCGGGGGTGCTGCGGATCAATGCGTTCGCCACCGCCGCCCGCGAGGTCCTGTCGCCGCTGATCCTGGAGTACTTGCGGCGCTACCCCGATGTGCATGTGGACCTCGTCACCGAAGGCAGGTTGGTCGACGTGGTGGCCGAAGGCTTCGACCTCGGGGTCCGCGTCGCGGATCTCGTGCCCAGCGATATGATCGCCGTGCCGGTGAGCCCGGCGCTGCGCTACGTGGTCGTAGGCGCCCCGAGCTATTTCGACACCCGCCCTGCGCCGCAGGTCCCGAGCGACCTCCTCCACCACGCCTGCATCCGGATCCGGCTGCCGAACGGCGCGCTCTTCCGCTGGCCGTTCGAGCTCCGCGGGGAGACCGTCCATGTCGACGTGACGGGGCCCATCACGCTGGACGAGGCCGGGCTCTCCAGGACGGCCGTGCTGGAAGGCCTGGGACTCGGTTTCTTCATGGAGCCCGACGTGCGCAGCGAGATCGCGGCCGGCCGTCTCATCCCGGTGCTGGAAAGCTTCGCGCTTCAGCGGCCGGCCCTGTGCCTCTACTACCCCGGCCGAAAGAACCCCTCAGCCGCCTTCAAGGCCTTCGTGGCGCTTGCCCGCCGGATGACGGAGCAGCCAAACGAGCAACGCTGAGTTCCGGCGGGTTGGGGCATGGTCCGTGTCGCGCCGGAAGCAGACCTTCGGTCGACGCCCGGAAACAGACGATCCAGCCCTACCGCGAGGAGGTCCGGAGCGGTCGGTCTCGCCCTGCCCAGTGTCGGGCGACAAGTGGGCTGGACCACACCGGTGCGTGCAGCGTGCAAGTACGTCGGCGACTAGGATCGGCGTACCTTGAGAGGGATCGCGGGCGACGCGCGATCAACCAGCCAATTGTTCCGATCCAGAGTTGCCGTCTTCTTGCCTCAGGGAAGTTACTCAGAATGAGCAAGATCACCAGCCTTGCTCCGCTTGCCGGAATCTTAATCTCATCGCGCATTGCAAGCGATAGTTGCTCATCAGCGCGGATAGATTGCACTCATTCTTCCATATATTGTTGAAGCGAGCACGACGTCCACCGAATGTTGTTACGCAAGGTCTCGGCGACTATAGCCGGTAACCTTAATTGTCGATATCGACGTTATGTGAATAGCATGAAGTGGGGTGTATCGCCGGATGCCTTGTGGGGAGTCCGGCGTTCAGCATCGCCGTTGGGAGGCTATGCGATGAGCATTTGCAGATCATGCTGCGGAACTCGCAAGCGAAGAAGCTGGTCCTAAGCCACCCGCCTTCTCGCGAGGGCGGACTTCGCTAGTTCGCTCGTAGCCCATCAACTCATCGATAGACTTTCAGGATCTCGGCGTTGCTCGCCGGGGGGACGAATTCGTGCGCCTTGCAGCGGCGACAGTTCTAGGGGGACTTTCAAGATGCCGATCAAGCTCAGCCTCGAACAATGGGCCAACGGACCTGCTCCGGACGCCAAGGTCACCTCGGGCTCCGCGAAGGACACCTGGCAGAACGGCAACCTCGGCGCCCAGCAGGCGCACTACAAGGAGGGCGAGTTCGTCGCCTATCGCGATGTCTATACGGGCCTGACGGAAGGCGGCGTCTATCTCACGACGATGCAGTGGGACACGACCAAGGGCGGCAAGCACGCGATCGACTATCTGGGTACGTTCGACACCAGCTTCCCGGCGGGTCGGGACGAGACCATCCCGAATCCGATTACCGGCCTGGCCTTCGCCGGCGGCCCAGCGACCCCGACCACCCTTGGCATCCCGATCGACCCGAATGCGATCGCGCAAACTGCCGGTAACTTCACATTCTACGGCAACATCACCGACCTCCGCTACATCGACCCCGGCGCCGACAACATCGTCAACACGGCGGACGACCGGGCCTTCAGCCCTGGCGCAGACGGGGTTTGGGGCGGCGCCGACGACATCCTCTATGCCAAGGTCGGCAACGTGGCCGGCTGGGGCGCCGACGGCCGCTGGGGAACCGGCGACGATCAGGTGGCCGAGACGGGCGCCGGCGTCGCGACAGAGCTCGGATCCGTCTATCGCATGACCGGAAGTTACACCGGTGACAGCTCGACCTCGCTCACGGTGATGTTCAAGTACGTCGGCGACGGAGCGGGCGGCGCGACCACCGGCAACGTGGTTGCGGCCTGGTCCGGCCACATCGCGACGCGTGCTGATTGGGGGGAAGGCAACTCGGCGGTCGGGATCAGCGGCTCGCCCTACCACATGCGGCTGGAGGGATTCGCGGACAACAATCCCGCCACCTCTGAAGGCGTCGGCCAGCAGGACCGCTCGCTCTCGAGCGAGGCGGTAGTCTTCCCCGGCTCGATCACGGTCGTGAAGCAGACGACCGGCAACACCGTGGGCTCGTTCAACTTCGAGTTCACGCGCCCCGCCGACTCCGTCGATGTCATCGACGGAAAACTCGACCTTTCGGGCGACGGTCTCGTCGACGGCAAGGACGATGGCCGCTTCACCGAGGCCGGCGGAGAGGTCTTCACGGTCGTGGACGGCCTCATCACGGCGTCCACCGGCGGCGACGGCGTCCTCGACAGCGGGACCAACCACTTCCAACTGGTCGCTGGCGCCGTCGACGTGAACGGAGGCGGGATCGGGATGACCGACGACTTCAGCAACCTGCTGGGCGGCGGCATCACGACCTTCACCCTTGCGAACGGCGGCCAGATCACGTTCGGCAACCTCGATGTGGGTGTGACCTACGCGGTCAAGGAACTGACCCAGTCAGGATGGCAGCTGACCAGCCTCAACGCCGTCGTCTCGGGCGGTGCGGTCCCGACCACCAGCGTACAGACCGGCGTGACGTCTGGCAGCCTGGCGGAGGGCGTCAACTGGACGGTGACCTACACCAATCTCGCGCTCACCCCCAGCCTCACCATCACCAAGGTGGCGACCGAGGACAGCGTCGACGCGGCCGGCGACATCATCCACTACACGGTCACGGTGGAGAACACCGGCAACGTCACCCTGACCGGGGTGGACGTCGACGATGCGCTGGTGGCCAACCTGGCC
>NZ_DASWTE010000221.1:0-1671 GCF_036402295.1 Phenylobacterium sp.
TGGCGGGTCTGGCACCCCTCGCCGGCGAAGCCCAGCTTCCAGGTCCCGCCGGGCGCGGTGGACGCCCACTGCCACGTCTTCGGGCCGGGCGACGTCTTTCCCTACGCGCCGGGGCGCAAGTACACGCCCTGCGACGGCGGCAAGGACCAGCTCTGGGCGCTGCGCGACCACCTGGGCTTCACCCGCAACGTCATCGTCCAGGCCACCTGCCACGGGGCCGACAACCGAGCCATGCTGGACGCCATCGCCCACTCGGACGGCCGGGCGCGCGGCGTGGCCACGGTGAAGCGGGATGTGAGCGCCGAGGAACTCCAGCGCCTGCACGACGGCGGCGTGCGCGGCGTGCGCTTCAACTTCGTCAAGCGCCTGGTGGACCGGCTGGACCCCGACGAACTCACCGAGATCGCGGCCAGGATCGCGCCGCTGGGCTGGCACATCGTGATCTATTTCGAGGCCGCGGAGCTGGAGGAGCTCTCCGACTTCTTCCTCGCCCTTCCGGCCCCGCTGGTCGTGGACCACATGGGCACGCCCGACGTCGTCCAGGGCGCCGACGGCCCGCTCTTTGACCGCTTCATGTCCTTCATGGCCGCCCGCGACGACATCTGGTGCAAGGTCACCTGCCCCGAGCGGCTGTCGAAGGAAGGCCCGCCCTTCTATGCCGACGTGATCCCGTTCGGCCGGCGAGTCGTCGAGGCGTTCCCCGACCGGGTGCTCTGGGGCACCGACTGGCCGCACCCCAACATGAAGACCCACACGCCCGACGAGGGCCAGCTGGTGGACTTTATCCCGCAGATCGCCGTCACGCCCGAGCAACAGCGCAAGCTGCTCGTCGACAACCCGATGCGCCTCTACTGGCCGAAGGAGGCGGGTCGATGACCGAGAAGCCCTACCACGACATCCCCGGCACGGTGCTGTTCGACGCCGAGCAGTCCCGCAAGGGCTTCCACCTCAACCAGTTCTGCATGTCGCTGATGAAGGCCGAGAACCGCGCCGCCTTCAAAGCCGACGAGCGCGCCTATCTCGATGGCTGGCCCATGACCGAGGCCCAGAAGCAGGCGGTGCTCAGCCGCGACTGGAACGGCATGATCGCGCTGGGCGGCAACATCTACTTCACCTCGAAGATCGCCGCGACCGACGGCCTCTCGTTCCGCCAGATCGCCGCCGTCATGAGCGGCGTCAGCGAGGAGACGTACGCCCAGATGATGCTCGACGGCGGCCGCTCGGTCGAAGGCAACCGGTCCAAGAAGGAGCAGCGCTAGTGGCCAGGATCACCGCCGGCGTCGCCACCAGCCACGTGCCGGCCATCGGCGCCGCGCTCGACAACGGCAAGGCCGGAGAGCCGTACTGGCAGCCGGTGTTCGCCGGCTACGAAGCCTCCAAGCGCTGGATCGCCGAGCAGAAGCCCGACGTCGTCATCCTGGTCTACAACGACCACGCCTCGGCCTTCTCGCTGGAGCTGATCCCCACCTTCGCCATCGGCTGCGCGGACGAGTTCCAGCCGGCCGACGAAGGCTGGGGGCCGCGTCCCGTGCCCATCGTGAAAGGCCATCCCGAACTGGCCTGGCATCTGGCCGAGACGCTGATCCTCGACGAGTTCGACATGACCATCGTCAACAAGATGGACGTCGACCACGGTCTTACGGTCCCGCTGTCGCTGATGTTCGGCCAGCC
>NZ_DASWTE010000222.1:0-6822 GCF_036402295.1 Phenylobacterium sp.
GGCGCCCCAGTTCTGCCGTTCCGCCTCGGGCGCCAGGAAGCGGCTGACGATGGGGGGCATCATCAAGGTCGCGAGGCCGGCTTCGCCCAGGTGAAGGAACTGCTGGTAGGCGGGGAAGGCCGGGTCGTCGGGCCTGGGCGCAAGCGGAGTCGGCCCGTAGCGGGCCATCACGTACTCCATGATCGCGATCGACTCGACCATGGTGACGTCGCCGTCCCGCATCACCGGTATGAAGCGGGCGGGGTTGACCGCCAGGAACTCGGCGTCCTCGCCGTCGGCCAGCATGTCCACCTGCCTCACGCGGTACGGCAGGCCCATCTCCTCCATCAGCCAGACGACCCGGAGCGATCGCGATGTCTGTCCACCGAATACGGTGATCATGCGCTGGCCCCTCCGAGTGTAAGCTATACCGTCCTCATATTCATACTAGTTGCAGATTACAATTAAGTCGAGCCGGCCGGCATTCGCCGTGACGAGCGGGATTGGGTATGGAGTCCTCCGCATGGGCTCGGGATCCGTCATCACCCAGCACGAGACCTTCGACGGCGCGGGCCTCGAAGACCGGCTCTACGAGTTCAACCGTCACGCCACCGGCTATCACGATGGCCGCGACCTGGCCTTCACCTGCGACGAGGCAGGGGAGATGGTGGCCGGGGCGGCCGGCTACACCTGGGGCGGGATCGCCGAGCTGCGCTACGTCTGGGTGCGCGAGGACCGGCGGCATGCCGGCCTGGGCTCGGCCCTGATGCAGGCGGCGATCGGCGAGGCGCGGGCGCGCGGGTGCCGCTACCTGTTCCTCTCGACCCACAGCTTCCAGGCGCAGGGGTTCTACGAGCGTCTCGGCTTCGAGACCTTGGCGACCATCCCCGACAAGCCGCTGGGCCATGCGGAGCACTGGATGCGGCTGACGCTACGTCCCTGACGGTCGCCACCTTACGTGGCGTCCCCGTTGAACGCCCCGGCGGCTGGCGTAGGCTTGCGGCCAACCAACGACAACCGGGAGGACGGGCATGAGCCCCGCCGACGACCAGGCCCCACTGGTGAACGAAGCCGCCAGGACCTTGCCGCCGTTCAAGCCGCTGCCGCAGAAGGCCCCGGACGTTTCCATCGAGAAGACCGCGGACGGGACCTACTACGTCCGTTCGAACCATCCGCCGGCCGAGGGCCCGCGCTCGATCGCGCACCTGCTGGCCGAGCGGGCGGCGGCGCATCCCGAGCGGCCCTACATCCTGCAGCGCGAGCCGGGCCATGGGCCCTGGAAGGGCGTCACCTACGGCGAGGCCAAGCGGGCGGCCGACGGCATCGCGCAGTGGCTGCTGGACCAGGGGCTGACCGCCGACGACAGCGTCATGGTGCTCTCGGCGAACTCGGTGAACCATGCGCTGATGATGCTGGGCTGCTACACGGTGGGCGTCCCGATCGCCCCGATCAGCCCGGCCTACAGCCTGATCTCCACCGACCACGCCAAGCTGAAGCATTGTTTCGGCGTGGTGCGGCCGAAGGTGGTCTACACCGAGAGCGCGGCGGCGTTCGAGCGGGCGTTCGCGACGCTCCGGGCCCTGGACGCCGACCTGCGGTTCGTCACGGCGGACGGCGCAGCGGACACGATCCCGCTTTCGGAGCTGACGTCGACCGAGCCGACGTCGGCGGTCGAGGCGGCGCGGGAGACAATCGGCGCCTCGACGGTCGCCAAGTACCTCTTCACCTCCGGCTCGACCGGCATGCCCAAGGGCGTGCCGCAGACGCACGGCATGTTCGCGGGCGTCATCGCGGGCGGGGAGGGCCTGCGCACCGAGCCGCCCGAGCCGGGCCTGATCCCGCAGAGCCTGGAGTGGATGCCGTGGAGCCACATCTCGGCCGGCACCATCGGGTTCAACGGCGTGCTGTGGGGCGGCGGGACGCTGCACCTGGACGAGGGCAAGCCGATCCCGGGGCAGTTCGAGACCACCATCAAGAACCTCTACGAGATCTCGCCGATGGGCTTCGGCTCGGCGCCGGTGGCGTTCGGGATGCTGGTGGAGGCGATGGAGCGCGACCCGGAGCTGCGGAAGAGCTTCTTCCGGAACCTGCGCAGCTGCGGCTATGGCGGGGCGACGCTGTCGACCGACGTCTCGAACCGCCTGCAGGCGCTGGCCATCGCCGAGACCGGCCACCGCATCCCGCTTACCACGATGTACGGCGCGACCGAGACCCTGGGCATCACGGTGGTCCACTGGATCACCGAACTCGTGGGGCTGATCGGGCTGCCGCTGCCGGGCATCACGCTGAAGCTCGTGCCCAACGGGTCGAAGCTGGAGGTGCGGGTGAAGGGCCCAACGGTGACCACCGGCTACCACAACGACCCTGAGAAGACCGCCGCCGCCTTCGACGAGGAGGGCTTCTACAAGCTGGGCGACGCCTGCCGGTTCCTCGACCCTGAGCAGCCGCACCTGGGCCTGGTGTTCGACGGGCGGGTCACCGAGGACTTCAAGCTGGACAGCGGGACGTGGGTGTCGGTCGGCACGCTGCGGCCCGACCTGGTGGCCGCCTGCACGCCCTACGCCTTCGACATGGTGATCGCCGGGCAGGACAAGCCGTTCGCCGGGGCGCTGATCTGGCCGTCGCCGGCGGCGATGCCGACGCTGGGCGACAACCCGCTGGAGAAGCTGACGGCGGAGCTGAAGGAACGGATCGGCGAGTTCAACCGGACGGCCGGCGGCTCGTCGCGGCGGGTCGCCCGCTTCATCGTCATGACCGAGCCGCCCTCGATCGACGGCGGCGAGATCACCGACAAGGGCTATGTGAACCAGCGCGCCACGCTCGAGCGTCGCAAGGCGCTGGTTGACGCCCTCTACACGAACCCGCCGGGACCCGGCGTGGTCGTCGTCTAGATGGGCGAGATCATCCTCCACCACTACGACACCTCGCCCTTCTCGGAGAAGGTGCGGTTGATGCTGGGGATCAAGGGGCTCGCCTGGCGTTCGGTGATCCAGCCGGTGATCATGCCGAAGCCCGACCTGACGCCGCTGACCGGCGGCTACCGGCGCATCCCGGTCATGCAGATCGGCGCGGACATCTACTGCGACAGCCAGGTGATCCTGGCCGAGATCGAGCGGCGGCATCCGACGCCGCCGGTGGTGCGCGGAGCCGACTGGGCGGTGAACCTGTGGGCCGACCGGCTGTGGTTCCAGGCCACCGTGGTGGTGATCTTCGCCGAGATGGGCGACGCCGTGCCCAAGGAGTTCATCGCCGACCGCGAGAAGCTGTCGGGCCGGCCGTTCGACACTGGGGCGATGAAGGCCGCCGCGCCGTTCATGCGCCAGCAATGGCGGGCCTATGCGGCGTGGCTGGAGGATGGCCTGAAGCAGGACGATTTCCTGGGTGGCAAGACGCCTTCGCTGGCGGACGTGGCGGCGTGGATGAACGTCTGGTGGCTGTCGGGCGCGTCGCCGACGATCGCCGACGAACTCATGGCGGGCCTGGACCGCACGCGCGCCTGGCGCGACCGGGTGCGCGCCATCGGCCACGGAAAGCGCAGCGACATGACGCCCGCCGAGGCGGTGAAGGTCGCGACCGCCAGCGAGCCCACGTCGGACGTGGCGTGCGATCCCGGCGATCCGTCAGGGGTGAAGAAGGGCGACCGGGTGGTCGTGCAGGCCGACGACTACGGCCGCGATCCCGTGGAGGGGGTGCTGGTGGGCCTGTCCCGCGACCGCATCTCGCTGGCCCGCGAGGTCGGCGAGATCGATGTGAGCCATGTGCATTTCCCGCGCGCCGGCTACGTGCTGGCGAAGCGGTAGGGAGGAAGCAATGAACGACCGGGTTGCGATCGAGATCACCGACGGCGTGGCCGACGTGCGGCTCGTGCGGGCCGACAAGATGAACGCCCTGGACAACGCCATGTTCGAGGCCCTGATCCAGGCCGGCGAGCGGCTGAAGGGCGAGCCGGGCGTGCGCGCCGTGGTGCTGTCGGGTGAGGGCCGCGCCTTCTGCGCCGGCCTCGACACGTCGAACTTCGCGGCGATGGCCTCTGGCGGGCGTTCGGGCGGGCAGAGCAGCACGGGCGACGCGCTGGTCACCCGCAACCGCACGCCGGGCGGCTCAAACCGGGCGCAGCATGCGGTGATGGTCTGGCGCGAGATCCCCGTGCCGGTGATCGCCGCGGTGCACGGCGTCGCCTACGGCGGCGGCTTCCAACTGGCGTTGGGCCCCGACATGCGGTTCGTGACGCCGGACGTGAAACTGTCGGTGCTGGAGATCAAGTGGGGCCTGGTGCCCGACATGGCCGGACTGGTGCTGATGCGCCAGTTGGTGCGCGACGACATCGCGCGGGACCTGACCTTCTCGGGCCGGATCTTCAACGGTGAGGAGGCGGTGCGGATCGGGATGGCGACGCGGTGCATCGCGGACCCGCGGGCCGAGGCGCTGGCCTACGCCAAGGAGGTGGCCGGGCGGAACCCGCACGCCATCCGGGCGGCCAAGCGGCTGTTGAATCTCGCGGCCGAGGCCGATCAGCGGGAAGTCCTGCTCGAAGAGAGCCGGGAACAGACCGCGCTGATCGGCTCGCCGAACCAGGTCGAGGCGGTGCGCGCCAACCTGGAGCAGCGGGCGCCGAAGTTCACGGAGGCCGAGGTCGAGACCCCAGGGCCGGCCTTCGGCGTCAGCTGAAGCTTAGTTCTGGGCCGCGGCCATCTGTGACTGCGCGCCGAGCTGGACGTTCGCGGTCTTCACGGCGTGCTTGAAGCACGAGGCGTACATTTCGCGCGGGAACGACGCGCCGACGACGGCTTGCGTGCAGACCTTCTTGGCGGCCTTGGCGATGTCGGCTTGCACCTGGGCGCTGGACTTGCCGTCGAGCGAGACGCGAGTCGACTGCGCGGCGGCCGGAGCAGCGATGAGGGCGGCGACGGCCGCGACGGTCAGAGTACGGATCATGGGGTTCAAATTCCGGGGAATATGGGTTCGACAAAACCCGTTCCGGCGTTCCTCTTTCAGACCGCTGCCGGTGACTAACGCGCCGGACTCGCCGTCTGTGATCCCGCTGATTCCGCGATCCTGCCGTTGACGCAAGCGTTAAGTTGTCGCGGTGCAGCACCACTGTTGCGGTGCAATATGAACGGACAGTTACCGCTGATAACCTAGGCATAGTCACGCTCTCGGCCCCGAGCGCCCGCGCAGCCCTTTCAGCGTGTTGCAGCCGGCGAACGCGGGTCGCGAGATTTTCGGCTAGCCACGGCCGATGAAGGGCATCTGGGTCGCCATCACGGTCATGAACTGCACGTTGGCGCTAAGCGGCAGGCCGGCCATGTAGACCACCGCGTCGGCCACAGCCTGGACGTCCATGACGGGCTCGGGCTTCAGCGAGCCGTCGGCCTGGGGCACGCCCTTGGCCATCGCGCGCGTCATGTCGGTGCCGGCATTGCCGATGTCGATCTGGCCGCAGGCGATGTCGCAGGTGCGGCCCTCCAGCGAGGTGGAGCGGGTGAGGCCGGTGATCGCATGCTTGGTGGCCGTGTAGGCGAACGAGCGGGGCCGGGGGACGTGGGCCGCGATCGAGCCGTTGTTGATGATCCGCCCGCCCCGCGGGTCCTGGTCCTTCATCAGGCGGAACGCGGCGCGGGTGCAGAGGAAGGGGCCGGTCAGGTTCACGTCGACCACGCGCTTCCAGTGCTCGAGGCTGTGGTCCTCGAGGGCCACAGGCGGCGCGCCGGTCCCGGCGTTGTTGAACACCAGATCCAGGCGGCCGAATCGGGCCTTGGTGGCGGCGAAGAGGGCGTCGACCGAGGCCTCGTCGGCGACATCGGTCGGTTGCACCAGGCACGGCGCGCCTTCGCCCAAGGCGGCGGTGGCGGCGAGCTCGGCCTCGCGGCGGCCGGCCAGGGCCACGCTCCAGCCGTCGCGGAGTAGCGCCAGGGACACAGCACGCCCGATACCGCTGCCCGCACCCGTGACGATGGCGACCTTCGCCATTGCGATCTCCCCCGACGCTGATAAGCCCACTAGGCCGCTTTTCTGACATACCAGCTTTACGAGGCGTGATGCCCGATTTGCCACCCCCGCCCGTCGACACCGTGGTGATCACGGCCCCGCGCCTGGCGCCGCTGGGGGGCGATGCGGTGTTCAGCGCCGTGCAGATCGGCCCCGAGGTGCTGAAGGTGGATCCGCGGCTGGACGAGGCGCTGAAGAGTGCGCCGGGCGTGTCGCTGTTCAGGCGCACGGGCAGCGGCGCGGCCAATCCCACGACCCAGGGGCTGTCGCTGCGGGCGATCGCGCCGTCGGGCGCCGGCCGCGCGCTGGTGACGCTGGACGGGGCGCCGCAGAACGACCCGTTCGGCGGTTGGGTGATCTGGAGCGGGCTGCCGCCGGAGGGGATCGAGGGCGCGACCGTGGTGCGCGGCGCGGGCGCCGGGCCGTACGGCGCGGGCGCGCTGACCGGCGTCGTGGCGCTGCAGGAACGGGCCACGCCGAACGGGATCGCCGCGGCCGAGGTCAGCGCCGGCGAGCGCGACAGCTTCCGGGCGGCGCTCGCGGCGGGCGTCCCGGGCGTGCTGCTGACCGCGGCCGGCTCGCGCACCGAGGGTTACTACGCCGTGCGCGGACCGCGCCGCGGGGCGGCGGACACGCGGCTGCGGCTCGACGACGCTTCGGCGGCGCTGCGGGTCCAGCATGAGTTCGGCGGGGTGCAGGCGGCCGTGCGCGTCTCGGCCTTCCAGGTGAACCAGCAGGCGGGCCTGCGCGGCGCGCGCTCCAACACCTCCGGCGCCTCGGCGGCGGTCACCCTGGCGCAGCCGGCGGCGCAAGGCGTCGGTGGCTGGCGGCTGCAGGGCTGGGTGCGGGCCAGCG